>JACQWX010000020.1 GCA_016209035.1 Elusimicrobiota bacterium | reverse complement strand
GTACGGGGCCGCTTCAGCCAGGTCCATGGCGCTGCGAGGCGCCTTGGCCACGCCCACGCCGTTGATCATGGAGAAGAACACGTCCAGGGAGCCCATCCTCCGGCGCCCGGCCTTGCGGGCAAGGCCCGCCAGGAAGATCATGAGGCCGGGGAGGTCGCGGTAGTTCCAGGCATTGACCACCACGTTGCAGGTGACCCCGTAACCTCCGCCGCTGAAGAGCTTCATGAGCGCCCGGACCGCCCTGGGGTAGAGGCCCTTGCTCCCGGTGATCCGGTCGTAGGCCGCGCTCTTGTGGGAATGGAAGGAGACGAAGAAATGACGCACTCCCAGCTCCGTCAGCTTCTCGATCATGCCCGGCCGCTCCAAGCCGACGGCGTTGGTCTGCAGCACGAACCTGCGGATGCCCTTGGCTCGGGCGGATTCCAGAAGCCCGGGCAGGCGGGGGTCCGCCAAGGGCTCTCCGCCGGAGAGCGTCAGCGTCCCCCTGGACCCCAACCGCCTTGCCAGCGCCGAGAGCTCGGCCTCGAGGCTCGCGGGGTCGATCCTCTTGCGCGAGAGCGGGACGCAGCAGAAGGGGCACCTCTGGTTGCAGGCCAGCGTGGTCCTGAGCAGGAGGTCGAAGCCTTGGGCGCCTTCATGGGATTCGGTCTGGGCTTGGACCAGGCTTGCCGCCGCCTTCGGCTTCATCGCGTCCAAGAGCAGGCAGAGGCCCGACGAGAGATCCGAAATGCCGCGGCGCTCGGCCTCGGTGAGCGCGTGGGACCCGACCAGCCGCAGGCGGAAATCCGGCACGACCGAGACCTTCGCGCCCGCGGCAGCCCCCTCGGGACTCTCAAGAGCCAACTCGGCCACCACGCCGCCGGCCGCCAACGCCGTTCCCGACGGCGGCCGCGACGCTCGGCCTCCGGCCTTGACCACGCCGCCGCGTCTGGTCACCACGAACCGGGTCTCTCCCCGCACGACCCTCCTCGCCAAGGCCCAACCGTGCCGCGCCAGGAGACGGGCCAGCCTCCAGCCTTCAGCCTTCGGCAGGGCAGCGGACGTCATGGCTTGGGTCCCCCTGCGCGGGGAGCCTCGGAGAGCCTCTTGCGGACCAGGTCGCGTCCCTCCAGGAGCTGCTCCCTCAAGGAAGCCGCGCCCTTCGCGTCCTTGACCGCCAGGCCCTTCTCGTAGACGTCGAGCGACAGGCGGTACGAACCTTGCATGGAATACAGGGCGGCCAGCGACACGTAGGCCTCGAGGCCGGCCGGCTCCATGGCCAAGGCGGCTTTCAGGTCCAGGACCGCAACCTCCGCGTTGCCCTGACGGTATTCGCAGACCGCCTTGTCGCTGAGGTCCTTGGCCGCTGACCTGCGGCCGGCGACCAGCTTCTTCCAGATCGCCAGGGCCGAGGCGCAGTCGTCCATTGACTGGTAGCACCAGGCCGCCCTGCGCAGCCCGCTCGGAGAGAGCCCCAGGGCCTGCGCCCTCTTCAACGTCTTGATCGCGTCCTCCTTGCGCCCGGATTCCACGTAGAACTCGGCGCGGCCTACGAGCTTGTCGGCGTCGGACGGCCTCTTCTCGGCCAAGGCGTCGACCAGGGCCAGGACGCGGTCGAGGCCGGAGGCCGAGCGTCCCGGCGGCCCTTGGGGAAGGCGTTGGCCGGCCGGGACGCGGCCCGCGTCCCCGGGCTCGACTCCCCCGCGCAGGTCCACCTCCTCGGCTGCCAGCTCGATCAGGTCGCGCTTGGCATACAGGTCGTCGGGCGACTCGGAGAGCCAGTCCATCAGGTACTTCGCGGCCGTCCGGGCGCGGATGCTCACCCCTTCGCCGGCCAGGGCCTTCGAGAGCATCTCCAAGTCCTCCAGGCCGACCGCCGCCAAGGGTTGGACCCGCTTCCCCGGCCGGGTCTTGGCGCCGGGCTTGGCGCGCAGGCCGCAGTATTCCCAGCCTTGAGGCGAACGGATGCCGCAATGCACGCGGAAGGACGCATCGAGCTTGCGCCTGACCGACAGGATGGCTTCGACGCGCAAGGACGCGTCGTCCCCGGAGGCGGCGGTCCAGAAGACCTGCCTGAGCTTCTGAGCCCCGCTCACGTCCCCCGCCGCGCTGTTGAAGTCGGCGCCGAGGTCCCCGGCCGCGAAGTAGACCCGCCGCCCCTGCCGGAGCGTCTCGGCGATCCTCTCGACGAGCGTGTCGGCCTGGTGGATGGGCGCCACGCAGACGGTCCCCAGAGCCCCCGGGTCGCCGACTGCCAGGAAGTCGAACCTCCTCTCATAGAGCGTCTCCGGGAAAGGACAGCCGGGCACGACCATCACGTCCCCCCGCCCGAGCAGGCCGTCGAGGAACCGCGTCTCCACCCGCATCGGGTCCTTCTGAGGACGGGCCGGCAGTTCCACCATGGAACCTAAGGCCGCGGCGGCGCACGCTGCCGGGACGAACACCCAGCGCAGAAGTCCCGGGGTCGCCCAACGGCCCAACAGCAGGGGCAGGGCCAGCAGCGAGGCGTACACGAACCCGTTCTGGCTGTTGTTGATGAGGAAGAAGAGCGAGTAAGCCGCGAAGTTGGCGCACGCCAGCCACGCCGCGTCGTCCGGCTCGGCCGCCCGCTTGGAGAACACCCTGGCCGCCAGGGCCAGGACCAGGAGCAAGGCGGTCGCGGCCAGGATCGTGGTCCCGCCCGCGAGCAAGAGCGAGTTGAGCAGGTCCTTCGCCTGCTTGACCGGGTCGCGGCTCGTGTAGATGGAGGTCCCGGGCATCTGCTCGATCTTGCCGAAAGCCTCCGCCGCGCTCAGGCGCTCGAAGTACTCGGGCGCGACCCCGTGATAGGCGACGAAGACCCCGAGGCACAGCGCCACGGCGAGCGCCATGGCCCCCAGGAACCAGCCGAGAGGCTTCCATCCCCCGCGCTCCCGCCACGCAGCGACCATCCCGACCAACGCCAGGGACAGCCCCGCGGCATGGAACCCGGCGGCGAGCCCGGCCGCCAGCCCGGCAAGCCCGAACCTGCGCCGCGCCGGCCCGCCCAGCGCCAGCACGGCCACCGCGGCCGCGGAGCTTAGGCCCGCCAGGGCGTACGGGTCGGACCTGAGCGTCGCTTCCCAGAACCCGTGCGAGAACCCGAGGAGCAAGGCCCCGGCCGCGGCCACCCAGGAGCTCCCCCATAGCCGCTCCACCGCGTGGAACAGGAGCCCCAAGGTCAGGACCCCTGCGCCGACATTCATCAGCTCCACGGGCAGGAACATCCTCCCGGTGAAGCCGAACCAGCCGAGGAGCGCCCGGTACAGGCCCAGGACAGGCACGAACAGCGGGTGCACCCACTCCGAGGGTCCCCAGAACCCCCACTCTAAGGAGAGGAGGTAGTGGATGTCGTGGTAGCAGTACGGCAGCTGCTTCAAAGAAAGCCCCACCCAGGCGGCCAGCCCGGCCAGGAAAAAAAGCCGGCCCCCCAGCGGCTTGGCAGGACCAGCGGCTCGCTCGGAATGCATGACGCGGGATCGCTAGCCGATCGTGATCCTCACTCCTATCCTGCGCGGCTCGCCCACCCCTTTGAGCGCGGACAGCATGCCGATGACGGCGCGCCCGACGAAGTCCTGGACGAAAGCCTTCATCGGGACCCGCCTGCCGTCCGCCTTCACCTCGACCGCCACCGCGTCCTTCCTCCCCGCGCAGCAACTCTTCATAGGAACTCCTCCTCGATGAACTCGACGATGTCCTGGACCCGGCTCGGATGGAACTGCGGCTGACGGTAGCCCGGCAAGGGGCGGTCGGTCACCAAGGCGACGAGCCTGGCATCGCCCGGAGCGGTGACCGGAGCCTCGCCCACGGCCCGCCGCCAGACCTCGATCCTGGGGAACCTCTCCCGCTTGAACCCTTCGGCCAGGACGAGGTCCATGCCCGGCAGATGCTCCTTGACCACGCTCGCCAGGCTCAGAGGACATTTCAGCCTCCTCACCACGGCCAGCATCTTCGGGGAGACCGCCATGCTGGCCGAAGCGCCGGCCTGGAAATGCCGGAACGAATCCTTGCCCGGCCGGTCCGCCTCGAAGCCGTGCCTGCAGTGCTTGATGGTCCCGATGCGCCAGCCCTTCCGGGACAACCGCCGGACGAGCCGGACCAGCAAGGCGGTCTTGCCGGAGCCGCTCCTCCCGATGATCGAAAGCACCGGCGTCTTCGCGGCGGCGCGCGCGGTCCTCATGGGGCCGCCTTGCCGATCCTCTGAAGGACCAGGGCCCTGCCCTCCGCCAGCTGGCGCCTGAGCGCCCCGTCCCCCGCGGAAGCCTCCACCGCCAGGCCCCGGTCGTAGACGGCCAGCGCCTGCTTATTAAGCCCGCGACCCGAGTACACCGCGGCCAGCGACACATACGCCTCCAGCTCCCGCGGCGCCAGGCCGATGGCCCGGCGCAGGTCCGACACCGCGCCCTCCCAGTCCCCCCGCCGATACGCGCACACCGCGCGGTCGCTGAAGTCCTTGGCCGAAGGCGAGGGCCTGCGCACGAGCGAATCCCATATCTTCAGCGCCTCCCCGCACTCGTCCAAGGACTGATAGCCCCTGGCCGCCCGACGCAGGTCCGCGGGCGTCAACTCGGAACCCTCCGCCAGCCTGAACGCCTCCCGCGCCTCGGCCTTGCGCCCCAGCTCCAGCAGCGCAGCCGCGCGCTCCACCTGCAAGGCCCCGTCCCGCGGCCTCAGCTTGGCCAGAGCATCCAGCGACGCCAGCGCGCGGCGGGGCTCCCCCAGCACGCGGTACAGAAACCCGATCCGCCGCAGGTCCGGCTCGGCGGGGCCCAGCTTCCAGGCTTGCCCCAACGACTCGAGCGCCTCCGTCTTCCTCCCAAGGTGCATCAGCACCTCGGCGCGGCTCACCCGCACCCCGGCGTCCTGGGGGCGCGTGCGCGCCAGCGTCTCCAGCACCCCCAACGCGCGGCCGAACTCCTTGAGCCCGCGGTACGCCACCTCCATCCGCAGCAGAGCCTCTCCCTCGCAAACCAGCTCCTCCGCCCGCGCCAGTTCACGCAGGGCCTCGCTGCGCCGGCCCATCTCGGAGAGCACCTCCGCGCGCTCCACCCTCAACCCCGCATCGCTCGCGCGCTTGCCGGAGACCGCATCCAAGAGCGCCAAGGCCCGCTCCATCTCCTGGAGCGCCTCGGGCTTGCGCCCCAGCTCCTTGAGCACCCGGGCGCGCTCCAAGCGCAGGCCGGCGTCGCCGGGCCGCAGTTCCTCCAGGCGCCCCAGGGCATCGACGGCCTCGCTGCGAAGGCCCCGCCCCATCAGCTCGACCTTGCGCTCGAGGTGCACGCCGGCGTCGGTCGCGCGCAGTTCGACCAGCCGGTCCAGCACGGCCAGGCCGCCGTCGGTATCGTGGAGCCCGTGGTACATCCCCTGCATCTGACGCAGTTCCGATTCGCTGGGCCGCAGCGCCAAGGCCCGATTCAGCTCTCCAAGCGCCTCGTCCCGGCGGCCCTGCTCCATCAGCTCCTGGCCGCGCTCGATGCGCGGGCCCGCTTCGCTGGCCCGCAGCTCGGCCAGCCGGTCCAGCGTGGCCAGGACGCGGCCCGGCTCCTTGAGCCCGCGGTACATCCCCTGCATCCGCCGCAGCTCCGGCTCCGCGGGCCGCAGCGCAAGGGTCCGCTCCAGGTCCCGGAGCGCCTCGGCCTTGCGCCCCAGCTCCGTCAGCAGACGGGCGCGCTCCAGACGCAGGTCGATGTTCCCCGGCCGCCCCTCCACGAGGGCATCGAGCATCGCAATCGCCTGCCCGCGATCCTTCACCGACTTTCGGATCCCGTCCTTGAACAAGTCGGCGGCCAGGACGACCAGGTCGTACTTGGCGAACACGTCGTCCGGCGACTCGGCCAGCCACCCCTTCAGGTATCCGATCCGCATCCGGACGAAGTTGCCCGCGCTCGCGGGCAGGCCTTCCAGCGCCCGCTCGATCTCCTCCAGCCTCACCGTCCGCAGGGCGGAAGGCGCCCAGCCCTTGACCCGCTGGGCGCGGTCGAGGACGGAGTCCGAGCGTCCCGACCGCCCTTCGGGGACGGCGTCGGCGGTCGGGACGCGCTTGGGAGCCAGCCGGCAGTATTCCCAACCCTGCGGCGAGCGGAAAACGCACTCCATGGCGAACGACCCTTCCAAACGCCGCCGAATCGCCAGCATCGCGCGGTCCCTTTCGGCGGGCTCCGCGAGGCCGTTCCAGAACACGTGCGACGGGGAGCGCGCGCCCTCCCTCTCCTCCCGCAGACGCCCCCCGGCCAGCAGGAACACCCGCCGCCCCTGCTTGAGCGTCTCAGCGACCCTGCCGGCCAGCGCCTCGGGGCGCACGACCGGCGCGATGCAGGTCTCAACCTGCTCGGGGCTCTCCCCCATCGTCAGAAAATCGAGCCGCCGGTCATACACCAAGGCCCAGTCAGGACAGCCGGGCAGAAGCGCGACGCCCCCTCGCCCCAGAAGGCCCTGCAGGTAGCGCGACTCGACCTGGATGTGGTCGCTCCCGGGCCCCACCGCGGGCACGCGGCCGGCGCTCATCCACGCCAGCACCAGGGCGGCCGGCGGGAACAGCAGCCGCGAAGCCCTCGTCCCGCCCGCCGTCGCCGCGAACAACAGCGGCAGCGACAGAAACCCCGCGTACACGAAGCCGTTCTTGGTGTTGTTGATCAGGAAGAAAAGGCCGTAAGACAAGAGATGCGCCGCCGCCAGGATGACCGTCGAGCCCCGCTCCCCCTTCAACCACTCCCGCCCCAGCCTCGTCGCCATGCCCAGGCACAGCAGCGCCGCTCCCACCGCCAGCAGCGGCTTGCCCCCAAGGTAATCCACGTTCCCCACGAAATCCCGGACCTGCTTGGCCGGGTCGCGGCTCGTGTAGATCGAGGTCAGCGGAACCTGCTGGACGTTCTCGACCATCTGCATGGCCCCGATCCGGTCGAAATACCGCGGCGTGATGCCGTGGTAGGCGAAGAAGACCGCGTACGCCAACGCCACCGCCACCGCCATGCACCCGAGGAACCAACCCAGCTCAGGCCCGACCCGTTTACTCCGCAGCCACGCCGCCAGCGCAGCCACCGGCGCCAGCGAGAGCCCCGCGGCATGGAAGCCCACCGCCAACCCCGCCGCAGCCCCGGCCCACCCGAACCTGCGCCGCCCGTCCTCGCCCACACCTATCGTCAGCAGGCAGAACGCCGCCGCCGAGCTTGCCGCGGCCAGGGCGTAGGGGTCGGCCCTCAACGCGCCTTCCCAAAAACCGTACGAGTACGCCAGCAGCAGCGCCCCCGCGGCCGCGCACAAAGCGCTCCCGCCCGCCGCCTCCGCCGCGTAGTACAGCCCCGCCAAGGTCGCCCCGCCGACCGCCAGGTTCATCAGCTCCACCGGCACGAACATCCTGCCCGCGTAGCCGAACAGCCCCAACACCCGCCGGCAGACATCCAACAGCGGCACGAACAGAGGATGCACCCATTCCGCGTTCTGCCAGAATCCCCACTCCAGCGAGATCACGTACCGCGGGTCCTGGCTGCAGTACGGGATATGCCTCAAGCCCACCCATCCCCACGCCAACAGCCCCGCCGCGAACAGCAGCCGCCCCAACCGGCGCTCAGCGGTCACAAGGGATCGAGCTCCCCGAGCCCGTAGAGCTCGGCGTAGGACTTCCAGACCCCGTCGCAGCCCGCGTAGAAGCGGCACCCGCGGCACTTGGGCGACATGGTCTTGAACACGTCGCGTTTGACCTCCTGCCAGACGAACCGGTCCTGCGGACGGCCCTCCAGGTTGGCCATGCTCACGTCGTTGGACGGGTCGAAGACCGCCTCGTCGAGGTACTTGGCGCCCAGATACTCCAGGAGCTTGCTCGAGACCTTGGCCAGGCGGAGCATGCACTTGGGCACGGCCCCGAAGGTGACGTGCGCCTTCAAGCTCCTCTCGCACAGCAGCATCATGCGCGCCACGTGGGGCATGGCCTCGCGGTAGGACGGTATCCAATCGCGGTCGCGGGGGACCTCCCCATGGGGCCAGATGAAGTTGAAGCGGACGTCGTCGACGCCCAGGCCGCCGAAGAAGAGGACGTACTCCTTGAGCTCCCGCATGTTGCGGCGGCACAGGACCGGGTTCAAGGAGACGTTGTCCGGCAGGCGCCCCTCGCCCCTCAATGCCCTCAGGTTCCTGATGGCTGCGACCTTCTTGGCGTGGTTGCCGGGCACGCGGGTGATGAGGGCGTCCTCGACTTCCGGCAGGTGGCTGTGGACCGAGATGGTCACCCTGGTCACCCCCGCATCCACCAGCTTGCGGCACAGGGCCATGTCCGAGAGCCTGGTCCCGTCGGTGCAGATGGCGATCCTCTCGAACCCCAGCGACTTCGCGTAGGCGATGCTCTCGATGATGTCTGGATGCACGGTGGGCTCCCCGCCCAGGAACCCCACCATGCGGCAGCCCTTCTTGAAGAAATGGTCCAGCTCGGCCTTGATCCTCTCCAGGGTGGCCCACGGCTCGCGCATGTCGCGGCGGTCCGAGCTCATGCAGAAGATGCAGCGGTTGTTGCAGCGGGTGCCGAGGTGTATCTCGATCCTCCCGGGAGGCTCGCGCGGGACGTCGACGAACCGGTCAGCGCAGGGCATGGACGAACTCCGTGAGCATCGCGTCGGCGCGCAGAGTCCCCTCCAGCGCCCGGGGCTCGAAAGCCGCCTGGAGGATCGACTTGAGCGCGGCCGAAGACGGCGGCGGCGCCAGCCGTCCCGGCTCGCTCACATGGCCCAGCCGCAGGCGGCCGGCATGAGGCTCCATCCCCGCCGCCAGGACGAGGTTGGAGGCGTAGACCGTGCCGTCCGTGTCCACGCACGGGCCGTCGTTGTAGAGCGGGACGCTCCCATGCCGGCGGAGGTTCTTGACCTCGACCGGCATGCCGGCCTTGCGGAGCCCCTTGATGAGACGCGCCAGGACTCGGAACGAACGGGCCAACTCGGCGAGTCCCTTGGCGCTCCAGGGGACGAAATAGACTGGAAGGAAATTGAAACTGCGGAAACGGAAGGCAAGGGCCTCGCGCATTCGCGCGAGAGCCCTTGCCGGATGTTGTCCCGGCTCCAGCACGAAATTGAGGCAGACCCTCGGAAGCCTCCTCGCCCAGGGAGAGGCCTTGCCGAACGCGACCTCGACCTCCGGATGGCCGGCCAGGAACCGGCGCATCCCCTCGTTCATGAGCCCGCCATGGGTGGACAGGAGGATGCCGGCCTTGAGGTCCAGCTCTTTCGCCAGGAGCACGGCCCGCCTGACCAGGCTCGGCTTGGCCAGGGGCTCGCCGCCGAAGAGCTTGATGGGCCCGAGACCGGCTGCCGCCGGCCCCAGTCCGCGCAGCGCCGCCTCGAGGACCCGCGGCGCCATGTCCTTCTCCTCGAAAGCCTGCGGGCAGAACCCGCACCGGAACGGGCAACGCCTGGTCAGCACCAGGGTCAGCCCGCCCTGCGGAGCCGCGGGCCGGACCTTCACCGCCGGTACGCCTCCGGGTGGATCATGAGGGCGATGTCCGAGACCTTCTCCCAGCGCACCTTCTTGACCCCGGCCTCCCACTCGTTCGCCGACATGGTCCTGACCTGGTCCGCGTACGGGAATTTGGGCTTGGGCTTGGTCATGTCGAAGAAGGCGGCGATGGGCCTCTGGCCCGCCAGGTCCTTCATCATCTTGAGGCACGAGGCGAAGGCCCGGGCCCGCAGGAAGACGATGACCGGCTCGAACCTGCGGCCCACGGTCTCGCGGAAGTCGTCGTGGGGGCCCGTCTCCTCGAAGAAGGTGAAGCTGAAGCGCCGAGTCGGCGGGTCCTCGAGCCAGTCGAAGCCGCTCAAGGTCAGCAGGGTCGTCAGGCTCGACGCCCCGGCCATGGGCGCGATGTCGACTCCGCGGGAACGCAGGTCGCGCACGAGCCAGCCTCCCGGGTCCGCGAAGCAGGGCATGCCTCCGGAGGAGACCAGCCCCACGTCCTCCTTGGCCAGGAGCGCAAGGACCCGGTTGACGAACCCCGGCTCGGGCCGCGCCGGGATCGTGAGGAACTCCTTGCCGGCGCAATCGAGCCGCAGGACCTTGAAGAACTGCGAACGCGCCTCCTCGGCCTCCTCGGCGAGGAAGGCTCGCAGGCGGCGGGCCATGTGGACCGCGTTCAAGGTCATGTCGCCCCTGGCGCCGATGTGCCAGGGGATGAGGTAGAGGGTATGGTATTCCTTTTTCATCAGGTCCCGCCGGATGCTCGTAAGTATAGTATCAAATGGGAAGGCCGGGACTTGGTCGGGTGCGCGACGCCCTACCAGCCCCCGTAGAACTGCTTGTCGTTCATGGGGGTGGGGATGGGGCAGTCGGCCTTGCGCGCGGCCAGTATCTTGGCCGCGAGCGAGCGCACGCTCTTGGCGAAGGGGCACTTGGGGGAGCGCTCGACCACGGTCTTGTCGCGCGCGAACTCGGCTTCGCGCACCGCCGGGTCGCGGGGGATGTACTCGAGGATACTCGTCCCGATGGCCTTGGCGAACTTCTCGATCCTCTTGCGGTCGGACTTGCCGTCCTTTACCTTTAGGTTGGCCACGAGCCCCGCCAGGTAGACGCCGTTCGAGGCGTAGGTGCGCACCGACTTGGCGATGTTGTTGGCGGCGTAGAGGGCCATGAGCTCCTCGGAGACGACGATCACGATCTTCTCCGCGAAGCCCTTGCGAAGCGGCGCGGCGAACCCCCCGCACACCACGTCGCCGAGCACGTCGAAGACGCCGACGTCGTAGGCCCCGGACTCGAGCACGTCGAGCTCCTGGAAGGCCTCGAGCATCATGGAGATGCCCCGGCCGGCGCACCCGACCCCGGGCTCGGGCCCGCCCGCCTCGATGCAGTCGATGCCGAGCCTTCCCTTGACCAGGAGGTCCTTGGCCCCCAGGGCCTGGTGGTCGCGGATGCCGAAGATGCGCGCGTGCTTCTCCATGAAGGTTTCGATCAAGGCCCCGTCCACCAGGCTCACGGTCGAGTCGTGCTTGGGGTCGCAGCCGACGTGGATGACCTTCTTGCCCCCCAGGGCGTAGACCGCGCTCAAGGAGGCGGCGATGGTGGACTTGCCGATGCCGCCCTTTCCGAAGACGACGATCTTCTGCATGTCAGGCATCCATTCTACAATAAGTCACTCGAAACGCGCTCCGACGCCGGAACGGCGCAGGACTCCGACGGCAAGGCCGCCTTCGCGCCTTCCCTGGGAATCGAACCGGAAGACCCCGGACCTCCCGGTCCAAGGCCCGCCCTGCGCCAGGCCTTCCCGGACCGCGCCGGTCCCCGGCCCTCTTAGGCGGGCAGAGGCCGCGACCGCAAGGACCGCGTCATAGGCCGCCGCCTCCAAGACATCCCGAGGCGCGGCCGGCGGCGCGGCCCCCGCGGCCCCAGGCTGCCCAGGCCTCAGCAGAGGCGCGGCCAGCCCCTCGGCCTGCGGCGGGGCGGCGGCCAGGAACTCGGAGTCGTCGAGACGCAGGCTGGCCAGGATCCCCCCGGTCCCCAGAGCCCTGCCGGGCCCCTGGAACCACCGCAAGGCGGGCCCTGGATCGAGCCACAACAGGAGGAAGTCGCAGCCCTTGGGCAACTCCGCGTCCGCCGAGGCCGGAGTCCCCGCCGCGCCGGCATCGAACGCGATGACCGCCTCCACACTGACTCCGAGGGCCTTGCAGGCCTTGGCCAGCGAGCGGCTGCGCTCGCGGCCCTCCCTGCCCTCCGGGACCACGATGGCGGCCCGTCGGCCCCGCGCGCCGGCGGCGCGGCCTGGGCCTTTGGCCCAGGGGCCGGCGGCCCAGCGCAGCAATGCCTTGGCCTGCTCGGCATCGTCGGGCACGGCCCGGAACACCCACGGGTCCTTGGCTTGGGTCAGGGATTCCTCCGGCGAGAGCACGATGATGGGGATCCTCCGCCGGGTCGCGATCTGCGCCGCCAGGTGCGCCCCGGCCCCGTCCTGCGGGCCGATGAGCGCCGCGAGCCCGGGCTCGGAGCTGAGCCGCGCCATGAGCCCCGCGCCCGTCTTCCACGGGTTGGGGTCCTGGATGAGGCGCAGGCTTAAAGGGCGTCCGCCGACGCCGCCGGAGGCGTTCACCTCGTCAGCCGCCGCCCTCGCGCCGGCCGCCATCCGCCCCGCGAACGTCCCCGGGGTCTCCAGCAGGCCGACGACCACGGGAGGGGGCGTCCCGGCCCGGGCCTTCGTCCCAGGGACCGAAGGCGCGGCACAGGCGACTCCGGCCGCCGCGAGCAGCAGGGCCGTCATGGGTGGAAGACGAACCTCCCCCCCTTCACGCGGGTCAGCACGGGCGGGGTGACGTTGTTGAGCGTCGGGTCGAAGACCATGGTCCCGCTCACCCCGGCGTAGGACGGGACCGCATAGAGCACCTCCCTGATCCGGAACCGGTTCAAGCCTCCGCGGCGGATGGCCAGCAGGACCAGATTGGCCGCGTCGTAGCCGTAGGCCGCGAATTCGTCGGGGTCCTTGCCGAAGCGCTTGCGGAAGCGCTTCTGGAAGGAAGTCCAAGCGAAGTCCTTCCTCTCGAGGTCCAGCCAGTAGGTCGCGGTCACGCCCTCCGCCGCTTCGCCGGCCTCTTCGAGAAAAGCGGGCGTGACCAGGCGGTCCGCGCCGAAAACGGGAAGCTTGATCCCGCGGCCGCGCAGCTGCCGCACGAGGCGCCCGGCCTGCCTGGCCTTGGTCCAGACCACCACGGCCTGCACGTCGGACGCCTCGACGCGATCGAGCTGGGCGGTGAAGTCGCGCTCCCCGGGGTCCAGCAGTATCTCGAGCGCCAGGGGGCGGCCCAGCCTCCGGGCGGCGTCCCGGAACTCGCCGATGCCGGTGCGGCCGTAGCGGTCCGCGGAGCGCAGCGCCGCGACCCTGGAGAACCCCTTCTCCTTGAAGACGTGCCGCGCCAGGACGTAGCCGGTCTGCCGGTCGTCCGGATTGCAGCGGATGAGCCAGGGGATGTTGGTCTCCGTCAGGTCCGGAGAGTTGGCCCCGACGTTGACGAAGGGGATGTGTATCTTCAAGGCCATCCGGATGGCGACATGGGTGCTGTTGGAGTCGATGGAGCCCAGCACGGCCCACACCTTGTCCCGGTAGGCCAGCTCCACGGTCACCTTGCTCGAGGTCCCCCACAGGAGCAGGTCGTTCTTCACCACCAGCTCGAAGGGAAGACCCTTGTAGCCGCCGGCGGCGTTGGCCTCCTCCAGGGCCAGGTTGATGCCGTAGGCCGTGTTGCGGCCGGCCTCGGCGTCGTCGCTGGGGCCCTCCACCGGAGTGAACAGCCCGAGCTTGACGGACTTCAAGCCCTCGGGCTCGGGCTCCTCTCGGCCCGGACCGCGGTACACGGGCTGAGTCGTGAAGAAGAGCTGGTACGGCTTGACGTCCCATTTCCCGTAGGGGCGGGCCTCCTTGGGCGTGCGGCCGTAGGCAGGCTCCTCGTCGTCGTGCGCGCGCGGACACGGAGCCGCCGCCAGCAACAGCCCGAGCGCCAAGAGGCCGGCCCGGCGTTTCACCGGAGTCCCTTGCGGGGAAGCACGGCGATCGCCTCGATCTCCACCAGGAGCTCGGGCCTGCAGAGCTTGGCCTGGATCCCGGTGCTCGCGGGCAAGGGATCGAGCCCCACGGCCTCCATGAAGAAGGTCCGGATCTTGTTGAAGGCGGCGTAATCGCGCTCGATGTCCTTGAGGTAGCAGGTGGTGCGGGCCACGTCGTGCCAGCTCGCGCCTTCCGAGGCCAGCAGCCGCGTGAGGTTACGGAAGGTCCGCAGGCATTGCGCCGGAAGATCGCCGGGATGGACCGAGGCGCCGCCCTCGTCCACGCTGGCCGTGCCGGAAAGGAAGAGGAGCGAAGCGCCGGGAAGCTCCACCCGCATCCCCCTGCTGAAAGACGAGGGCTGGGAGTAGGACGGGGCCTCGTTGAGCACCTCCGGCGCGCTGATGGCCCGCTTCGGGACCAGCGGCCGCCCCAGGACGGGGTCGATACCTGCGACGCCGCGGCCTTGCCCGGACAAGCCGAGCGCCTTCAACTCGGCCCGCGCCCCAGGGCTCAAGCCCCCCGCCACGGTCCGAACGGTCTTGGCGGCTTCCCGGGTCTTCATGGCTCAACGGCCTCCTTTCATCCGCTTGTCGGGGCCCTTCTTGCCGGCTGGAGCGCGCGCAAAGCCGTGGGACAGCCCGGCCGCGGTGGCCACCCATGCATCCCCGCGGCCGTCCAGGTCCACGCTGTAGACCTCGTTGCAGGCCAGGCCGGTCTCAGTCAAAACGGACCGTTTGACGCCCTGGGCGTCCGTCACCACCACCTCGTGGCCGGGCCCGTCTTTTTTCGTCCTCCACGCGTGCCAGACCTTGGAATCGAAGCGGCCGATGCCCTCGTCCGTGGCGATCCACACCGCGTCGCCCTTGGTCCTCAGAAAGTTGATGAAGTTCCCGACCAGGCCGCTGTCGTCTTTAGTGTAGCTCATCCAACGGCGGCCGTCGAAGCGGCTCAGGCCGAAATAGGTCCCGCCCCACAGGACCCCGTCGGAGAAGGCGACCGAGGTCGTGATGTCGTGGATGAGCCCGTCGTCGCGGAACATGTCCAGCTCGAACTCGCCGTCGGGGTCGCGATGCTGGCGGAAGCGCCCGGCGGACTTCTCGCGCACCAGCAGCCCGCCGCCCCAGACCGCGAAGTAGATGGCGCCGCTGTCCGCGGCCGCGGCGTAGCACCACGGCTCGTGCATGATGCTGTTGGTGTTGTCGAAGATATCCCACGAGCCCGTGCGCGTGTCGTAGCGGCTGATGCCTCCGGTCGTGGCGGACCAGACATCGGTCCCGTCCACGGCCACGCCGTAGACCACGTCGTTGGCCAGCCCGCTGTCGAGTTGGGTGAAGAGGTCGAGACGGCCGGCGCTCAGGCGCGCCAGCCCGCCCATGGTCCCGATCCAGAGGTCGCCGGTCCTCGGGTCGGCCGCCAGCGAGATGGCCACCGGCGCGGTCAATCCCTCGGCCGCGCCCCAGACGCGGCGCACCTTCCCGCCTTCCAGCAGGGCCACGCCTTGGTCCGTCCCGGCCCAGACCCTCGGCCCGTCCGCGAGGACGGAGAGGACCTTGTTGGAGGGCAGGCCTTGCGCGGCGCCGATGGTCTCCCAGCTGGTGAAGAAAGGGTCCTGGGCCGGACCTTCGGCGCGGACCCCGCCCGCCATGAGGAACGGCCACGCCAGAAGAAGGGTCGTCCGACGCGGACCGACGAAGACCGCCATCACAAGCTCCTGAGGAATATTACCAAATCGTTCAGCTGCGTTTTGTTCATGTCGTTGCTGACGCCGTGGGTGTCGCTCGAATTGTGGAGCGTCCATATCTCCTCGATGCTCGCCGCCCTGTCGTCGTGGAGGTAGGGAGCCGAGTACCGGATGCCCGAAAGGTGCGGGGCGTCGAAGCTGCCGTCCGTGCCGACGTCGGCAGACATCCGGTTCGTGTAGAGAGGGGGCGGGTGACAGGTCGAGCACCGGTCCTTCTTGGGGATCTCGCGCCCGAGGTTCGTGCGCTTCCGGAAGAAGATCTCCCGGCCCCGCTCCACGGCCTCGGCGGACAGTTCGTGGAGCCGGCGCGGCAGGAGCGGGATGGACTCGATGTAGGCCACGAGGTCGGCCAGCTGGTCGGGAGGGAAGGGGTCGGCGCGCATGAGCACCCGGGAGAACCGGGGGCCGCACTGCCGGGCCAGCGTCGGGTTCTTGCCGGTCCACTTGAACGGAGCGGTGTCGCGAATCCCGCGCAGGGAGATGGGGTCGAAGATCTCCTTGCCCAAACCGTCGATCTCGAAGTCCCAGGTCAGGGCGTCCACGTGGCCCTCGGGGTGGCAGGACCGGCAGGAGAACTGGCCCTGGAAGGTCGCGGTGCCGTCGTGGAAGCGGCGCGCTCCGCGCCGCTCGGCCGTGAGGGTCTCGGGGCCGCCCAGGGAGATGCGGTCGAGCAGACGCAGCCCCGGCGCGTCGATGACCGCGATGGAGTCCGCCAGACGTTCCGAGACATAGAGGCGTCTCCCGTCAGGGGAGAGGGCCATGGCCCTGGGATTGGACCTGGTCGGGATACGCGCCAGGACGTAGCGCTCGCCGGCGCCCAGGTCGTCCTGAAGGGCGTCGAGTTCGGCGGGCTTCAAGGAAGCGGCGAGATGGCGCAAGGCCGCCACGTCCACCGCCGTGACGACGTCGGCCCCCCCGTGCGCCACGAACGCGGTCTTCCCGTCCGGAGCCAGCGCGACCCCGGCGGGGTCCGCGAAGAAGGCGTTGACCTCGTCCAGCGGGAACTGAACGGTCCGCCCGCCGGGACGCAGGTCGACGAACGCCAGGGCGCTGTTCATGAGGCCGCCGCGCGCAACGTCGACCGTGGGGATGAGGTTGCGGACCCGCAGCACGGGAACCAGGGCGAAGGACCCGTCCGCGGCGACGGCGACGCCCTCGCTTAAGGTCGCGGAGGGGAGCCGCCGCCGGTCCGCGACCCTGCCTTGTCCGGCGTCGACGACGGTGAGCTCCGAGGACGGGACGTCCCTGGTCCTGGCCGGACTCGGCATCCGGTTGGCCGCCACCAGCACCCGCCCGTCCCTAGACAGGGCCAGGGCGTAGGGCTCCCTGCCTGCCACGACATGGAGCGGAGGGTCGCTCGACTTGAGCCGGACGCAGAGCACCGAATCTGCCGCGCCTTGCGCCGCGAAAAGCGCGCGCCCGTCGGCCGAGAGCGCGACCCCCAAGGGCTCGGCCGCTGTGGCGACCTCGCGCTTGACGGCGAGGGTCGCCGCGTCCAGGAGCACGACCTTGTCCAGGTCCCGGCTGGACACGGCCAGGAGCCTGCCGTCCGCCGAGAGAGCCACGCCGTGCGGCCGGCCCCCGATGTCGACCGACCGGGAGACCCCGGCCTTCGCCAAATCCACCTCCAGCAGGCGGTCCGCCCCCTCGGCGGCGACGAAGAGGAGCCTCCCGTCCGGGGACACGGCCAGGCCCTCGGGGTCGAGGTATCGCGGCCCCGGCCTCGGCTTGCCGTCGAAGGCGGGAGGGACGGGGACTCGGCGGTGGCAATGGAGGCACGACACCCTCTTCGTGCCTGGGCGGCCGGTGGCATCGTCGAGATGCCGTTGATGCCAGGACGGCGCGGCCCGCCACGCCAGGACCACGGCGGCCAGCAGGACGAGCGCCCCGGCGAGAGGCTTCAAGGCCGGTCCCTCCGTTCCATCGGCGACAGACGCCGCGCGTCATGGCGGAGCGCCTTGATGAGCCTGTTCGTCGCCATCCTTTCATGGCCCTCGTGGCAACCGATGCACGAGCGGACCTCCCCCGACCTCACCCAGAACCAGCCGCAGGTGGACACCGCCCGCGATCGGAAATCCCGGGTGCGGACCCTGATGGGCAGGTCCGCCGGCGCCTCGACTAGGAAGGAGCCGTCGCTCTCCACCGCCGACCACCCCAAGGGAGCCTCGACTCCATCCTTCCACGCCAGGAACTCCACACGGGCCGCCTTGGGGCTTCCCCGGTGCGGGCCCACGACGCCGTCCGACTGGTTCGAATCGTAGCAGAGGAGCGTGCCCGAACCTCGGGCCATGTCGACCGTGGAAGGCCGGCCCTTCAGAGGCCCGGATGCGGCGACCGGGACCGCCTCCGCGGCCGTGAAGCGGGGGTCCGCGAACAAGGGCTCAAGACGACCTCCCTCCCTCCATCGGAACACGCCGTCCTGCGTCGAGCGTCCGGCCAGGAGCAGCGCGCCGTCGGGCAAGGGCTCCGCGGACCGCGCGTCCGAAAGCCCGGTGGCGAGGGCCCTGCGCCTGACCATGGGCCTCCTCATCTCCACCCGCTCGATTCGCCCGTGGCTCCCGGCATCCCCGGAGACGAAAACCACGCCCGAGTCGCGGGTCCGGCGGCCCCGGCGCGCGAACGAGTCGCGCGGATGGGCCGCCGCGAACGCCTCGACCCAGGTGCCGTCCTGGTTGACGACGAAGAGGGCCGCCGCCGGCCGACCGGACGCGAGGTCCGCCCACGAGAACAGGAGCCTGCCGTCCCGCAGGGGCGCGGGGTCGAAGGCGTCTCCCGGACCGAAGGTGATGCGCTCGACGCCTCCGGTCTTGAGGGACGCGGAATAGAGCGACCACGGGCCTCGCTTGTGACCGCAGGAGAACACGATCCCCTCGCCCGCCAGGTACGCCGGGTCCGCGCAGTCCATGCCGAGATCGGCCGCCTTGCGAGGCCTGCCCCAGACGGCGCGAAGGTTGACCTCGAAGATCGCCCAGCGGGACTCGGCGCTCTCCCTGCCCGCGAAGAGGACCCTTCGGCCGTCCGGAGACACGGCCGGCGCCCCGGCAGAGGCCAGGCCGGCCGACAAGACTCGGACATCGCCCGGGCGCGCTCCGGCGAAGACGAGCGCCACCCGGCTTCCCAGCGGATAGCGGCCGTCCAGGTCGAGCCGGCTGGCCTTCCTCAAACCGCCGCTTCCTGCCGGGACCTGGGTCACGACGAACATCAGGCCGGCCGCCCGGCCCCCGGCCGAGGGAGCGCAGCCGGCCACGGCCAGCAGGCTCATGAGGCTGAGCGCCCGGCCTCTTGCCCCAGCGTTTCCCCTCATCCCATGTGCCAGACAGCCATTCTACAATAACTCGGGCTCATGGCCTGGCGGTGCGCGGAAGTATTCGCGAGTCGCTTCAGAAGCAGTGGACCGCGGAGATCTTGAAGGTGGCGTAGACTTCCTGGCCTGCCGTGAGCCCCAGCTCCTTGAAGGAGGCGTAGGTAATCAGGGCCGTCAGCTCCAGGGAGCCGGCGGCCAGGCACACCTCGAGCAGGCTGCCGCTCTGGCGCCACTCTACGACCCGGCCGGCCAGCTGGTTGCGGGCGCTGGAATCGAAGGGCTTCAGGGAGAGCAGTACCTCCTCCGGCCTGACCCACACGTGCCGCGTCGAAGGCTCCGCGCCCGCGGCCTGGATCTCCATGCCGCACGAGGAGCACACGCCTTCCCGCTCATAGCGCGCGGCCAGCACGTTGCGCATGCCAAGGAAGCGGACCACCTCGCGGTCCGTGGGGCGGTGGAACAGCTCTTCCGGCGTCCCCACCTGCCTCAACCCGCCATCGAGCATGACTCCGATCCGGTCGCCCAGGGCCATGGCTTCCTCCTGGTCGTGGGTCACGTGCAGGAACGCCGCGCCGGACTCCTGCTGGATCCGCTTGAGCTCGCCGCGCAGCTGGGCGCGGAAGACCTCGTCCAGGGCCGAGAGAGGCTCGTCTAGGAGGAGCGCCCTGGGCTCGGTGACCAGCGCACGGGCCAGGGCGACGCGCTGCCTTTCACCCCCGGATAGCTGGCCGACCTTGCGCGAGAGCAGGGTTTCGATGCCCAGACGCCGCGCGGTCTTGATCACGCGGTCCGAGGCCGCGCGCCGCGGCACGCCGCGGGCGCCTAGGCCGTAGCCGATGTTCGCGGCCGCGTCCATGTGCGGGAACAGGGCGTAGTCCTGGTAAACCATGGCGAACCGCCGCCGTTCAGGGGGGTCAGCCGTCAGGTCCCTCCCGCTCCACAGGATGCCGCCTTCATCGGCCTGGATGAGCCCCGCGATGGCCTCGAGGAGCACGGTCTTGCCTACGCCGGAAGGACCCAGGAGCACGAAGTACTCCCCTGCCCGGACCTTGAGCGAGAGGTCCTCCAAGGAGAACCCGCCCAGACGCACCGTGAGCCCGCGCACCTCAAGCATGCCTGGCCCCCTCGCGCGTCCGGCCGGCCAGGAGGCGCAGGCCGACGAAGATCGTCACGCAGACCAGGACCAGCAGGACCGCGGCGGAGCGGGCGCGGTCCAACCCGTAGTCGTTGAACCGCTGGAACACCAGGACCGGCGTGGTCATGGGGTGGTAGGCTACGATCACCACCGCGCCGAACTCGCTGATGCCGCGCGCCCACATCAGCACCATGCCAGACAGGATGCCGCGCCAGGCCATGGGCAGAGACACCGTGAAGAAGACCCTTGCGGGCGACGCCCCCAGCGTCCGGGCGACCCGCTCGAGGCGCTCCGGGACGCCTTCGAACGCCTCGCGCGCGGCATCCACCAGGAACGGGATTGAGACGAACGCCATGGCCGCCGCGATCCCGGCCGGCGTGCCGAGCAGGCTGTCGCCGAGGACCCGGCCCGCCAGGGAATGGCGGCCGATCACGGTCAGCACGGCCAGGCCCGCGGCCGAGTGGGGGATGATGACCGGCAGGTCGATGACCGCCAAGAGCAGCGCCCGGCCCGGGAAGCGCTTGCGCGCCAGCAGCCACGCCAGCGGCACCCCTCCAAGCGAGCAGACGAGGGTCGCGGCCAGGGCCGTGCCCAGGGTGAGGCGAATCGAATCAGTGAGCTCTCTGTCGGCCAGGGCCTGCGAGAGCTCCGGGGCCGATGTGTCCAGCACCATGGCGAGGAGCGGCGCGAGCACGAACAGCAGGACGGTTGAGCCCAGCAGGGTGAGGCCCGACTGGAACCAGGACGGCGGAGGCCCGCTCCAGCGGGCGGGCTGGCGGCTCAACGGAGGGCTTCCTGCCGGCAGAACCGGCGCAAAGCGGCCGGGACCTTGTCTGCGCGGCCCGCCAGGGCCGGCCGGAGCGGTTCCTGCCCGTTGGCGGCCATGACGGCCCGGCCCTCGGATGAGAGCATGAGCGCGACATAGGCTTCGGCCGCGGGCCGGTTGGCCGCGCCGAGCGGGATGGTGACGGAGTAGGCGATGGCCTCTCCCTTCAAGGTGACGAACTCGCCGGGCGCCGCGCCGGTGATCCGAGCCTGGGCCTTGGCGTAGTCCTTGTTGAGCCCGGGATCCTTCAGATTGACCGCGTCAGGCATGGCCACGGACCTGAGCCGGCGCTGTCGGACCACGGAGCGGTAGATGAACAGGTAGTCGATCTCCCCGCTCTCGAGCAGGGCCAGCAGGTCTGTTTCCTTGGGCCGGATGTAGCGGGCATCCTTGGCCATGAGCTTGCCGGCCAGGCCAGGAAGCCGGTAGTGGCGCTCCGCCAGCTGGAAGACCATCTCGGTGCGGTAGCCGCACGGGTCGCGGTTCGGGTCCGAGCGGCCGAACGCGACGCCGCTGCTCAACAGGACCTCCGGCCAGTTCTGTTCAGTGATGGCGCGGGCGCCGCGGGAACGTTCGGAGAAGGCGATGGCCATCTCGTTGGAGGCGAAGCGGATGTTGAACTCCGCGTGCCGGGGCATGAGCAGTTCCTCGGCCACCCGGTAATCCGCCAGTGCCAGCACGTCGCACGCCCGCCCCAGGTCGAGGATTTTGCGCGCCGAGTCGCGGCTCCCGGAAGCCTCGGCCAGCACCTTCACTCCTGGGTGCTTCTTCTCGAAGAGCTCCGAGACCTGCCTTAGGGGCGCTGCCAGGCTGCCGGCGTGGAACAGGACCACTTTGCCGGAGAGCGGCGCGCCGGCGGCGAGATCCTCGCCCCCGGCCGGTACGGCGAGAGCCAGGAGCGCCCGACAAGAGACTCCCGCCCAGCGAGCCATTCAGTGGACGTCCAATCCGTGGAGCATGAAGAGCGTGTGCTCGAGCGTCTTGAGTATCTCGCCCAGGTACTCCTCGACCGCCCGGACGCTGCCGGGCAGGGCGTAGAGCTGGGTGGTCCCGGCCACGCCGGCGACCGAGCGGCTCAGGAGCGCGGCCGGCTTGGACGCGCCGAACTTGAGGCGGATGTGCTCCATGACGCCTGGGAGGAGCTTGCCGCAGACGGCCGAGACCGTCTCTGGCGTGATGTCGCGCGGACCGACGCCGGTGCCTCCGGTGGTGAAGACCGCGTCCGCGCCCTGGGCGAGCGCGGCGTCGAGGGCCGCGCGCAGGCGGCCGGCGTCGTCCGGGAGCACCTCGGAGCGGATGGCCGGGTGCCAGCGCTTCCCGGCGAGGAATGCCTCGAGCAGTTCGCGTATCTTGGGGCCGGACCGGTCGGCGTAGAGGCCGGCTGCGGCGCGGTCGCTGAGCGTGATGATGAGGATGGAGAGCTCCCTGGGCAGGTGCTCCCCGCGGTCCCCGGGCCGGAGCGTCCCCCCGCGGACCACGCGGGCGAAGACGCCCTCCTCCGGCATGACGCACTTGCCTGCGCTCTGGAAGATGGCGCACCCGCGGCCGAGGCACTCCTTGCCGATCTGCGAGACCTCGATCTCGACCTGGCCGAAGCGGAGGCGGTCGAGCACGGCGACGCTGACGAGGTCCGCGCCGCGCAGGGTGATGTTCTCGGCGAACTCCCCGGGACCGACCTTTCTGCCGGCGGCTTGGGAGAACCGGTCGATGCTCTCGACCCCGAGGAGGCTCACCTGGCGGTGCCAGGGGCCGGCGTGAGCGTCCCCCGCGATCCCCGAGGGCCCGACCTCGATCGAACCCGCGGGCTGTTTGGGAGTCCCTTTGGAGGACGAGACGTTGACCGAGACGATCTCAATGGGCAGGGGCATCTTCCTTGACCTTCTCGATCAGGCGGATGCCGCCGATGCTCATGCCGCTGTCCACGGCCTTGCACATGTCGTAGACCGTCAAGAGCGCGACGCTCACGGCCGTCAGCGCTTCCATCTCGACCCCGGTCCTGCCCACGCAGGCGGCCTCGCCCTCGGCGCGCACGCCTTCCCGGGTCAGCTCCAGGCGGACCGCCACGTGGTCGAGCCCGAGGGGGTGGCACAGGGGTATCAGGCCCCCGGTCCTCTTGGCGGCCTGGATGCCCGCGATCTGGGCCACGGCCAGCACGTCGCCCTTGCGGGCCTGGTTGCGACGGATCATCTCCCTGGTGGCCGCGGCCAGGCGGATGACGCCTTCCGCGCGGGCGCGGCGGCGCTGGGGAGATTTGCCTCCGACGTCCACCATGCGGGCCTTGCCCCGCGCATCGACATGGGTCATCGTCCTGGTCATGCGGGTCATCCTCCGATGGAATGGATCTCCCGGCTCGTGCACGCGGAGCCCGCGCGGGGCTTGCGGGCGGCCGCCCGCTCGAGGGCTTCCTCTGGCCCGAGCTCCCGCACGTCGAAGCTCAGGTCCGAGAACAGGCAGGGGCGGACCCGGCCGTCCGCGGTGAGGCGCAGGCGGGTGCAGCGCGGGCAGTCTCCGCCCTGCCCGCCCTCGACCCGGGAGAAGCGGCCGTGCGCGAGGTCCATCTGCCTGATGAACCGCGCCTGCAGTCCTTCGCGCCGCGCGAACCAGGCCACGTCCCGGGCGTCAGGTTCGTCCACGGACGCCGAGACCACGCAGTTGAGCTTGACCGGCTCGAGGCCGTGCCGCCGGGCGGCGTCGATCCCCTCGAGGACCCGCCGCACGTCCCCGCCCCCTGTGATCGCGGCGAACCGGCCGGGGTCCATGGCGTCGAGGCTCACGTTGACCCGGCGCAGGCCGGCCGCGGCCAGGCCGGCCGCGTGAGCGGCCAGCCTCAGCCCGTTGGTCGTCATGGCGAGGTCGCGCAGCCCGTAGATGGAGGCGAGCATACCCACGAGCGTCCCGAGGTCCGCCCGCATCAGGGGCTCGCCTCCCGTCAGCCTGATTTTCTTCACTCCGAGGCGTATGGCCGCCCGCGCGACCGCTTCGATCTCGTCGAACCGGAGGATCCGGCTGCGGGGCAAGGGGGGGGTGCGCTCCCCCGGCCGGCAGTACCGGCAGCGCAGGTCGCAGCGGTCGGTGACAGAGATCCTGAGGTAGTCGATCATGCGGCCCCAGGGGTCGATCATGAGCTTCACCCGACGGCCGCGCGCAGGGGCAGGAACCCGACCCGGCGGCCGGCCGCGACCTCCGCCGTCCCGGCCGGCACGACGAACAGCCCGTCCGCGGCGGACAGGGCGGCCAGGTGCGCCGAGCCGTGGAATTCGACCGCCTCCAGCGAACCCTCCGCGGAAATGCGGCAGGGCACCAACTCGGCGCGCTCGGTCCTGCGCCGGGCAAAGCCGCGGGCAAGAGACATGGGGAACTCCCGGACCGGCGGGGAGCCGCCGCTCAGGCGCGCCGCGGCCCGGAGCACGAGCAGGTGGAACATCACGTAGACCGCCACGGGGTTGCCCGGCAGGCCGAAGGCTGCCTGGTGCGCGCGGGACGCGAAGGTGGTGGGCAGGCCCGGCTTGACCGCCAGCCTCGAGAACCCCACGCTGAGCCCGGCCCTGGTCAGCGCGTCCGACACGAAGTCGAAGTCGCCGGCCGACACTCCGCCCGAGACCAGGACGAGATCGGCCCGTTCGAGGGCGGAGCGCAGCGCCCCGAGGGTGGCTTCGGGGTCGTCGCGGACCGTCTCCTCGCGGACCACGTCCAGCCAGTGTCGGGCGGCCAGCAGGCGCAGGAGCGGGCCGTTGGCGTTCATGATCTTGCCCGCCTGGGCCGCGGCGGGGTCGTCCACGAGCTCGTCTCCGGTGGAGATGATCGCCAGGCGCACCCGGCGGACCGCCTCCACCCGCGTGACGCCGCACGCGATTAGGCTAGCCAGGTCCACCGGGTCGAGGCGGGTTCCGGCGGCCAGGACCACGTCCCCGCGCCGCAGATCCTCTCCCCTGCGGCAGATGTTGGCCTCTGGAGCCCGCCGCATGACGCGGATGGAGGACCCCTCCGGTCGGACGTCCTCCACCCGGATGACCCGGCCGGTCCCCTCCGGCACCGGGGCGCCTGTCATGACCTTGACAGCCTCATCCGGAGCGACCGCGCCGCCCGGCATTGACCCCGCCGCCACGGTCCGCGCCACGCGATAGGCGTCGCGCCCCTCTCCCCCGGCCACGGCGTAGCCGTCCATCGCGGACTTGTCGAACGGCGGGAGGTCGAACCTGGACGTCTGGTTCGCGGCCAGCCAGCGGCCGAGCGCCTCAGCCACGGGCAGGGTCTCGCGCGGCAGCGCGGCGCCGCCCAATTCGCGGTCCACGATCGCCAGGGCCTGCTCCAGGGGGATCATGTCTGCCATGCCGCTTCCAATGATATCATAGGCCGCCGCGCCAGGGGACGGGATTCCCCTCCGCCCGCGCGATGAATCCCATCAGCAGCGCGGCGAGGTCTTTGCGCGAGCGGCCGAGCCTCTGGATGTCGCGTCGGTCCAGGTGCTCATGCCAAGGCTTGTCGGGGACGCTGTTCGAGACATAGAGGAGGGCGAGCGCTCTCTTGCCGGTCTTCTTCGACGCGGAGAACACCGCGGAGCATTCCATGTCCAAGCAGTCCACGCCCAGCGCGCGGAAGCGGGGAAGATGCGTCTCTTCCAGCGCCAAAGAACCGACCGTGGCGCATGTCCCCTCGGGCAGGCCGGAGCGCGAGGAGAACTCCCCCGCCAGCTTTGCGTCCGGGAAATAGCAAGCGGCCTCCCCCTTCCCCGCGAGCATGCCGCTGAAGCTCTCGAAGTCGAAGGCCTTCCTCACCGAATACGCCGCGCCGATGCCGACGCCGATCCCGCCGCAGCAGTTGAAAAGGTAGATGTTCCTGCAGGGGGAATCGGCGAGGCCCAGCACGCAGTCGCCCGCCAGCAGGCTGTAGCGCGTGCCGATGAGGGTGGCGTGCCGGGAATCCGCGACCCGGAAATAATCGCCGCGCGCGCGCTCCCCCGTCCTCGACCCGGCGAAGAGACCGACCTCGTCGAGGGGAGAGAGGATGCAGTCCGGCTTGATGAGGGACTTCTCGATCCCGAACAGCTTTTTGAATGCGTCCATCGGTGCCGCCGCCATATTATACTCACGATCAGACACGACCCGCTTTACGTATTTTGGTATCCTTTTTTTTCCGAAAGGGGGGAGAAGCGTGAGCCTGTTCAAAGCCGAGGTCGTCAAGGTGGAGATCGAGCCTCATCCCAACGCGGACCGCCTGGAGCTGGTCCGCGTCAAGGGCTGGCAGTGCGTGGCGCAGAAGGGCCAGTTCAAGACCGGCGATCTCGCGGTCTACGTCCCCGTGGACGCGGTCCTGCCCGAAACGCTGGTCAAGACCCTCGGCATCGAGAAGAACTACCGCAACCGCCTGCGCACCATCAAGCTGCGCGGCTGCATCTCCCAGGGCCTGGCCTCTTCCCTCTCCATCCTGGACCCGGCTCGCGGCCCCTACAAAGAGGGCGACGACGTGACGGAACAGCTCGGCGTCACGCGCTACGAGGTCCCCATCCCCGTCCACATGTCCGGCATCGTCCGGCCGGAGCACCCCGACTTCCGGCGCTACACGGACATCGAGAACTTCAAGAACTTCCCGGCCGCTTTCGGCGACGACGAGCCGGTCGTGGCCACGGAGAAGATCCACGGCACCAGCATGCGCGCCGCCCTCTTCGAGGACGGGCTCCATGTGGGGAGCCACCGGCAGAGCCTCCAGGACGCGCCGGAGAACCTCTACTGGCGCGCCGCAAGGCTCCTGGATCTCGAGCGCAAGCTGTCCGCGGGCGAGGAGGTCTTCGGCGAGGTCTTCGGCCACGGCATCCAGGACCTCGCCTACGGCAAGAAGCCCGGCCAGGTGGAGGTCCGGGTCTTCGACCTCTCAAGGGGCGGCCGCTACCTGGACTTCGACGACTTGGAGAAGTTCTGCCGGGAAAGGGGCTGGCCCATGGTCCCGGTGGCGTTCCGCGGCCCTTGGAAGGACGCCAAGGCCCATGCCGCCGGAGACTCGCTCCTTGCTCCCGGCCAGGTCAGGGAAGGCCTGGTGGTGCGTCCCGCGAAGGAGCGCTGGAGCGACGTCCTGCAGGGGCGGCTCGTGCTCAAGATCCTCAACGACGAGTACCTGGCCCGCGGCGACCGGACGGACTTCCACTGACAGGGCGCCGTTCGGTCCGAGGAGGTGGAGGCTCTCGAGGAGTTCCTCGTCAATCCCGCCAGGATCCCGGCGGGTGAGGGCGAGGCTGTCTTCCATCCTGCAGAGGACGGGCATCGACATCCCGGTTTCGCGCATCGAGGAAGGAATCCGCGAGGCGCATCTCAGGAAGGCGGTGGAAGCGCCCATCGTCGTCGAGGCGCAGCGCCGCCTTCCCCACGACTCCGATTTCACGGATGCCAACGAGCTCCTCGCCGCCCTTTGGAACCTGACCATCCCTGAATGCGACCCGAAGCTCGATCGCCGCATGCTTGAAAAGGGCCCGATCGAGAAGACGCTGCTTCGCGACATGAGCCGGGTCATCGAGGACAGGTTCCTCAAGAATGGCATGCCCGACCCGCAGGCCGCCCGGCCGGCCATGCGCGCCGCTGTCCAGGAATGGCTGGACGCCCCGCAGAAGGAACTGGGCGGCAGGACGCCCAGGCGGGCGATCTTGGACGAGAGGAGATCCCTGGGCAATCCGCAGGAGGAAGTGGGCTTCGACGTAGGGGTCGGCGTCTTCGAGCCCACGGCAGACGAACAAGCCGCCCGCAAGCTCCTAGACGAAGGCAAGGCGGCCCTGCTCGAGGGCAGAGCCGAGCAGGCCCGGTGATGCTACCAGGAGGCCTACAAACAACTCAAGGGGCATCCGGAATCCTTCAGGCTCGTGGAAAACCTTACGACAGCCTATGCCATGCTCGGCGACAGGGAACAGGCCCTGGAGACGCTGCGACTGGCTCTCAAGGCCAACCCGGACTACCAGGTCGCGAGAGGCAATCTCGGCCTCCTGGAATCCATGAGCCCCAAGGAATTCGAGCGCAAGCACAGACAGGGGTTCTTCGGCAAGATGGAGCGCGTCGAAGATTGACCCTCCCGCACCTTTCCTACCGTATGATAATCAACAGCTAGCGCATATGTGCTATTTGCAGATTGAACTTGCAGATCGCAAGATTACCTGATATACTTATCGTAGTCATGATTAACAGAACAGCGGGTCCCATCATCCAGGGGCTGGCCCAGACGCATCCTGTTCTGACCGTCACTGGCCCGCGCCAGAGCGGCAAGACCACTCTGTGCCGCATGGTCTTCCCGGAAAAAGCATATGTCAACCTGGAAAATCCGGCGACCAGGGCTTTCGCTCTGGACGATCCCGTCGCCTTCCTCAAACAGCACCATGACGGCGCCATTATCGATGAGATACAGCGGGCGCCGGACCTGACTTCCCACATCCAGGCTTTCCTTGAGGATGACGTCCGGCCGGGCCTGTTCATCTTGACGGGAAGCAGGCAGCTGGAAGTGATGGACGCCGTAAGCCAAAGCCTCGCCGGCCGGACCGCGCTGGTCAAGCTGCTCCCCTTCAGTCTTGACGAGCTGGCCGGCAATTACGAGACCGGCTCTCTCGACGCGCTGATTGCGAAAGGATTCTGCCCGAGGATCTATGACCGCGGCCTGGACCCGGCGCAGGCCCTGGGGGACTATTTCGAGACCTGCGTGGAACGTGACGTCCGACGGGTCATCCAGGTGAAAGACCTCAGATCGTTCGAAAAGTTCGTCCGGCTGTGCGCCGCAAGGGTGGGACAGCTTTTGAACCTGACCAATCTGGCCGACGACACCGGCATTTCCCACACGACGGCGCGGGCCTGGATGAGCGTCCTGGAGGCGATGTACGTGGTCTTTCTCCTCCAACCCTACTACAAGAACCTCGGCAAGCGGCTCATCAAGTCGCCCAAGCTCTATTTCTACGACGTCGGCCTGGCAAGCCATCTCCTTGGCATCGAGGGCGAGCGGCACGCGACAGGCCACCCCCTGCGCGGCAACCTCATCGAGAACCTCGTCGTCATGGAGGTCTTGAAGCACCGCCTCCACAGGGGAGCCAAGGGACCCCTGAGTTTCTACCGCGACAGCGCGGGCCACGAGGTGGACTTGCTCGTCCCCATCGGGCCTGAGGTGTTCCCGGTAGAGATCAAAGCCGGCGCCACCTTCAGTCCGGACTATCTGAAGGGATTGACGGCATTCTCCAAAGCGCATCATCAGCCGTCAGGCCGGGGAGCCGTCGTGTACGCCGGAGACGCGGCGCAGGAGCGCCACGGAATCCTGATTCATCCCGCGATGGAAATCCACGCACTGCTCGATCGGTTGCCGCTCCCCGGTCTTCAGCGGCCGCCGCCGCGATGAAGCTCTCCCTTGCCGCCGGACTCTTGCTGTCGTCATACGGCCACTGCCACGGCCAGGCAAGCTCCGGGATCCGGGTCGAGGTCTCTTCAGCCGCGGTGAGCGGCGTGGACTGCCGCATGCGCGATTTCCAGATGGAGTACACCAAGGCGATGGGCTTGAGCTACCGGCAGATGGCCGGCATGACCTTCACCAAGGACCCTGACCCGAGGGACGTCGCCATGGGCTTGGCCGCGATGATCGCCATGGCGCCCCTGACCGTGCTCGCCGTGCCGGCGGACCTCCTGTCAGCCCCGTTCCGGAGGGAGTGCGATTTCGGGTTCCGCGCCCAGGGACGGCTCATAGGCTGGGCCGGCACCCCGACCGGCTCGGTGGAACTCGCCATAGAGGGAAGGAGCCTCGTGTCTCCGGGTCAGGAGGGCGCCGCGGAACCGGCCTACCACATCACCCGGTCCTCCGCCGCGGCTGACGCGGAGGGGCGCTTCGACATATCCGTTCCCGGCAGGGTGGGTCGCGGCCGGGGTTTCGAGGTCCATTGGCTGGTGGGCAACCGTCCCTCCGGCGCCATGTCCCTGCGCAAGCGGGGGCGGTCCTTCGTCCTGTCCGAGCCGGAACCCGAGTTCGGGACCGGGCTGGAGACCATCGAGCCTATCGTCATCCGGCCGAAATAGCGTGATTGGTGTCAGGAGTTCCTGTACTGCTGGAAGATCCTCGCCAGGATGAGGACCTCCGGATGGGCGTGCGCGAGCTTGGGCAGGACCACGCGCACGGTGTCGCGGTACCGGGCAAGCTTCTCCCTCATGGTCTTCAAGGTCTTCGCCTC
>JACQWX010000019.1 GCA_016209035.1 Elusimicrobiota bacterium | reverse complement strand
GAGGCGAAGACCTTGAAGACCATGAGGGAGAAGCTTGCCCGGTACCGCGACACCGTGCGCGTGGTCCTGCCCAAGCTCGCGCACGCCCATCCGGAGGTCCTCATCCTGGCGAGGATCTTCCAGCAGTACAGGAACTCCTGATGGTGTCAGAGTTGCGCAAATAGCGCAATGCCTGACGCCAATCCGGCCAAGAGCATCCTGATCGCCGACGACGACCCGGCGGTGCTCCAGCTCCTCGTGGAGCACTACCGCAAGCTGGGCTACCAGGTGCATTCCGCCCCGGACGGGCTGCAGCTGGGAATCATGGCCCCGAACCTCAAGCCCGACCTCATCATCACGGACCTGGTGATGCCCGCGGCCGGCGGGGCGTGCGCATACTCGCGCCTGCGCTCTTCGACGATCACTCGGTCGACGCCCGTCATCTTCCTGACCGGCATCCCGATGGACAAGGCCCGGGAGATGGCCCCCAAAGCGCCCGGCATCGTGCTCCTGCACAAGATGGACTCCATGTTCAAGAAGCTCGACGAGGCCGTGGCGAAGATGATCGGGCCGGCGTAGTCGATGGCGTCAGCGCAGCGATTCCGCCACGCGGACGCGCACCCGAACAGCCGCCATGGACATGGCCCGGGCCTTCTTCTTGCGGCCTAGGGCATCGAGTTCGGAGGCGCAGCAGTCGAAGGCGGACGCGTAGAGCGCCAGTCGGTTCCTGCCGTAGTCATGGCCCGCCATATCGAGGAAGTCGTCGTCGGAGGGCGGCTCAGTGAGACGCAGGGCTTGCTCGCAGATGCGCAGGGCCTCGGCATGGCGCCCCTGGCGCGAGAGGATCGCCGCGAGGCTCAGCCGGGGCTCGGCATAACCGGGAAACAGGACCGCCGCAGTCCCGAGGTCCGCGGCCGCGCCGGCGGTGTCGCCCCGCAGGAAACGCTGGATGCCGCGGTCGTTATGGAAGACCGCGACCTGGGCCGCGGAAGGGCCCATGATCGGGGCAGGGAAGACCACCTCGACGTTGGTCCCGCCCAAGGCCCGCCCGCCGATGCCGGTCCGGTGGACCTCGGAGGCGAGGTAGAAGACGCAGACCGCGCTCGCCGCGGAGAAGACGCCGACCGAAGCCAGGACGGCGCGGTCAAGGGCGAATCCCGAGCGTGCCGGCGGCGCTTCGGGGATGGCGTTGGCCGCCGGCGCGCGGTCGAGGGCGTCCCGCCTTGCGGGACAGTCCCTTCCTGGAAGAGATGGGAATGGGACGGAGCCCCTGGCCTTCCAGGACATTGGATGGCCAGGTCCCGCCTCCGGGAGGAGGAGGCGGACGAGCGCTTGGACGCAGGACACCGCGGCCGAGGAGGCCAGGACGAAGAGCACCGGCATCACGGGCGCCAGATAGCGCTCCTCCACGGACAGGCACGAATGGATGGCCAGCAGATAGGCCGCCAGCCCCAGCAGGGGCGCGGCCAGCGGAGTCTGCCCAAGGAAACAGAAGGCGGCCAGGGCCATGGCCCAGAGGTTGGGATGGAACCTGAGGTACCGGCTCAGCCTCCTCATCGTGGACCAAAGGTAACCGATGGGGTCCCGAAGGATCCTGGCCAGCGCGGCCTCGCGCAGGGCGCGGTTCTTCTCCTCCATGCTCATCGCGGAGACCGTGCGGTCCTCCAGCGCGAGGAGCGCGTAGGCTTCGCTCGGGAGCCAGGTCTCGATCATGCCCTGGGACGCGGTGTAGAGGTTGCAGACTCCGGCGTGCCGCTCGAGCGGGATGAACTCCCGGAAATGCGCGGCGTTCCTCGCCGCCCATGGCAGCAGGGGGAGCGCCGCGCCCAGGAGGACCGGCGCCAGGGTGCCGCGCAGGCCGCTTCCCGTGGCCAGCGGAGGCGGCACGCCCGCGCCAGAAACGCCGGGCGCGGGCAGGCCGCGCAGGGGGAGGGCCTCCCCGGAGGCCGTGCGCCGGATGACCACGGCTACGCAGGCCAGGACAGGGAAGAAGACGAGCGGGGAACGGCACAGCAGGGAGAAGCCGATCAGGAGCCCCAGGCGCCAGGACGAGCCCCGGTCGCCCTTGCGCCACCACTCGACGAGGCCGCAGGCCACCCCGAGGATGAGGAGGGAGTAGAAGTGCTCGATGTCGAGCGAGCCGGCATGGAGGATCTGCCGGGGGTCGGCCGCGTACCACGCCGCGGCCAGCGCCCCGGTCAGAGGGCCGTGGACCCCGGATCCCAGCGCGTAGACGGCGAGGATGGCCAGCGAGCCCAGCAAGGCTTGGGCATACAGGACGCGGCGAGGGAAGGGGTTCTCGCCTTCGGGGAGCAGGGCGGCGATCACGACGGGATAGAGGGGCCCTCGGTAGGCCGTCGGCTCCGTGGGTTTGGAGGGGTAGGCCAGGACGGCTTCCTTCTTGAGGTTGAGTCCCAGGGAGTAGTAGTTCTGCCCATGGAAGGACTCGGCCGTGGCCGCTTTGGTGAACCGCGCGAAGGCCCCGCCGGCGACCGAGACGACGAGGATCGAAAGGACGAGCCCCTTCGACGACAGGATCCTGTAAGACGCATAAGCGACCGGATGTAACATAAAGAGAGATTATCGTGAGTCTTTCGGCTGGCCGGAATGCTCAAGCCCACCTCCGACCTTAATGGTATCATACCTGAGCAGCCCTGAGAACCGGACGGAAGCAGCTTGTTTCGATGCGGACGGGGATTTTGCGCGCTAGACGTTCGGCAGGACCCGGAGCACCTCTTCGATGCTCGTGAGCCCCTGCGCGGCGAGGTCCATGCCGTGCTCCTTGAGGGTCTTGAATCCCGACTGCCGGGCGGTTGCCATGATGTCGGCGTTGGACCTTTTCTCCATGATCATGCCGACCAAGTCGTTATTGAGCGCTAGGATCTCGTAGACCCCGGTCCTGCCCCAGTAGCCCTGCTGGGCGCACGAGCCGCAGCCGTTGGGCTTGAAAAGGGTCTGTCCCGCTTCTATCTTGAGATCGAGCCTCTTGAGGACGTCCTGGGGCGGGGTGTACGGGAGTTTGCACTGGTGGCAAAGGACCCTGACTAGCCTCTGGGCCAGCACGGCCCTGAGCGAGCATCCCACGAGATAGGGCTCGACCCCCATGTCGATGAGGCGGGCGACGGTCTGCACCGCGCCGTTGGTATGGAGGCTCGACAGCACCAAGTGACCTGTCAAGGACGCCGAGATGGCGATCTCCGCGGTCTCCTTGTCGCGTATCTCGCCGACAAAGATGACGTCGGGGTCCTGCCTGAGCGCGGAGCGCAGGCCCACGGCGAAGGTGAGCCCCACCTTGGTGTTGATCTGCACCTGGGTGATCCCGCCCTCCCTGCGGGAGCCCGCCAGAAGCTCGTATTCGATGGGGTCCTCGAGCGTCATGATGTTGAGCTGCGGGGACCTCAGGCGCTGGATGATGGCGTAGAGCGTGGTGGTCTTGCCGCTCCCCGTGGGGCCCGTCACCAAGGCCAGCCCGTTGGGCCTGGAAACGGTCGCCTCGACGAGGCTCTGGATTTCCGGCGGCATGCCCAGGAGATCCATGTTCATCAGGAAGCTCCGCCGGTCGAGCACGCGCATGGCGACCTTCTCCCCGTAATGGCTGGGGATGACGGAGACCCTGACGTCGACCTCGTGGGCCTCCATGGAGCACTTGAACTGTCCGTCCTGGGGCACGCGGCGCTCCGTGATGTCCAAACTCGCCAGGACCTTGATCCGGTTGACGAGGCCGGCAAGCACCGGCTTGGGCAGCACCTGGATCGACTTGAGGACCCCGTCAATCCTCAAGCGCAGGAGCGCGAACGTCTCCTGGGGCTCGATGTGGACGTCCGAGGCGCGTCTCCGGACGGCCTGAAGGAGGATGGAATCCACGAGCTTCGCCATCGGCTGGGTCTTCTCGGCATCGGTTGGGGCCGTCGTCTGGAGCTCCAGCTCGCGCTGATGGATCTCGACTTCCTTGAGTATCTGGGAGAGTGCGGTGTCCTCGAAGTACTTCGAGTAGAATTTCCTGAATCCTCCCTCCAGGATGCCCACGGGCTTGATGGAGAGCCCCGTCAGCGCCCTGATGCGGTCGATGGCGCGAAGGTCGTCCGGCGCGGTCATGGCCAGGGTCAGGGTCCCTTCCTCGAAATGGATGGGAATGACCTGGTAGCCCTCGATGATGTGCTCGGGAACCATTTTGAGAATCTGGAGGTCGACTTTCTCGACCTCGGCGATGAACGTGACGCCATAGTGCTCGGCCAGGAGGCTAAGCAGGGTGTTCTTTCGGATGATGCCCTTCTTGACGAGCGTGGCGTCCAGGGTGTCGTCCGGCTCCTCCTGGGTATGGAAAGCATGGGAGATTTCGTCGAGGGTCATGATGTTGGCCTTGACGAGAAGGCTCGACAGGATGTCTAGCGCCGTCTTGGGCATGCCGATGTTCCGGCCCCTCCCCGGTTCATGGGGCTTCCGGCCCGGCGCAGACTCCGGAAGGTTGGGGAGAACCGAGGCTCACTCAAGGGCCTGACTATATATAGCAGGCCCTTACTCGTATTTCAAGGGGTAATTGCCCGGGGCTTGGTCCGGGAAAGGACCTTCTCGACCTGCTCATTGATCTGCCTCGGGTTGAAGGGCTTCTGCAGGAAGCCTACCACGTTCGGGGCGCCTTCGAAGAGGTGCAGCATGTCGCCGTAGGCAGTCTCCACGATGATGGGCAGGCCGGCCGTGCGCTTGTCGTCGCGCATGCGCACGCTCGCGGTATGGCCGTCCATCACGGGCATCATGACGTCGAGGAACACGAGGTCCGGGACGGCCGCGTCCGGGTTGGGCGGGTCGATGCCCAGCACGGCCAGGGCCTCGACCCCGTTCCCGGCGGTCCAGACGGTGTAGCCCGCCTTCTCGAGGACGAACCTGATGATGTAGACGACTTCCTTCTCGTCGTCCACGACCAGGATGCGAGCCATCCGATGTCAGCCTCCCCTGGTACCGATTGTACCATAATGGACCGGACGATCTTGATCTTGCGGGGCTCTTGCCCGCGGAACGGCGATGCGCTACACTATGGCTCCAGCCATGGAACGAGCGCCCCGCATCCTGATGGTGGATGACGACGATGACTTCAGCCGCGGCATCCAGCTCATCCTGGAGAGCCGCGGCTACGAGTTCCACCGCGCCGAGGGGTTCTCCTTCGCGCAGTCCATGCGCACCAAGCCGTCTCACGCCGCCTTCGCCGAGGTCCCCATCCTGACGCTCACGGACATGCGCTCCCAGAAGGGGTTCGCCTTCCCCAAGCCGCCTCACCAGGCCGTGTTCACCCCCGCCGACGACTTCCTGGAGAAGCCCGTGGACGCCAAAGTGCTGCTGAAGACGGTGGCCGGGCTGCTGAGAGGGGCTGACAGAACCTAGGCAGGCGCTCCTAGTCGAGCGTCAGCCGTATCTCGGTCACGCCCCTGCCGCCGCGGACCGTGGCCAGCTCCTTGCAGGCGGGGCATTCCATGACCGGCATGGCGTCATGCGGGTCCACCTCCCCTTCCTTGCAGGGCCTCTTGTGGCCGCAGGCTCGGCATTCGAGGGAGGGCAGGACCAGGTCGAGTTCCAGGGCCGCGCCCGCCAGAGGGGTGTCCTGGCAGGCCACCGCGAACCCCTGCCGGAACGCGGCCTCCGAGTGCATCTCGAGGAGCCCGATGCGGATGCGGACCTGCCGGACCTTGGCTCCGGCCGGGAGCTTTTCGCGGGTGAGGATCTCCTTGACGATGTTGTGGATGAGAGCGTGCTCGTGCATTCAGTGCTCCGGCCGGACGACGGCGCCTACATGTCTCCCTGGGGGAGCTTCCTCAACTCCTCCAGGGTGAAGACCGGGCCGTCCTTGCAGACGTACACGCTGCCGATGTTGCACCGGCCGCACTTGCCCACCCCGCACTTCATGCGGTTCTCCAGCGTGGAGTAGATCTGCCCGGGATTGTACCCAAGGTCGGAGAGGACGGGCAAGGACAATCGGACCATGATGGGAGGCCCTGATCTCACCTTGGAGGACCGTGGGCACGAACCCGACCTTGCCTTTCCAGCCCGGGGTCTCGCCGCCGGGGTCCACGGTCGTGACCAGGTGCACGTCCGAGCGCCCCTCCCACTCGGAGAGCTCGCTCTTGTACACCAGGTCGGCCACGGTGCGGGCCCCGTACACGACGGCCACCCGGCCGAACTCGGGCCTGCGGTCGAGGACGTTCCAGATGACGCTGCGCAAGGGAGGCAGGCCGATGCCTCCGGCTACGAACAGGAGGTCCTTACCATCACGAAGCACGACGCCTTGCGCTCATACGGATCACCGCAGAAAGCGCAACGCTGCATGGACATGCCGACTACCTCCGGGGCACAACCCATCCTGGAGATAGCACGCAGGCATAGCCGACGGATTTCAGCGGGAAGCCGAGAACCAGTATCTCAGGGAGATTCTCAACGACCAACGGCAACGTCTACGGACCTGTACAACGACTACCGGCTACTTCTGGATAGTTGGAGGGTGTCGTTACTATCGAGATCGACCTCGTCGATGAATAGCCTGACCCGCCGGAAATTTGTATAATCCGTCATAGGCGGCTCTCTGCAGCGACGCCGAGTCCGCGCAGGAAACTTCGATAATTTTTCAGGGAACATTGAACATGAACTACAAGAACATCAAGGTCCCAGTAGGAGACAAGATCGGATACCAGAACGGCAAGCTCCAAGTGCCGGACAACCCCATCATCCCGTTCTTCTCAGGCGACGGCACGGGCCCGGACATCTGGAGGGCGACCCGGTTGACCCTGGAGGCGGCCGTCGAGAAGGCCTATGGCGGCAAGCGCAAGATCGGCTGGTGCGAGGTCTACGCGGGCCTGGATGCCATCAAGCGCTACGACAAGGACACCCCTCTTCCGGAGGAGACCCTCGAGGCCTTCAAGGAGTTCCGCGTCTCCATCAAGGGCCCCCTCACGACACCGGTCGGAGGCTTCAAGTACGTCTGCCTGGTCTGCGCCGCTGAACAGGACGGCGAGGGCGGCAGGCGGCCCGACAAGTGCGTCAAGTGCGGCTCCGAGTGGATCACCCCGAGGTTCCGCTCCATCAACGTGAGCATCCGGCAGAAGCTCGACCTCTACGCGTGCGTGCGGCCGGTCCGCTGGCTCAAGGGCGTGCCCTCCGCGGTCAAGCATCCGGAGAAGCTCGACATCGTCATCTTCCGGGAGAACACCGAGGACGTCTACGCCGGCATCGAGTTCGAGAGCGGGACGCCTGAGCAGAAGAAGGTCTACGAGTTCCTGACCAAGAAAATGGGCAAGTCCTTCCGGCCTGACTCCGGCATCGGCATCAAGCCCATCTCGAAGACCGGCACGACCAGGCTGGTCCGCATGGCCATCAAGTACGCGCTGGAGCACAAACGGGAATCGGTCACCCTGATGCACAAGGGGAACATCCAGAAGTTCACCGAAGGGGCGTTCCGCGATTGGGGCTACGAGCTGGCCAAAGGCGAGTTCCGCGACAAGATAGTGACCGAGGCAGAGCTCTGGGACCAGCACAAGGGTTCGATGCCCGCGGGCAAGCTCCTGATCAAGGACCGCATAGCGGACCAGACCTTCCAGCAGATCCTGCTCAGGCCCGACGAGTACTCCGTCATCGCCACGCCCAACCTCAACGGCGACTATATCTCGGACGCGGCCGTGGCCCAGGTGGGCGGACTCGGCGTCGGGCCGGGCGCCAACATCGGCGACGGCGTGGCCGTGTTCGAGGCCACCCACGGCAGCGCCCCGAAGTACACGGGCAAGGACTGCGTGAACCCCTCCTCGCTCATCCTCTCGGGCGTGATGATGCTCGAGTACATGGGCTGGCAGGAAGCCGCGGACATGACCGTGGCTGCCCTGGAGAGGACCATCCAGAACAAGACCGTCACCTACGACCTCGAGCGGCAGATGGAAGGCGCGCGCAAGCTCAAGACCTCGGAGTTCGGAGCCGAGATCGCCAAGAACATGGGCTCGCCCGCGGCCGTCCAGGCGTAGCTGAGGAACGGCCATCAGCCCTGGGCCGAGGGTTTGCCGTCATTCTTGAGGAACTTGTCCATCTCCCAGGCCGCGGTGCGGGCGTCGCCCATGGCCAGGATGACGGTCGCGCCTCCGCGGATGATGTCCCCGCCCGCCCAGACGCCGGGCAGGTTGGTGGCCATGGTCTTCCAGTCCACGTCCACGTTGCCCCCTTTGCCCATCTTGAGGCCCGGCGTGGTCTGGCCGATCAAGGGGTTGGGGCTCTGGCCGATGGCCATGACCACCAGGTCCACCTCCTTGACGTACTCGGAGCCGGGGATGGGGACCGGCCGGCGGCGGCCGGACGAATCGGGAAGCCCAAGCTCCATCTTGAGGCACTCCATGGCCTTGACCCGGCAGTGCTCGTCGCCCATGAACTTCGTCGGGGCCTGGAGGTAGTGGAACTCGATGCCCTCCTCCTCGGCGTGGTGGATCTCCTCGATGCGGGCCGGCATCTCGACCGAGGAGCGGCGGTAGATGATGGCCGCCCACTCGGCGCCGAGCCGCTTGGCGTTGCGGACCGAATCCATGGCGACGTTGCCCCCCCCGATCACGGCCACATGCTTGCCGATGAGCATGGGGGTGTCGTAGTTCGGGAAGTCGTAGGCCCGCATGAGGTTGACGCGGGTAAGGTACTCATTGGCCGAGTAGACTCCCACGAGGTTCTCGCCCGGGATCTTCATGAAGTTGGGCAGGCCCGCCCCGGTGCCGATGAAGAAGGCCGAAAAGCCCTCGGCCTTGAGGTCGTCTAAAGTGGCGGTCCTGCCGACCACGAAGTTCATGCGCAGCTCGACCCCGAGCCGGCGCAGGTAGTCCACCTCGGCCTCGAGTATCTTCTTGGGCAGGCGGAACTCGGGGATGCCGTAGACCAGCACCCCGCCCGCGGCGTGGAGGGCTTCGAAGACCGTCACCTTGTGCCCGGCCTTGGCGAGATCCCCGGCCACGGTCAGGCCCGCGGGCCCGGCGCCGATCACGGCCACCTTCTTGCCCGTCGAGGGGGGGAGCTTCGGGATCGTGACCTTGCCCTTCTCCCTTTCAAAGTCGGCGGCGAAACGCTCGAGGTTGCCGACGGCCACCGGGGCGCCCGCGGCCTTCTTCATGGTGCAGACCTCTTCGCACTGGGTCTCCTGCGGGCAGACCCGGCCGCAGATGGCGGGCAGGCTGTTGGTCTCCTTGAGCTTGCGCGCGGCCGCCTCGAACTCGCCCTTCTCGATGAGCTTGACGAAAGAGGGGATGTCGATGGCCACGGGGCAGCCGGTCACGCAGGGGGAGTTGGGACAATCCAGGCAACGCTTGGCCTCAAGGACTGCGGCCTCGGCCGAGAGGCCCTGGTTGACTTCAAAAAAATCCGCGTTGCGCACCTGGGCCGGCCGTTCCGGCATCCTCTGGCGCGGGATCTTGGTGCGCTCCTTGGCCGGCATGGACTTGCGCAGCTCCTTGCGCCAGTCCAGGTCGAACCCTGCCTTCAGCCTTGCCTTGACGTCCTCGGGAAGCTCCTTCTTCTTTTCGTCAGCCATCGTAGCCTCACGCGCAAACGGGCAGCCGGGTGCGCTCCCAGTAGCAGAGAGACTTCATCTCGTGGTCGAGATAGGACTTCCTCCGAGCGAACAGCTCGTTCCAATCCACGGCGTGCCCGTCGAAATCGGGGCCGTCCACGCAGGCGAACTTGGTCTTGCCATCGACCGCGCACCGGCACGCCCCGCACATCCCGGTGCCGTCCACCATGATGGGGTTCAAGGACACGACGGTCTTGATCCCGGGGGCACGAGTCGCCTCGCAGGAGGAGTACATCAGGTAGGTGCAGCCGATGGCCACGACCCGGTCGAGCTTGGCGCCCTCGGCCAGCAGGGACTTGATCTTGGCCGGGACGTAGTCCTTGGTCTCGAACTTGTGGTCGCGGGCCGAGACCAGGAACCGGTCGCTCACCTTGCGGAGCTTGTCCTCCCAGTAAAGCAGGTAACCCGCCTTGACGTCCACGAGTGTGATGACCTTGTTGCCCGCCTCCTTGAGCGCCCGGGCGATGGGGTAGATGGCCGCGATGCCAAAGCACCCCCCGGCGCAGAGCACGGCGCCGTAGTTCCGGATGTCGGAGGGCTTGCCCAGGGGCCCCACGAACACCGGCACCTCGTCGCCGGCCGAGAGCCGGGCGAGCTTGTGGGTGGTGGTGCCCACGGTCATGAACACGGTCGTGACGGACCCCTTGTCCCGGTCCCAGTCCGCGATGGTGAGCGGTATCCTCTCTCCCCGCTCGTCGGGCATGATCATCACGAACTGCCCCGGGAGGCACTTGCGGGCGATCTCGGGGGCCGAGACCTCCAGCAGATGCAGGTTCGGCACCAGTCTTTCACGCCTGATGATCTTGGACATTAGCTCGCCCCCGTGATCTTGACCCGGGCGGTCCCTGGGCCTGCGGCGCAGGCCGAGGATGATTCCACCCTGGCCTTGGCGCCATCCTGGAGCCCGGCTCCAGCGGCGTCCTCGGGGCCGATCTTGAGCCGGCGCGGGTTCCTGAGGACCTTGAAGTCCGGGCTCGCCTGGCACAGGGCCAGGGTCCGGTAGTAGTCGGGACAGTACTCTCCCGGGAGCACCATCGGGTACTCGGCGGCCCTCTCAGGGCCGCCGGATGGAGCTGTGACCGGGACGAAGCCCGCCTCTCCCTCCTCCTGGAGGGCGAGAAGGCCTTCCTTGTCCAGCTGCTCCTTGATCCGGCCCGCGTCTTCGTATCCGAACCCCTCCGCGCCCATCCGAGAAGCGAGATGCGAGGCGATCCACCAGTCAGGCTTGGCTTCCCCGACCGGCTCGATGACCTTCTCGGACTTCTGGACCCTGCCCTCGAGGTTCACGAAGTGCCCCTCGGCCTCCGCGAAGGTCGCGGCAGGCAGGACGGCGTCAGCCCCTTGGCAGGCCTCGTTCACGAAGCTGTCCTGGACCACCAGGAACTCGAGCCCATGCTTCTCCGGCAGGGGAGCGGGGCCCGCGAGATAGAGGGCCTTGATCTCCCCGGTTGTGGCGGCGCGCAGGACGGTCTCGAGGCTCGGCGCCCCTGACGGCTTTCGGCGTGCCAGCAGCCACGCACCGAACAAGTCGCTCTCCTCTGCCAAGGGAAGGAGCCGGGCCCCGGTCAGGACCGCGAGGTCCCACAAGGCGGCGAGGTTCTCCCGGGCCCAAGGCATCGAGATGAGGCCTTGGCCGAAGACGAGGACGATGGGCCCGCAGCAGCGCAGCGCCTCGGCGAGGCGTCGGACCTCCTCTTCCTGGAGCCCGGCGGTGTCGGCCAGGCAGGAGGCGGGGAGCTTCTCCAAGGACTTCTTGAAGCCGTCGAGGCCCTTGAGGCCCGAACCTGCTTGAGGCGAGCCGCTTTCCAGCAGGACCTTCGAGAGCGACGCCAGCAGGTAGAATTCAGAGCCCGGCCGGATTTTCAGGGATTGGGAGGCGTGGCGGGTGAGGAGGTCGTCCTTGTGGCTCGCCACTAAGAGCTTGGCGCCGCACCTGAGGGCCTCCAGGATCTCGACCCAGACCACGGGGTGGGAGACCGGGACGTTCTCGCCCAGGACCAGGATGGCCTTGGACCCCGGAAGGTCGGCCAAGGACGCTCGATGCGGGGTCTTGAGCCCGTGGGCCTTGACCAGGTCCCCGAGCCCATCCAAGATGGACGGCTGGAGCGAAGGGACGGCGCCGCCGGCCCCGAGGGCTTCGCGGGCGAACCGGTCGAGCACAAAGAGGTCTTCGCAGCCCAACTGAGATGAGACGACCACGCAGGCTCTGCCTGCGTAGGACTTGAGCTTTCCTGCGACGAAAGCGAGCGCGTCCTCCCATGAGGTCTCGACCAGCTTGCCGTCCTTCTTGACCATGGGCCTGCGGATGCGGCTGGGGCTGTAGACCACGTCCCGGAGCGTGAACCGTCCCCGGACGCAGGCCTGTCCGCGGTTGACCCCGCCTTCCGCGGGCTTGGCGGCCTGGATGCGGCCCTGCAGAGTCTCTACGACGAGACGGCACCCGACGCCGCAGTAGGGGCAGACCGTCTCGGCCTCGGCGTCCGGCAATGCCTCGTGGCGGCCGACGCGCTCGGCCAAGGCGCCGGTGGGGCAGACGTCCACGCACGCGCCGCAGAACTGGCAGCCGGCAGCCATGAGGCTGCGGTCGAACATGGTGCCCACCACGGCCTGAGAGCCCCGGAACATGAAGGAGATGGCGGCCGCCCCGCGCACCTCGTGGCAGATGCGCACGCACCGGCCGCAGAGGATGCAGAGGTTATAGTCCTGGATGAAGAACGGGTCGCTCCGCCGCACCGAAAAGCCGCGGTAGACCGAAGAGTAGGGGATCGAATCCACCTTGAGACGGACCACGATCTCCTGGAGCTCGCAGCGCCGGTTCGACGAGCAGAAGACGCAGCCCGTCACCTCGGCCGACTTGCGGATCGAGGCCTTGTGGTCCTCGCAATCAGCCTTCTCGCTGCAGATCAGGCAGGCGTTGGGATGCTCCGACAAGATGAGCTCCATGGTCCTGACGCGCTGGAGGCGCAGCTCCTCGGAATCCGTGACGACCTCCATGCCCTCCGCAGGGTAGGTGTTGCACGAGGGCTGGAAGCCCGGCTTGCCTTTGATCGAAACCACGCAGAGACGGCACGCGGCGTAGGGCGCGAGCCTCGGATGGCTGCACAGGGCGGGGATATAGATGCCGTTATCCTGCGCGACCTCAAGAACGGTCTTGGTCCCCTGGGCCTCGATCGACCGTCCGTCTATGGTGATTTTCATGGAAGAACCCTTTCGGGGGCTGACGCCCCCGAGGTTTTGGTCACGGCCCGCACCTTGGGCGGGCAGACTTCGAAGCAAGCCCCGCACTTGATGCACAGGGTCTGGTCGATGGAGTGCGGCTTCTTGATCTCGCCGCTCACGGCCTTCACCGGGCAGGCCTTCAAGCACAGGAGACACCCGACGCATTTGCGCTTGTCGATGTCGAAGGCGAGGAACGCCTTGCACACCAGGGCGGGGCAGCGCCGCTCCTTGATGTGGGCGTCGTACTCCTTGCGGAAATAGCGCAGCGTGGTGAGGACCGGGTTGGGCGCGGTCTGCCCGAGCCCGCACAGAGACCCCGCCTTGACCGTCTTGGCCAGGGTCTCGAGCCTCTCGACGTCGCTCTCAACCCCCTCTCCGCGGGTGATGCGGGCGAGGATCTCGGCCATCTGCCTGGTCCCGACCCTGCACGGGACGCACTTGCCGCAGGATTCCTCCTGGGTGAAGTGGAGGAAGTAGCGGGCCACGTCGACCATGCAGGTACCTTCGTCCATCACGATCATGCCGCCGGAGCCCATCATGGAGCCGGCCTGGGCGAGGCTCGCGTAGTCGATGGGGAGGTCGAGGAGCTCCGTCGGCATGCAGCCGCCGCTCGGACCCCCGGTCTGGACCGCCTTGAACTCCTTGCCGCCCTTGATGCCGCCTCCGATCTCGAAGATGATCTCCCGGAGCTTCATGCCCATGGGGACCTCGACGAGACCGGTGTTGTTGATCTTGCCGACCAAAGCGAAGATCTTGGTCCCCTTGCTGTCCTGGGTGCCGATTTGGCTGTATGCCTTGGCGCCGTTGCGGATGATCCACGGCACGTTGGCCCAGGTCTCCACGTTGTTGATGTTGGTGGGCTTGCCCCACAGGCCCGACTGGGCCGGGAAGGGGGGCTTCTGGCGGGGCGAGGCGCGCCGACCCTCGATGGACGACATGAGCGAGGTCTCCTCGCCTGAGACGAAGGCGCCGGCGCCCTTGAAGATGCGGATGTCGAAATCAAACTTGGAGCCCAGGATGGACTTGCCCAGGAGGCCGTGCTTGCGGGCGGCCTCCACCGCGATTCCCACGTTCTCCACGGCCAGGGGGTACTCGTTGCGCACGTACACGAACCCCTCATGGCTGCCGATGGCGTAGGCGCCGATGATCATGCCCTCGATCACGCTGTGAGGGTTGCCCTCGAGGAGGCTGCGGTCCATGTAGGCGCCCGGGTCGCCTTCGTCGGCGTTGCAGATGACGTACTTGACCTCGCCGTGAGCGGCCCGGCAGATTTCCCATTTCCTGCCCGTGGGAAACCCCGCCCCGCCCCTGCCGCGCAGGCCCGCCGAGTTGATCTCGGCGATGACATCCGCGGGGGCCATCTCCGAGAGGACCTTGGCGAGCGCCCGATAGCCGTCGAGCGCCAGGTAGTCGTCGATGTCCGTGGGGTCGAGGTGGCCGTTGCTGCCGAAGATCCTCCGGTGCTGCCTCTTGTAGAACGGCACGTCCCGCTCGGCCACGATCCTCGCCCCGGTCTTGGGCTCGGCGTAGAGGAGGCGCTCGATGACCAAGCCTTCGATGACCGTCTTCGACACCACCTCCGGGACGTCCGCCAACTGGATCCTCTGGTAGAAGATGCCCTTGGGCTGGAGCACGACGATGGGACCTCTCTCGCAGAATCCGTGGCACCCGGTCTGACGCACCGCGACCTTGTCGGAGAGGCCGAGCCTGCGGACCTCGTCCCTGAAGGCCTGGGCCACCTTCAGGCAACCGTAGGCGTGGCAGCCTGTCCCGCCGCACACCGTGATGCAGGGCTTGTCCTTGTCCCTCGACGCCGTGATCCGGGTCCTCAGGGTCTCGAGCTCATTGAGGTCCATGCTATCCTTCCTTAGCCTGGCTGCGCCGGCATCCCTCGACCAGCTTGTGGACTTCGGTGGTCTTCACCTGGCCGTGGTAGTTTCCGTCGATGATGACGATGGGGCCGAGGGCGCAGGCGCCCACGCAGTTGACGGTCTCGAGGGTGTACTCCCGGTCCGGGGTGGTCGAGCCTGCTTCGACGCCGAGTTTCCTCTGGAATTCCTCGACGATGCGGGGCGCCCCGCGGACGTGGCAGGCGGTCCCGGAGCAGATGGTGACCACGTGCTTGCCCTTGGGCTCGAGGCTGAACGCCTTGTAGAAAGTCAGGACCCCGTACACCTCGCTCTCCGAGATGCGCAGGCGCCTGGCGATCCTGGCCACGGCCTCCGGCGGGACGTGCCCCAACTCGGCCTGCGCATGGTGCAGTGCGTGGATGAGTTCGGATCGGACGGGAGCGACACCTGCCAGGACGGCTTCCATGTTCGCCATGATTCCCTCTGAGGGCAAGACTTCGCGGCCGCTGATCGCCTCGGCGTTGAGCCATATTAACAAATTCTAAAAGGGCGTGAAATTCAAAAAGGAACCGGAAACGATCAGCTCTCATGCGTTAAAGCGACCCCCCCAGCTGAGCCAGTCTCCGCTGGTTCGCGCTCGCGTGAGGAGTGCCCTGAAGGAGCGGAAGGCAGGCAAGGTCGTTTATCCGGGCAGACGGGCGGCGGGTGCCTAGGAGCCTGAAGGCACGAGACCCCGATGCCTTCGATGCGATTATACCGTCTGGTTCATCATCCCGAAGCCCTAGTCCTGCGACCGATGTTAGGTCGGCGACTTAACACCACGCCGATCTGGCGAGGCCGCGGCCAGAGCGGCGGGCCCGCCGGCTGCCGGCCAACCCGGAAGAAATCGATGCCGCCGAGGAGGAAGGGGTCCATGTCCACTATCTCGCCGCGCCGGTCGACAAACCCGGCATCTATCCCGTCGGAGACGCGGTCACAGGCCCCAAGACCGTGATTATTCCACCCTGGTGATTCTCTGAAGCTCGTCGGCCTCCTGCCTAAGTCCCAGGGTCTCCATGGTCTTGCGGGTGGGGACCCCGCGCTTGTCCCAGCCCCGGATGTCGTAGAAGTGGTCCAGGAGCTGGTCGTACTTGTCGAGTTCCAGGTGCTTGCCTTTGATGATGCCTTCCTTGTCGGCGTTGGCCGGGTCGAAGTAGACCATGGGCGGGTAATCCGCGGTCCGGTCCAGATTCGGGAATTCCCTGGCGTAGAAGGCCTTCATCAGGGCCCAGATCCTGTCGGCCGTCTTGTAGAAATCATCGAGCGTCCAGCGCGAGCCGGTGGCGGCGTTGAAATAAGCGGGATAGTTCTTCAGGTCCCAGCCGAGTTCGACCCACGGGAAGCGGCAGAGGGGAAGGGATTCGAAGATGCCGGTCCGTATCCTCTGGATGTCCACGACCTTCTGGGCCTTGTCCCGGCCGTAGGAGCCGCGCTCGGTCTCCTTGAGCTCGTAGGTGATGATCCAGGCCTCCTTGTGATGGGCGCCCATGGGCCCCACGCCGAAAGCCAGGGCCTGGCCTGGGACGTACTTGCAGTTGTACGCGGAGAGCTCCAGCCCCTTGCAATGCATGGCGTAGGCCTCGGACCCCTTGCCGAATTTGCGCGCCATGCGCATGCTCCCGTCGGCCAGGATGTCGCCGACGGCCCCGTTCCGCAGGGCCGCCATGCGGATGAGCTCCTTGGCCCGCTCGGCGTCCCCGAACTTGAAATCGCCGTCCGCGGCGCCGTGGTCTATGGCGTCCGCGTAGAAGGCCAGGACCGCGCCGGTGGAGATGGTGTCCGTGCCGAAATCGTCGCACAGGTAGTTCAGGGAGGCCATCTGCTTGATGTCGAATATCTCGAGGTTCGGCCCCAGCATGCCCACGTTCTCGTAATCGAGCTCGGACTCATGGCCCTCCTTGTCGAGCACGGCGATCCCGCAGCGCATGCTGCAGTGGGGGCAGCCGTAGGTGGCCACGCGCGCCTCGCTCGTGCGCTGTCCGTCGAGCTTCCAGGCGTCCGGGTGGGAGGTCAACCGCATGTTGCGCACGGGCAGGGCCGCCATCTCGTTGCACCAGGCCAGGACCGCGTTCGTGCCTTGCACCGACCATTTGGACTTCTTGTCCATCTCGCCGACCTTGCGCAAATCCGCGACCCCGAGCGCCTTCATCGCCTTGGGGTCCTCCATGGGTATCTCCTTGGTGCCCTTGACCACGATGGCCTTGAGGTTCTTGGAGCCCATGACCGCGCCCATCCCGGGCCGGCCTCCGGCCCGTCCCTCCATGCTGCGGATGACGGAGTAGAGGACCTTGTTCTCGCCGCCCTGGCCGATGCTCAGGATGCCGGCGGTCTTCCCGTATTTCATTTCCAGCGCTTTCTGGGTCTCAAAAGTGCCCTTCCCCCAGAGGCCCTTGGCGGGGAGGAAGGAGACCTTGTCGTCCTCGATGAAGACGTACTCGGGGGTCCCGCTCTTGCCTTCGATGATGATGACGTCATAGCCTGCCTTGCGCAGCTGGATGGTGATGTGGGAGCCGATGTTCCCGTCGCCGTACGTCCCGGTCAGCGGGGATTTGGCCGCCACCACGGTCTTGCCGGAGTTCGGGGCCGGTATCCCGGCCATGGGCCCCAGGGCGACGACGAGCTTGTTGTCCGGGCCCAGAGGGTCGACGCCGGCTTCAAGCTCGTCCCAAAGGATCTTCACCGCGAACCCGCGGCCCCCGATCCATTTCCTGGCGAAGTCCTCGGAATAGCTCTCCCTCTTGAAGGTCTTGCTGGAGAGATTGATGCGCAGGATATTCCCGGTCCATCCTTTCATGGCGTTCCCTCGATTCCCTCTGGGGACGTGACTCTGCGGCCGCTTAAGCCCTTTCGGCGCGCTGTCCGATATTAACAAATTCCATAAAACGGCGGCAACGGAACCCTGCCCCTTTTTTGTATCATGGGGTGAGGCTCACGGACCCCATGCTGGTCGAATGTCCCAAGTGCTCGCGCCGCCACGAAGTCGCCAGGTCGGACGGCGACGCCACGGTGGCTTGCCCGTGCGGCGAGGGGCTCAAGGTCCTCGCGTGGCTCTCCTACCGCAGGATATTCTCCGATAGAGGGCGGATGGCCTGCCCTTCCTGCGGCCGGGAATACGACCTCTCCAAGTTCCGCGTCGACACGCAGGTGGCCTGCGGGTGCGGGAGCCTTATCTTGGTCAAGAGCGGCCCGGCGGCCCCCAAGGCGCGGGGCAGGAGGAAGACGGACCAGTCCGAGCGGCTCCACGACGTCGAACTCCACGGCCTCGTGGACACCGCGAGGCTCATCCACAGCGCCACGCACGACCTCGACAAGCTCCTGGCCATGGTCATCCGCATAGCCGGGGAGACGCTGGACGCCGAGGGGGCTACGATCGCGCTCCGGGACAAGGAAGGCGGCCTCGTGTTCCGCTTCGTGGTCACGGAAGGGCACGCCGCGAAGCTCAAGAGCCTTCGCCTCGCCAAGGGCGAGGGCATCGTGGGCGAGTGCGTGGCCAAGCGCGTGGCCCTGATCGTGAACAGCCCCCGCGAGGACGCCCGGTTCTCCAGGAAGGCCGACGACGAGTCCGGCTTCCTGACCAGGTCGATCCTCTGCGTGCCCCTGACCGTGGAAGACGCCTGCATCGGCGCGCTCGAGCTCGTCAACAAGAAGTCCGCGGCGGGCTTCACCCGGCACGACCTGGCGCTCGCCGAAGCCGTGGCGGACCAGATCGCGGTCGCCATCCAAAACGCCCTGCTCTCCCAGGAGGCGCTCAAGGCGGAACGCCTGGCCGCCATCGGCGAGGCCGTGGCAGGGGTGGCCCACTGCATCAAGAACATGCTCAACGGCTTGAACGGAGGCATGTACCTCCTCAAGTCCTCCATCAAGAAGTCCGGGGCCGACGTCCCGGACCGGAGCATCGGGATGGTCGACAGGAACCTCGAGCTCTTGAAGGGCCTGGTCATGGACATGCTGACCTACGCCAAGGACCGTCAGCCGGAATACGAGGAGCGCGACTTCAACGAGCTGGTCCAGAGCGTGGTCGACTTGATGCTTGCCAAAGCCGCCGAGCGTGGATTGGCCCTGCGCTATATGCCTGAGGCGGGGCTCGGCAAGGCCGAATTCGACGGCCAGGGTGTCTATCGCTGCGTGCTCAATCTTGTCGGCAACGCGCTCGACGCGTGCGAGGGCCGCGAGGCCGCCGAGGTAGAGGTCCGCACGCGGCGCGCCGACGACGACGCCGTGGCCGTGGAAGTGGCGGACCAGGGGTGCGGCATGGACGAGGCGACCCGGAAATCCCTCTTCCGGGCGTTCTTCAGCACCAAGGGCTCCAAGGGAACGGGACTCGGGCTCTCCGTGACCCAGAAGATCATCCGGGAACACGGGGGGAAGATCGAGGTCGATTCGGCCGTGGGGCAGGGCACCACCTTCACCATCACGCTTCCCAGACGCAGGCCGGCCCCCGCGAACGTTACCCGGAAAGGCTAAAATATTATCCCGGCCGGGCTGACGATTCCGGCCGCTCAGTCGGCCCCTGGGCCGAAGGCCCAGGAGAGCGAGAACTTCGTCAGCTTGAGGCCCGCGTAGATTTCTTCCGAATAGAACGAGGTGAGGAGTCCTCCGATGCCGGCGGTCAAGTCCCAGGGCCGGTAGGTCAAGTTGAGGCCGAGCGTAGGGAATATCCGGCTTCCGGCTGGTCCGCGCTCGCCGTATCCCACGGGAGGCTCGGTGACTCCGGCGGCGTTCGATTTGATCGTGTACCCGATCTCCGGCAGGGAGAAATTGAACCCGATCAAGGCGTAGGGGGCCACGCTGAAATGCTTGCCCAGGTTCCTGGAGACGAAGGCTCCGGCTGAGGCGCCAAGCAGGGTCCCGCTCCCGGAGATGTCGAGGTAGGGCTGCTTGTAGAGCGTCTCGTCGCCCAGAGGCACCATCACCATCTTAGAATCGTAGTTCTGCACGAACAGCCCTCCCAACGCCTCGATGGACCACTGCTTGCCCTCGACGAGATCGTATCCGAGCCCGGCATGGAAGGTAAGGACCCGGTTGGTCCCGTCGAACTTCACGATGTCGGGCATGTCGCTGGCCCTTTGCCGCGGCGGGTCAGGGCCGCACAGGCCGTACTTTCCGACGATGTCGCCGTACATCTGGGAGCCTGAGAAGCTCCCGTAGACTTGCCACTTGTCGCTGAAGGCGTAGCTGAAAAGAGCGCTGCCCCCTGCCCCCTCAAGGCCCTGCCCGCGGAAGAACGATTCCAGGCCGTCCGGGTTCCTGAGCACCTGCGAGACCTGGAAGTAGACGGGCCTGATGGAGACCTGCCACTTGCCCTTCTGGGAATTCGTCATCGGCAGGGGCGCATCGGCGGCGATGAGCTGCGTGATCCTGGTGGCGGCGTCGAGCGGATCCGTCACCACGCTCCATCGCTCGAATGCGGACGCCGCCCCCGACGACGCGACGAGCCAAGCCGCCAAAGCGAGCCCTCTCATGGTCATGTCTTCCTCCTTGCCCCCATAGATAACATAATCCCGACGCGCAATCAACCCAGGCCGAGCAGGCGCTCGAAGACTTCGCCGGCCTTGCCCTGGAGGAAGGCGTCCGCCGCCGGCGTCAAGGCCGACGGCTCGGGGTTGATTTCGACTACGAATGCCCCGGCTGACTTGGCGACCCGCGCCAACGAGGCCGCGGGCTCGACCACCCCGGAGGTCCCCACCACGAAGAAGAGGTCCGAGTCCTCGGCCAAGGCGAAGGCCCGCTGAAGGACGTCCTGAGGCAGGGATTCCCCGAACCAGACCACGCCGGGCCGCACCAAGCCGCCGCATGTCCTGCACGATGGAAGGATGGGGATGGGGACCCGCTCATCCTCGTAATCGACGTCGCAGGCCGTGCAGCGCACCTGCCAGATGCTGCCGTGCAGCTCCAAGACCCTGCTGCTGCCGGCCCTCTGATGCAGGCCGTCCACGTTCTGGGTAATGGTGTGCCAGCGCGGATGGATGTTCTCCATCCGCGCTAAGAATTCGTGGCACAGATTGGGCTTGGCCTTGGCTATGATGTCCCTGCGGTAGTCGTACCATTCCCAGACCGTCTTGGGATCTCGGCTGAAAGCCTCAGGAGTTGCCAGCTCCTCGGCGCGACGATTCCTCCACCAGCCGTCCGCGCCTCGGAAGACAGGGATGCCGCTCTCGGCCGAGGCGCCCGCGCCCGTCAGGGCGCGAGGCCGCTGCGAGACCCGCAGGCGCTCCTGGACCAGGCGGCCCAGGAGGTGCCTGGCTTGAGCCCTCTCTCCGAGACCCTGATCCAAGCCTGGCACCATCATAGCTGGGCGAAGAAGTCGTTGCCCTTGTCGTCGACTAGGATGCCGGCCGGGAAGTCCGAAACGTCGATGGCCCACACCGACTCCATCCCGAGCTCGGGGTAGTCCAGGACCTCGACGCCTTTGATGTTCCTCTCGGCTAGGATGGCGGCGGCCCCGCCCACGGAGCCCAAGTAGAAGCCGCCGTGCTTCTTGAGGGCGTCGGTCACGGCTCGAGCGCGGTTCCCCTTGCCGATGCTGACCATGGACCCCCCGGCCGACATGAACCCGTCGATGTAGGCGTCCATCCGGCCCGAGGTGGTGGGGCCGAAAGAGCCCGAGGGCTTGCCCGCGGGCTTCTTGGCCGGCCCGGCGTAGTAGACCGGATGGTCCTTGAAGTACTGGGGCAGGCCCTCCCCGCGGTCGAGACGCTCCTTGAGCTTGGCGTGCGCGATGTCGCGCGCCACCACGAGGCGGCCGGTCAGCAGCAGGCGCGTGCCCACCGGGTGTTTGGAGAGGTCGGCCAGGATGTCCTTCATGGGGCGGTCGAGGTCGACGGCCACGGCGCCGGGGTCCTTGCCTTCCTTGCGGAATTCGGGCGGGATGAGGCGGCCGGGGTCCCGTTCCATCTCCTCGAGCCAGACCCCGCCCTTGTCGATGCGGCCGAGGATGTTGCGGTCCGCGGAGCAGGACACCCCGATCCCGATGGGGGTTGAGGCCCCGTGCCGCGGCAGACGCACGACCCTGACGTCGTGAGCGAAATACTTGCCGCCGAACTGCGCCCCATAGCCTATCTTGCAGGCGGCCTCCCACAGTTCCCGCTCGAAGGCGGTATCCCGGAACGCCTGGCCATGGGTGTTCCCCTTGGTCGGAAGGCCGTCCAAGTATCCTGCGGATGCCAATTTCACGGTCTTAAGGCACGCTTCGGGGGAAGTGCCGCCCACCACGATCGCGATATGGTACGGCGGGCAGGCCGCGGTGCCCAATGCCTTCATCTTCTCGACCAGGAAGGGCTTGAGGGCCGCGGGAGAGAGCCTGGCCTTGGTCTCCATGAAGAGCCCCGTCTTGTTGGTGGAGCCTCCGCCCTTGGTGATGAAGAGGAAATCGTACTGCATGCCCTCGGCGGCGTAGATGTCGATCTGGGCGGGCAGGTTGTTGCCGGTGTTGGCTTCGTCATACATGGTGAGCGGCGCCACCTGCGAATACCGCAGGTTGTGGTTGGCGTAGGCTTTCCAAATCCCCTGGGACAGATGCTCCGCGTCCCTGCCGCCCGTCCAAACAGCCTGGCCTTTCTTGGCGACTACGGTCGCGGTCCCGGTGTCCTGGCAGGACGGCAGCTCGAACTTGGCCGAGATGGCCGAGTTCCACAGCAGGGCCAGGGCCACGGCCTTGTCATTTTCCGAAGCATCAGGGTCCCTCAAGATGGCGGCCACTTGCTCCTGATGCGAGGTCCTCATCAGGAACGAAACGTCGCGCACCGCCTGGTAGGCCAGCTCCGAGAGCGCCTCGGGCTTGACCAGCAGGACCTCGGCGCCCTGGAAGCGCGCTGCCCGGACCAGCCTGCGGTCCAAGAGGCGGTACTTGACGCGCTTCTTCTTCAGCGGGAACGGTTCCTGGTAGCGGAAAGGCTTGGCGGTGTCGTCGGAGACTCGGGCCTGGGTCGCGGTCGGCATGGTCGGGCTCCTTGCTTCAGACCTCGCTGTGCATGAGGTCCATCAACGCCTTGGCGCGGATGTCCTTGGGGTCCGTCTCCAGCAGTTTCCTGAGCGTCACGAGGGCGGGCGTCGTCTGGTGGGTGTTCATGTAGGCCGCGGCCAGGTGGTAGAGGGCCGCCGTGTCCTTCCCGTCGATCTCGAGCAGCTTCTCGAGGTACTGGATGCTCCTCTTGTTGTCTGCCTTGGCGATGGCGATGATGGCCAGGTGATAGTAGGCCATCTTCGACTGGGGGCTCACCTTGAGAAGGTCCAGGAAGTGCCTCTCCGCGCGCTTCTTGTCGCCCTTGTGATAGTAGGCCACGCCCAGCCAGTATAGGAACATGGCGATGTTCTTGTTCAAGGAGAACCCCTTTTCCAGCGTCTCGATCGCCCTCGAGAGGTGGCCCATGCGATACAGGGAGGTCCCCAGATGGTAGTAGGCCAGCGCGACATCCGGGCGCGCCTTGATGATGTCCTCGTAGACCTCGACCGCCTTGTCGAGGAGGCCGTAGGTGTAGAAGATGTCGCCCAGGGACAGCAAGGAGGCGAGCTCGTCGTGATGCTCGACCAGGTTGTGCTCGAGGTGCTCGATCAGCTTCTTATGGACCACCATCTCCTTCAAGGAATCGATCTCTTGGCGGTATTTCTGGAGCATCACCCCTCCCCGCTGCTATTGCGCTCGAGCTATGTTAATAAATTCGCGTCCCCGGCGGCAACATCCGGCCCGGCCTCGTCGCCCGCGGCTTGAACCCCGAAGGCCTTGAGAGCGGCCGGAAGGAATCGTAGCCCCAGCGTCGGCGAAGCGCATCTTCAGAGCTCATGCGGATCGGTTATGCGACACCCTCATATGCGACAAAACTTTACGAGGCTGTCGCATAAATCATCAGGCCTTTGGCCCCACAGCGTAACGGCGGGCCTTGCGCGCACCCACCGCTATCAGCCAGCCGGATTCGACCAGCTTTCTGGCCCGGCGCAACTGAATCATGAAATCATCCGAATCGGGGTTCCCGCCCCGGCGTACGTCCTGGCTGCGTCCATAAGTGGCGACTTCCATCCAAATACATAGAGTCTTGCCATGGCGCGAGACAATCCGACATACAGCATACATCGGCTGATCTTCTTGATCTGGGCAGCAGTCTTCTCTTTCATCCAGCCCAAATCCTCGACTTCATTCGCATTTGCGAACATTACTACAGGCGCTTCATGCCCTTTACAGGAAAACACCGTTGTGCACCGCACATGGTCAGGCCGCGTCGCCGGCAACTTGCCGGTATCCTCGCCCTCTTTTCCGCCATATGCGACGGCTTCGACTCCCACCCGATTGAGCTCTGCGACAACACGACTCGGCGACGTGATCGACACCACCAATATATTGCCAGGCGCGACCTTTTCCTTGTCTCTAAGGTGTTTGACTTCTTCGGCTAATTCCGCCAAGACAGCAGCTCTTCCCGTCTGGATTATAATGGGGGCGGTCCCGCGCCGCTCTGCATAGCGGACCTCATATATCCCATCCTCGGAATCCTGCGGACGAATAAGCAACCCTTCCTTGGCAAGCTCTGGAACCTTCATAAATTCAAGCAGTTCGGAGTCTGCTTGGGAGTAAATCTGCTTTGGGTCTAATGCCATGTTGATTGCGAACCCAAGGATGGCTTGCGTTGAACGATAGGTCTCGCGCAAAACGAAGGAACGTCCCTTGAATGAAAGCCTGTCTGCGAAATCATGCTGCTCTGTCGCAGTCGATTTCTCAAGTTCGGCTTTGAATTCCTCCAGGGTCTTTTGCCCATAGATATTCTGCGAATCGTCATGGAATAGCGCAAAATTCCGCATCTTCTTGCCGTCTTTGTCGACTTCTTTGCACAGCGAGTAGACTTGGACCATCTGCTCCGCGGTGAGATCCTGGGCCTCATCTACAAAAACAGCATCGAAGTTCTCGGTCACCGCGCCGATTGCCGCCGCATGAATCACTCGAATCTGCTTGGCAAGAGAGACATTGATCCAATGGCGTTTGCAGGCATCTTCCAGCATGCATTCCAGAAGGTTCTTCATCCCTTTATTGAAAAACGTGACCAGGATTTTGGCCTTGGGTTCTTTCTGGAGCAATTTGACGGCCCAATTGGCCAGGATTAAAGACTTCCCAGTGCCTGCCACGCCTCGAACAAGATAATGCCCATCGCCAGGGGGCCTTTCGATGATTCTGGTCTGGTCCTGTGAGACAAGGATGTGTCTCGACGTATTGTCGATTTCTTCCCCCAAGGTGCCCGACACCGCAGTCGGGGCGTCTGCGAACGATGGCGTCCGCAGCCCGACAGGCACGGGCACGGCAGGGGCAAGCATTTCCTGTTGTCCATTGTCGTCGTAGATCGGGACATCCAATGTTGCCGCGCTTATCAACCCGGCCAACCTGCCGAGGATCGGGGTAGCCCTCTCCGCATGAGATGCGAGAAGGATGAAGTGTTTTCGCGCACGGCTGATGGCGACATTCAAGAGCATGCCTATTTCAGGTGCGGACCAGGAAATCGCTCCCTTGACGGCATCCAGAATGACCACGTCCCGCTCGGCGCCCTGATGCCGATGGATTGTCCCCACGCTGATCCGTTGCTTGCTTGCCGGGTCCAAGCCCCGAATCTTCTTGCGGAGGAGCCGGACTTGCGCGCGATAAGGAGTCAGAATCAAGACCTCTTGGCCCTTTTCACTCGCGGCAAGAGCCAGACCAACGGCGATCCTCGCCGAGAAATCGCGCTCACAGCCGATGCCTGTAGCCGCTTTCTTGGCGCAAACATCCTCTCGTTTGAGTGCGATTTCATCAAGGATGATGCATGAGGCGCGTGCCTTTGGAAGCTTTGGAGACGCCGGGGGCTCTTTTGCCAACAACTTGGCCCTATCTGCGTCTTTCAGTATCCCGTCATAGGTGAATTCGCTTGCTGCTTTGGAGATATCCGGATGCATGCGATACTGCAATTCCAGGAATCTCACATGCGGGTATTTCAGGCTTTCCTTGACGCTGACCAAATGGCTAAGTCCCGACTTCAGGAGCCACGTCCGGATTTCCTTTGATGCCCCTGGCGGCAAGGCATAAATCGGCCCGATCTGTTTCGGGTCCCCTGCAAGCATCACCGATTTGCCTATGGTCGCCATGGCTGCGGTCGTGAGGCGCGACACCATCCCCGCCTCGTCCACGATGACCTTGTCAACAAGGGTAGGGTTTTCTCCCTGTCCGACCAGGGCCAGCGCACGGAAGGTGGTAAGGATAATCACGCGAGCAGCACCTTTGGTGATGGCAAACATCGTCTCGTCCGGCAATGTTGCCCGTAGACCCTGCAACTGCTTGTTTATCTTGCTCGCCTCGGAATATTGCCTCCGATGCCGGGCGTTATCGCGCTGCTCGATCAGTTCTTCCATCTGACGACGTTTCGCGTCGTATTCCCGGGCGTAAGCCTCGTCCCGAAGGCTTTGCGGGAAATCCCTGCTCAACTTCTTGCCTGCGCCGCGGCCCCCGCGATAAACCAGACAACCTTTGGGGGCATTTAGTCTGCCGCTCTTGTCCAATATGCCGCAAATCCTATGCGCGACTTCGTCCGCTGCAAGGTTGGTAGGAGTAACGACCAATATCTTGCCGGCATCCTTTGCCAATGCATGTCTTGCAAGTGCGTCGGCCACATTCTGAGTCTTGCCGGTACCTGGCGGCCCCCAGAGCAGCGACCAGGGCATTTGCCAGATGCCATCAACGATCCCCTGGTCTTTGGCGCTGGGCAGCTCTGGGATTGGTGCAGGATTGGAATCTTGAATCTTTTCAATCTCTCCACATGCGAGCTTCAGGACGCCTTGCAGCAACTTGTCGTGATTCTCCAGGCGGGTGAAAGCTTGTTCCAAAGCCATGGCAAAGTCAAACGGCTTGTACCGCAATGTGAAAGCGCCGATATCTCTTTCGCCTTTCAGCTCCGGCACGTCCACGTAGATTCTGCCGGTGTCCGGATCGAATTCCCGGATGTCCCCGCTCTCAATGACTTCTTCTTCCTTTCCAGGCAGCGGGTTACAGAACTGAATTTGGCCACCGACAGCCCAGGTCTCATCAGCCATCGGGTCCGGCACGAAAGCCATCATTTCGCCATCGTCGCTGAAGTCGGCTATCTTCTTGATCTGCCTGGCCTTGTATTGGAGCTTCGCGTGCTTGATTGCGATTATGATATCGTTCGGCAGGGCTGGAGTCTTATGCTGACTGGGCTGAGAAGCAGCGGATTCGCTCGGATTCATATTCACGCTCAAATCGCCTGCGCTACGCTATCAATAAACCGGGACCTGGACTGGTCCAAACGATGTTTTCAGGGACAGTAACCCTAATGACTCTTCGCGGCAAAAGACTCAGAATGGAACTTCCTCAATGCCTTCCTCTTTGGCTCCAGTGTCGGCTCCAGCGGCCTTGGCAGCGGCGGGCTCTGTTGGCTCTGTCCCGCTGGGGGCACTACCCTCGCGCTTTTCCAGGAATTGAATATTATCAACATAGACCAACATCTTGGATTGTTTCTTGCCGTCCTCTTTCCCAGTCCACTCCTCACGAACAAGATGCCCTTCGACATAGATTTGATGGCCCTTGTGCAGGTGTTTTTCGGCCAGGTCGGCCAGCTTTCGCCCTGACTCGCGATCAAACGCCTTCAAATCCACCCATACCGGGACTTCTTCCCACTGACCGCTTTGCTGGTTCTTGCGACGATTGTTCACGGCGAAGCCGATGTTGGCCACCTTGCCGCCATTGCTGAATTCTTTGATCTCTGGGTCGCGAGTCAGGCGTCCAATGAGCATGACCTTGTTCAAATTTCCCATGGTGTATCTCCTCCTTCTTTGGATAACATCTATTCAATCGCCCAAAGTCGGGCAATTACCGGGGCAACTCCAGGCGTGGTGAGATTGAAGAGAAAGTGAACATGCGCTTCTTGGCCGGAGGGATGTGAGCCATCACCCCTCCCCGCTGCTATTGCGCTCGAGCTATGTTAATAAATTCGCGTCCCCGGCGGCAACATCCGGCCCGGCCTCGTCGCCCGCGGCTTGAACCCCGAAGGCCTTGGGCCTGAGGTGGAGGGTCTTGCGGCTGATGCCGAGGATGGCCGCGGCCCTGGTCTTGTTGCCGCCGGCCGCCTTGAGCGTGGCCAGGATGTGCCGCCTCTCCATCTCGGCCAGGGTGGCCGGATGTCGAGCCTCCTCCGGCGAGAGGACGGCTGTCGCCGCGTCCGGCGCCTTCGGGGGCGCGGCCAATGCGGCGGCCGGGACGAAAACGGGGAGATCCCGCGGGACGATGCGGTCGCCCTCCGGCGGGCCGGGATTCTCGTCGTCCGACGCGAGGGCGTATCTCCGGATTTTGAGCCGGAGGGTCTTCCTGTCCACTCCCAGGAACTCGGCGGCCCTGCTCCTGTTCCCGGCGAACCTCCGGAGGACCAGGCTGATGTGCTCCCTCTCGGCATCATCGAGCGTCTTGACGTCCGGACGCTCCCCGGACCCGCCGTGGGGGCCAAGCCCCAGGATGTCGTGGAGCGGCAGGTCCGGCGGACCGATCTCCGGGCCCTCGCAGACGATGACGGCCCGCTCGATGACGTTCTCGAGCTCCCGGATGTTGCCCGGCCAACGGTAGGCCGAGAGGAGATCGAGCGCCTGGATCGAGACCGAGGAAACGGATTTCTTGCGCTTCTTGTTGAACTTGGCGATGAAGTACTTCACGAGGCCCGGGATGTCGTCCTTGCGCTCGCGCAGGGGGGGCATGTGGATGTCGACCACTTTCAGCCTGTAGTACAGGTCCTCCCTGAACTCGCCGGAGTCCATGGCCTTGCGCAACTCCTTGTTCGTGGCCGCGACGAACCGCGCGTCCACCTTGATGGCCTTGGTGTCGCCCACCCTGGTGATCTCCCTTTCCTGGAGGGCCCGCAAGAGCTTGGCTTGGCATTCCACGCTGATGTTGGCGATCTCGTCGAAGAAGATGGTCCCGCCGTGCGCCAGCTCGAGCTTGCCGCGCTTGGTGGCGATCGCGTCCGTGAACGCGCCCCGCACGTGGCCGAAGAGCTCGCTCTCGAACAGGGTGGGGACCAGGCTCCCGCAGTCCACGGTCACGAAGGGCCCGTCGCCGCGGCCGCTGTTGCGGTGGATGGCCCTGGCGATGAGCTCCTTGCCCGTGCCGCTCTCCCCGGTGATCAGCACGTTGCTGTCGGTCAGCGCCACCTTCCAGACCAGGTTGTAGATTCGGTAGATGGCCTTGTTGGGACCGATGACGACCTCGGTGTCCTTCGTGCCCTCCAGGGTCTCGCGCAGGTACGCGATCTCGTTGACGAGTTTGCGCTTCTCCAGGCTCCGATCGACCATGGCCAGCAGATCGTCGGGAGTGAAGGGTTTGGGCAGGAAATCGTAGGCCCCGGACTTCATGGCTTCCACGGCTGAGGAGACCGTGCCGTACCCGGTGATGATGAGGACGGCCGTCTCGGGGCACAGATGCTTGACGCTCTTGAGCGCGTCCAGCCCCGGGATGCCCGGCATCTTCAGGCCCAGGATGACCAGGTCGAAGACCCTCTGCGCCAGCATCTCAAGGCCAGCCGCGCCGGTGTCGGCCGCCTTGACCGAATGCCCCTGTCTCGACAGCACCTGGCGGCAGGAATCGCGCATCGCCTCGTCGTCGTCGATGACAAGGATGTTGAATGCCGTCGGCATGTTATCCTCTCTTGTCCCTGTGCCGGGCCAGATGGACCGGCGTCCACGACTTGGGAGTCTTGTGCACGAAGTGGTGGCGCGCCACGTGATAGCTGGGGTCGAATCCGTAGAAGTTGAACTTCATCCTCTCCAGCTCCTCGCGGCGGTAATCCTCCAAGGGTCTGGCCGCCTCGTCGCGCTCCCTGCGCGACCGCTTCTCCTCGAGAAGCCTTCCGCTGTCCGCGGCCAGGCGCCGGGCGAACTCGTGCAGACGGCTTTCAAACTCCGCCGAGGGCCACACCTCGTCCACCAGGCGCCGCGAGAGCGCCTCTTGGCCGCCCATGGGCAGGCGCAGGCTCATGATGCGCTCGGCCGCACGGGCGCCGGCCCGGCGCGGGAGGTTGTAGGTCCAGTACTCGGAGCCGTAGAGGTTCCCCATGCTCTTGTAGTGCGGGTTGAGGACCACGCCTTCGCGCGCGACCACGAAGTCCGCGGCGATCGCCAGGAAACATCCCCCGGCCGCGCAGCTGCCGCGCAAGGCCGACACCGTGACGTGGCCGGCGGCGTTGACGATCTCCCTCACCAGGTCGTTCATCGCCTGGATGTTCCGCCACGACTCGTCGGCGGGGCTCTCCGCCGCCTCGATGAGGTTGAGGTGTATCCCGTTCGACCAGGAATCAGGCCCGCCCAAGAGGCAGACGACCTTGGTGGGCCGCCGGAGCGCCTGAAGTAACGCCGAAGCCAAGCGCCGGCACTCCGAGACCCCCATGGCTCCGTTGTAGAAGCCGAAGCTCAAATAGCCCACCTCCCCCTTCTCCTCGTAGGAGATGTCGTCCGGCCCGGACTTGAGTTCCGGCAGGCCCGCGGCCGCCTGGCCCAGGGCGGCCGTCGAAGGCAGCTTGAAGGCGCTTGGGCCGTCGGCGCGACGCGGCCTCATCTGGCCGATCCACACCGAACCCTCGGCCGCGGCACGGCAGATGGCGCCGCGGCACGCGCCCAGCACGTCTCCCGGCCTTGCCGCATGAACCTGCGGAAAGGAGTTGCTCCCTGCCGCAGGCCTTGCGTCATAGAGGAAGACCTCGCGGCCCAGGACCTCGTCCTGGACGCCCGGCCACCCGTCCGAGGCGTTGATCTTCCTGATGACGGCGGCCGCGTCGTCCTTCGTCCAGTCGACGCTGCGGTCCGACTGGGTCATGAGCGGCCGCCGGGTCCCGGGGACCCTGGCCGGGGTAAATCCGCCCCGCTCCAACCGGCCCGATGCCTCCAGGACGGCGGCCGTCGTAGCCTCGGCGACCTCGTTTCTGTAGATGCTGCTTTTTGAAGCCGCCCTCAAGGGGAAGCCGGCCGTTGCCCACACCGGCCCGGCGTCCATCTCGGCCTCGGCCTGGAACACGGTCACCCCCCAGCGGGGGGCGCCTTCGAGCACGGCCCAGTCCAGGGCCGAGGGGCCCCGGTCGCCTTCCGGGCCGGGGTGGACCACCAGACAGGTCTTCTTCCTCCAGACATCCTCGGGGATGGCGCGGCGAAGATAGGGAGCGAGCACGAGATCGGGCGCAAAAAGCGCCGCCGCCTCCCGGACCAAGTCGTCGTTGACGTCCAGCTCCACCGAGACCTCATGCCCCATGCGTCTGAGCTCCACGTGAAGCCTTTGGGAAAGGCTGTTGAAACTATGCGCCAAGAGCAGTATCTTCATGGGGCCGGTATCGGAAATACGCCGCGCAGGTCCCCTCTGCCGAGACCATGCACGCCCCGATCGGTTCCTCGGGAGTGCAGGCCTTGCCGAAGAGCCGGCAGTCGGTCGGGAGCTTGACCCCCCGAAGCACCGCGCCGCACAGGCAGCCCTCGGGATCGGGCGCTGGAAAGGCCTTGAGGCCGTAGCGGCGCTCGGCGTCGAAGTCGGCGTATCCGCTCCTGAGGCGCAGGCCGCTGTAGGGGATCTCGCCCAGGCTTCTCCACTCGAACGCGCGCCTGAGCTCGAACACCGAAGCGATGAGTCCCTGGGCGGGCCGGTTGCCCTCCCTGGTCACCGCCCTGGGATATTCGTTGGCCACCTCGAAGCGGCCTGCGTTGATCAGCCTCACCAGGGCCAGGATCGCGGCCAGGATGTCGAGGGGCTCGAACCCCGCCACGACGACCGGCTTCTGGTATTCCTCGCAGAAGAATTCGAACGGCTTGGTCCCGATGACCGCGCTCACGTGCCCGGGGCCGACGAAGGCATCGATCGGCACCGAGCCCATCTCGCGCACCCTGGAGGATTCGAGGATGCTCTGCACGGCGGAGAGGGTGAGCATGTGGTTGCAAAGAACGGCGAAGTTCCTCCTCCCGTCGGCCTTGGCCCTGGCCACGGCCAAGGCGGTCGCGGGCGCCGTGGCCTCGAAACCTATGGCCAGGAAAACCACGTCTCTGTCAGGATGCCGCGCAGAGATCGACAAGGCGTCCATGACGGAGTAGACCACCCTCACGTCGGCCCCGGCGGACATCGCCCTCGAAAGGCTCTCCCGCCCCGAGCCCGGAACCCGGAGCATGTCCCCGTAGGAGCACAGGATGACGCCACCATCCCGGGCCAGCCGGATGGCCATGTCCAAGCGGGAGACCGGCAGGACGCACACAGGGCACCCCGGCCCGTGGATGAGCCGGATGGCGTCGGGCAGCAGGTCCATCAGCCCGTAGCGGAAGATGGCGTGGGTGTGGCCTCCGCAAAACTCCATCACGTTGTAGCGGCGGCCCGGCCGCACCTCCGATCTGATGGCGCGTGACAGCCGCGCCGCAGCCCCGTTGTCCCGGAATTCGTCGAGGTACTTCATGGGCTTTCAGAATAGCATATCTTGCGCTGAGGCGATTCTCCTCACCGGTGGAGACAAACGCCCCAAAGGGGGTATGCACTTAGCCCCACTTAATGGTAATGTCGTCGGGTTATGGGTAGTGCGCGAGCCGGTGGCGAGGTCGGGGATTATCCGCGGAACATGATCGAGTT
>JACQWX010000031.1 GCA_016209035.1 Elusimicrobiota bacterium | reverse complement strand
AAGGGGGTCGCAGAGACACGGGCAGGTAAGGCTTCACGTCCTCGCCTGCCTCCTCCCAATCCTGGAGGCGCCGAGCATGGGGGACTATTGTCCCTCGTGATCAAGGCCGCCGGCTATCTTGCGGCGGGGAAGTTCTGTCCGGCAGTAGCAGCAGTTGCCCGCCGGGGCTGATTTTCGCTATAACATAGGGGTCCGTTCCGTACTCGTGGTCTTCGGGGAAAGGTGACCTCGCCGTTGGCGAGGAAGTCCTGACCGGCGGTATAGCCCGCGAACCCGTCTGGTGACGGGCCGACGCTGTGGGATCCAGCGGCCGACAGTAGAGTCTGGATGGGAGAAGACCCTTGGAACCTGGGGCCTTAGCCCCAGGGGCCCGGGATTCCTCTCCCGGGCCGTTTCGTTTCAAGAGGAGAGACATGTTCGACCCTGTGGAGGAAGTCGTCGCGGCGGTGCGCCGGGGAGAGGTCGTCATCGTCACCGACGACGAGCGCCGTGAGAACGAGGGCGACCTCGTGATGGCGGCCGACAAGGTGACGGAGGAAGCCGTCAACTTCATGACGAAGCGCGGCCGGGGCCTGCTGTGCGTGGCCATGACCGCGGAGCGTCTCGCGGCCCTGGGTCTCTCGCGCATGGCGTCGAAGGGCAAGGGCACGCGCTTCTCGACCGCCTTCATGGAGTCGGTGGACGCCGCCCAGGGCGTCGCCACGGGCATCAGCGCGGCCGACCGCGCCGCCGTGGTCCGCGTGCTCGCCGACCCGCGGAGCGCCCCGGCCGACCTCGTGACCCCGGGGCACGTCTTCCCGCTCGAGGCCCGGGCCGGAGGAGTGCTGACCAGGGCCGGCCACACGGAGGCGGCCGTGGACCTCGCGAAGCTCGCTGGGTTGAGGCCCGCGGGCGTCATCTGCGAGATCCTCGCGGACGACGGCCGCATGGCGCGGCTGCCGGAGCTGGTGGAGGTGAAAGAGCGCCACGGTCTGAAGATGACCTCCGTGGCCGACCTCATCGCCTACCGCCGCAGGAACGAGGTCCTGGTCGAGTTCGTGCGCCGCGTGGACCTGGCGACCGGGTTCGGGGCCTTCGTCTTGAACCTCTACCGGTCGGTCGTGGACGGGGAGCACCATGTGGCCTTGGTCCGGGGCGAGGTGGCGGGCGACAAGCCCGTGCTCGTGCGGGTCCACAGCGAGTGCCTCACCGGCGACGTCTTCGGTTCCCGGCGCTGCGACTGCGGCCACCAGCTTGAGGTGGCGATGCGGATGATCGCGGAGGCCGGGGCCGGGGCGCTGCTCTACCTGCGCGAGGAGGGCCGGGGCATCGGCCTGGCCAACAAGATCCACGCCTACGAGCTCCAGCAGAAGAAGGGCTTGGACACCGTGGAGGCCAACCTGCAGCTCGGGTTCGCCGCGGACCTGAGGGACCACGGCGTCGGCGCCCAGATCCTCTGCCATCTGGGGATCAAGCGCCTGCGTCTCTTGACCAACAATCCGCGCAAGATCGTGGCGCTCGAGGGCTACGGGCTCGAGGTGGTCGAGCGGGTGCCGATCATCTCCCCGCCCGACGAGCACAGCGAGAAGTACCTGAGGACCAAGAAGGAAAAATTAGGACACCTATTATAGGTGTCTGGCTCTGGCCCGGCATGGCGACGGCGGGGAGAGCCTGACACCAGCGAGACGTCGGCAAGGAAAGGAGGCGCACATGGCCGTTCGAGAGCTGTCGGGAAACCTGATCGCGAAGGGACTCAAGGTGGGGCTGGTGGCGAGCCGTTTCAACGACTTCCTCAGCAAGGCCTTGGTGAGCGGGGCCGTGGACTGCTTCGTCAGGCACGGCGGCGCCGAGGAGCACGTCACCGTGGCCTGGGTGCCGGGCGCCAACGAGCTCCCCATGGCGGCGGAGAAGCTCGCCAAGGCGGGCAAGCTCGACGCGGTGGTCGCGCTGGGGGTCGTCATCCAGGGCGCCACTCCGCACGCGGAGCTCATCAACAGCCAGGTGTCGCGCTCGCTGGCGAAGCTCGCCTCGGAGCTCGGCATCCCGGTGGTCAACGGGGTGGTCTGCGCCGACAGCCTGGAGCAGGCCATCGAGCGCTCGGGCACCAAGGCGGGCAACAAGGGCGCTCAAGCGGCTCAGGCCGCCATCGAGATGGCCAACCTCTACAAGGAGATAGGACGCTGATCCCCGAGGACCTCCGTTGGATGCGAGAGGCCCTGGCCCTGGCACGACGCGGCGAAGGGTCCACTCGCCCCAACCCGCCGGTCGGGGCCGTGGTCGTGGCCCGCGGCGGATGCGTGGGGAGGGGCTGGCACAGGAAGGCCGGGGGCCCGCACGCCGAGGTGTTCGCCTTGGAAGAAGCCGGCTGGCGGGCTCGAGGCGCGACGATCTACGTGACGCTCGAGCCGTGCAGCACCTGGGGCCGCACCGGCCCCTGCACCGAGCGCGTCATATCGAGCGGCATCAGGCGGGTCGTTTTCGGGGTGAGGGACCCCCATCCCAAGCATCAGGGCGCGGGGACCAAGGTCCTCAGGAAGGCGGGCATCCAGGTGACCGAGGGCGTCTCGGAGCCGGAGGCCCGGGAATTGATCCGGCCTTTCGAGAAGCGGGTCCGGACCGGCCTGCCCTACGTGACCCTCAAGATGGCCATGAGCCTCGACGGCAGGATCGCCGAGCCTGGGGGGAAGTCCCGTTGGGTCAGCGGCCCGGCCTCGAGGGCCGAGGTGGGTAAGCTCCGGCGCCGGGTGGATGCCGTGCTGGTGGGACGGCGCACCGTGTCCTTGGACGATCCCAACCTCTCCCCCGGGCCTTCGGCCCGGGGGAGCAAGATGCCTTTCAGGATCGTTGCGGACAGCTTGGGACAGACGCCGCTGTCCTCACGCATCCTCACGGACGGCCGCCAGTGCCGGACCATCATCGCCGTGACGGAGGCGTGCCCGAAGGCGCGGGTCCGCCGTTTCCAGCGCCTGGGAGCGGCCGCGTGGGTCCTGCCCAACGCGCGGGGAGGAGTCTCGCTGAAGGCTCTCCTCGAGAGGCTCGGCCGCGAGGGCTTCCTGCGCGTCCTGTGCGAGGGAGGGGGAGAACTCGCCGCCTCTCTCGTGGCCGGCGGGCTGGTAGACGAGTACCTTTTCTTCGTGGCGCCCAAGCTCCTGGGCAGCCGCTCCCTGCCCTTGATCGGAGGCGCCAAGTCCTGGCCCCTCGACTCGTGTCCGACGCTCAGGTTCACCGGCGCCGGCATGTCAGGCCCGGACGCGATGCTGCGGGCGTTCCCGGCCCGGAGGCGCCCGTGTTCACCGGCCTGATCCAGGACGTGGGCCGCATCCTCGATGTCCGCAGGACCTCGACAGGCCTGCGGCTCTGCCTGGCGCAGGGCCTGGCCTGGGACCCCGCTCCGGAGCGGGGAGAGAGCGTTGCCGTAGACGGCGTGTGCCTGACCCTGAAGGACCTCCGAGGCGGCTGCATGAGGTTCGACGTGCTCGGAGAGACCGGGCGTTTGACCACGCTCAAGGACAAGAAGCGCGGGAGCCTCGTGAACCTCGAGAGGGCCGTGGCCCTGGGCGACCGCCTGGGAGGCCATCTCGTCACCGGCCACGTCGACGGGCAAGGCCGGGTCTCGCGCATCGGCGTCGAGGAAGGCGACCGGGTCATCAGGATCGGGGCGGCCGATGCCATCCTGGCAGGCATCGTGCTAAAAGGCTCCATCGCGGTGGACGGCGTGAGCCTCACCGTGGCCCGCCTGGCCGCTCGGAGCTTCGAGGTGCGGGTCATCCCGTTCACCTGGGAGCACACCGCGCTGCGGACCCTGCGCGAGGGCGGGCTGGTCAACCTGGAGACGGACCTGGTGGGCAAGCACGTGAAGCGCTGCCTGGAGACCGCCAAGCCCGAGGAACGGCCCAAGGCGGCGCCGCTCGCCTGGGAGAAGCTGAGGGCAGCCGGGTTCTAGGGTCGCCCGAGGAGGCGCTCGATGCGCCGCAGGCGCTGCGCCGGGGACGGATGGGACGCGAAGATCGCCCAGAGCCGGGAGCCCCTGCCTGGCTTGACATAGGGACGCAGCGCCGCAGCCAGGCCGGAGGTGAGGATGACGATGACGACCCCGGCGATGGCTAGGCTCAGGGCCCCGCGGTCCTTCGCCGGCAAGGCGGCCAACGACGCCGAGCTCGCGGACCTGGCCTCGGACCTGGCCGTCCTGACCGGGTGGACCTTCCTCCTGCCGCTGGCAGGCGCGCTGGTGGGACTGCTCGCCGCGTCCTACCTCCTGGGCCTGGGCTACGACAGGGCCTTGGAACTGCGCGCGGATCGTTTCGCGGCGCGCCTGGCTGGGACCGAGGCCGTGCGCGAGCTCCTCGGGTTCTTCCGGTCCCGCTCCTCGGCAGGCGGGGGAGGCATCCTCTCGGACCACCCGACGCTCGATGAGCGCGAAGCCCGGCTTCCACGCTGGGAATTAGGACCCAGGACCCCGTAGGCCCATTTCCTGCGGTTTCTTTCACCACCCGGCCCATACGGGTCCTACCCCTTTTGCGGTAGGATGTATCCACGAGGTGAACAAAGCAATGAAGAAAGTCTTCCTGACAGCGACGGCGGTCCTGGCGCTCTCGACGACAGCGGGCGCTTGGGACACGATTTTAGGACAGAATTGCGCGGTCTCCCGGCCCCAGATGGTGGCTGTGCACGACAGCCGGGGCTTGGCCGAGCTGTGGGCCAAGACCTACCAGGGCACGCCCCAGGCCCTCGACCTGCCGTCCGTGGACTTCACCAAGGAGACGGTCATCGCGGTGTTCCTGGGCGAGAAACCCACGCCCGGCTACAAGGTGGACCTCGTGCTCCAGCAGGATCCCATGGACCCCTCGCGGCTCTTCGTCCTTTATAAGGAGATCGCGCCGAAGCAGACCGCCTTAATACCGCAGATGGTAACCCGTCCCTTCGTCATCCGCAAGATCGACAAGGCCTACGTTCAGGTCGTCTTCGAGTTCAACCGCGCCATGAAGTCCCTCCCGGTGGTCTTCACGAAGGAAGCACGAGCCAAGCTGACCGCCATCGTGTCCAAGCTCCAGAAGATCGCCGAGTCCGACGGGAAATCATTCTAGGCTCCGGCCGGCGCGTCGAGGTGGCGGCTGCTGGCCGCCACCACTTCCTGGTTCGTATAGGCTCTTCCTTGGCGAACCGTCCTGGGCGAAGCCCAGGGCTCGCGCCGCTGTGTGCGGCGCTTCGGTCGTCCTTGGCGGGCCTCGCCTGTCCCCAAAGGATCGCTTTTACAGACAGGCCAAATCCAGACCTTCCTCCGACGAAAGATTCCTTGACCCTTTTGGGACAGGGCCCAGAGGGGCTCCATTAGTCCTCGCCAAGGCATGCGCGCAGTGAGGAACCTGTGCTATGATTTCCTACACCAAGTCAATTTGAGGAGGAGACGATGCTTACTGCCTTGATTGTCGCGGTTTCGTTCGTTGGATCAGGTGCGGGTTTTGCGGCGGATGGCGTGGCTCCATTGGCCAAGAAAGACCCTTTGGCGCAACGGGCTGGTCTGATTCAACCAGAGAGGGTGCTGGGCGCAAGGATCTTTCGCTTCCCCGCGGGTCTAGATACGGGCGAGTTTAAGGTCCCCGCAAAAGGCGTGGTCGTTCTGAAGGAGGTTGCGCCGGCGACAAGAGACAAGAAAAGGAAGGCAAAGCCAGCCGCAAAACTCATTCGGGGCCAATTGGGCGCCTATATACGCAATAACCCGAACTGGTTGCGCGCTGTAGAGCTTATCAACGATCCGCGATTTGTTTACGTCGATTCTGTAGAGCAAGAGATGTTGAAGGCCGAATATGCCGAGCGCGGCAGCGAGCGGACTACGATGCTTCCGAAAGCAGACGGATTGGATGCAGAGGACGTGACATTTGCCGAATGGAAACGACGACTCGACATCGAGTCCGATCGTTTGGACAAAGAGATCGCAGACTACAACAACCAGGTTGCATACCATAATTCCATTTGCAACCCGGCTCCTGACGAGGAAACATACCTTTGGTGCATCCAGAACAAGCGGCGGTTGGATGCGTGGAAAGCAGTATTGCTGGGCGAGATAGATGCCTACAATCGGGAGGCCGAGCGGTATAACAGGGAACAAGCAGACTTTGTGGATCGGTGGAACGCGTTTGTCGATGTTATTCTCGCCTGGGAAGCCAAAGTCAAGGAATTCATTCAGAAGATGGAGAAGGCCCTTATAATGCCGGATGTGGGCTGGTGTAAGGTGCTGAGAATTGTTCGGGACCCGACCGACAACCATGTCATCTTATGCAAGTTCCTATGCAACATCAACGGCGTGCTGACTCCGGTTGATTCGCCGCCGCAACCAACCGGAAAGCCATGTATAGCCGACGAGGGCGGCTTCTTCCCAATTCCACCCTCATTGCGGGCGTCGTGCAGGGAGAGCAGATGAGTCGTTGCGCCGACTCTGCTTTTGAGGTTCGGGGCAACCCGAAAAATGTGGTCCTCAATATGCAGGGGAAGGGATTCCTTCTCACGCTGCACTTGAGCAAGGTTCAATGGAGGGGATTTGTTAAATCTCTCAGGACGTCGTTTGGAAACGCAGACCGTAGGCCCACCGGCTTTTCTTTCTCATGCAATAGGCCCATGATTGGAGTTGATTCTATCAAGGGGTATCGCAAGCTCCTTGAGACCGTTCTTGGAGAGAAGGCACCGCGGAAGATGGCGGATCGTGATGTTGCGCACCTTATCCCACGGGAATTTATTCTGGAATACAACGGGACTTGGACCTTTATTTCAAAAGCGGCATTCAATCGGTTTCGTGAGGCTTGCCTGAAGGTAAAATAGGAATCGAATTTGCGTCGCAAGATAGGATAGGCCGTACACGGCGTGGTCCGTTCGGAAACCTTCCTTGGGCAAGCGACGCTGGCCTGCGCCGGGATTGGCCAACAAAGCAGGAGCAATGTGAGCGCGGTCATTTGTAAACCTCGATGGCGACGCTGTTGGATTCCACGCGGCCCAAGTGTTCTGCAGCCGAGTCCTCGAAATCCTCCATCAACTCTGCCCTGCTATAGCCATGCTTCATCATGGCCTGGATGTATTCCTCCTCCTGCTTGTCCAGTTTGGGAGGAGAGTCATCGTAGACGGCCTTGATCTTGTAGGTCCCGGGCTTGTCGAACTGGAATTCCCTCAGGGCCAACTCCCTGAATTCGCCGGCAATGGGCTTGTCGGGGATATCGCCGTACATCAGGAGTTCCCTGCGCTCATCCGGATTCCCGTACTGCCAGGGCCTCGACACGAGGGTCTCTCCGGGGTCAAGCGTCACCCGCAAATGCTCCCAGTGCGACACCTCCCACCGTCTCTTCTCGTTCAACTCGTCAAGGAAGCGCTGCTTCTCCTCGACCGTGACGAGATGTCTTGGAAAGGGATAGTCCCTGCGTATCCCGTGGAGGTGGACGTTGTGGCGCGGGACGACCTTCCGCTCGCCGCCGTCCGGCGGCGTCACGAAGAATGCGTAATCCAGTTGGGTGGCGTTTCCGATTTTCCAGAACGACGGCCTCTCGTTGAACTCGATAGGTTCCCTGCCGACGTTCTGTATCTCCAGCCGGTACCAGAAGGGCTCGCCCGACCGGATCATCGCGCTTTTCGGGATGAGCGCGAGCCCGGCCTTCCGCCTGCCCTCGGGCTTGAAGCCTTTTGGAGCAGGGCGTACCAGCTCGGCGCGGTCCTCGGCCATTCGACGTCTCACGTAAGCATCCCTCGCCCCGTCCTCGGCCTCCAACTCGGGCCCATCGGCCATTCTCTCGATCCAGGTCGCCTGGACCTCGCGAGGAAAACCCTGGATGAAGCCGGTGGACAGGGGAACCTTGTATCTGGCTTTGCGCCAGGCCTCCTGGGCCTTGGGATCGAGCATTGAGAACTCCGGGGGATACTCGGCCCGAACTCCCTCCCGCTCGACCCAGAAGACCCGGCCCTTGGGCGTGACGTGCTTGGCAAAGCCGGCCGGAGGCTCCTCGGAATCCGCCCGTGAAGCAGGCGTGCCATCCAGCGCTGATTGGCCGCCCTGCTTCCCAGCCGCATGGGGTGCCTCCTTCTTGCCGCAGCCTGCGAGGACCGCGACCATGACCAGCATCCATAACCCTGGCTTCATCGTCTCCCCTTAAAAGCAATCAGGGGAAGCTCAAGGCCGATACCCGGCCTTTGGCTTCCCCTGGTCTCGCCCCATTTCAGGTGGGGCCGTGGATACCCCGGGGCCGATTCCCCGGGCTACAAGGGTTTCATCTTGAGTCTAGCAGGCAACCGCATCGCATGTCATGAGCATATCGGCCCATCGCGGCGTGGGACCAATGGACGGGTCTGCAAAACGTCCCTCGAACCGCCCGTTCCAACGGCAGGTTCAAGGGCCTCCGACGCTATCTCCCGAAAAGGCGCCTGAATCGGCCGAGTCAGGTTTTCCGAATCGGCTGAAACGGGCTATCCGGCCGTTTCGGCCTTTCCCATGGAATGAGCCTGGACTACTGCGTGACGCCGCTCGGGGGGTGGGCAACAGCCACAGAATCAGCCCCGGGAGCGCGCTGGCAGTTCAAGCTTCGGCGGCCGCGCTCCACGCCAACCTGCTCATGACATCGGAGTACACGTCACGGCGGTTGATGACGGCGAAGATCCAGACCTCATTCTTCACGGTCCGATAGACGACTCGGTAATCGCCGCACCTCAATGTCCAGTAGCCAGCCAGGCTGCCGCGGAGGGGTTTGCCATACGATTCCGGGTGGGAGGTGAGACGCTCATGGATGGCCTTCGCCAAACGTTTCCGGATGTCCCGGTTGAGGCTGGCGATGTCCTCGGCTACCAAGGGATGGTAGGCCGGGACAAAAGTCATCTCCAGACCTGTTCGTGGGTCAATGCTTGCGCGCGCTTGAAGGTCTTGGCCCGGTCCTCGGCCACCCTGACCAAGAAGGCTTCCTCATACTCCTCGAGGGCCTCGCGGATCAGGTCACGGACTTTCGTCGACAACGACACGCCGTCCTTCGCCGCCAGTTTCTTGAGAGTCAAGAACAGCGGTTTCTCCAAGACGACATTCACTCTTGGGTTCAAGCTGGGCACATAAGAAGTGTAACAGAAGTGTTACACCTTGTCAAGGAGGCCATGTCCCCCACACCTTGCATGCGAGCGACGCCCGAAATAAGTTCCCGAGCCAGGATAAGACCGGGGCAGGCCCTTCGCCCCATCCCCGGCTGCCAAGCGCGAGGCCTTGCTCGGCTCCATCATCGTGTACGGCCGGGGCCAATGCGGCTTCAGCTCTGAGCACGGGCACATCGAGGTCGTGGTGTCACGCAATCCCCTGCAGGCCTGCAGCGACGGGTGCATGGACGTCCCCAAGAGCCGGCTCGCGTGCATCCAGGAGCGCGGGCAGAAGGGCTGGGTCAACGTCTACATCCCGGCCCGCAGCCAGCCCGCTGCGGACTAATCCGTCCCGAGATAGGTCATTGGAATCGTAGGCCGCATAAGCGCCCATCCAGCCGCCCTAAGGCCCCGCCCTTGTTGACCCGCTGCAACACTTTGGATAGAATTTGGCCAATGACAGACCTCAGGATCAATCGGAGAATGAGCCTTCTTGCGTCGGCCGTTTGGACCGCGGCGTTCATCCTCGTTATGAGCACCAACCTGGCGGAGGCCGCGAACGCCAAGGCCCTCGGCAAGGCCTGCGGCATCTTTTCATGTAATCATGCGAGATACCCCGCCCCTTGGGGCGGGGAGGGATAGCATCCTCTCCGCGTGTTTAGCGGACCTGCTCGATGCGTCAGCATCGCTACCTCTTCAAAGCCCCGGGCCTTGGCCCGGGGTTCTTTACTCGGATCTGGAGCGGGCTGCTATGGGATGGGCACTCTGTACCAAATATGGCCGGGGCGTGGCCAAGGACGAAGCCAAAGCCGCGAAGCTTTTCGAGAAGGCCTGCAAGAGGCTCTACAAGCCGGGCTGCGCCGTTCTTAAAGAAGACGCCATAGCCCCCGTTAGGGGGCAAGATAGAGGGGACTCCCCTCATCCTGGTTCGAGCAGAATCGTGCCGCCTCCGCCCGAAATCCTCAAGCGCCCCTCCGACCTTATGGTATCATGCCTTGTAGGTCCTTGGCCCCAGGATTGAGTGGGACTTAGGCCCCTGAACGACCCCTTGTCCCGCGGCTACACTAGGGCTGTGAAGCGCGCTGTGTTCGTCTTTTGCGCGTGGTGCCTCTTCCAGGCGCCTCCTGGGGCGTCGGCGGAGGCCCAGGACCCGGCTGCCAAGCGCGAGGCCTTGCTCGGCTCCATCTCGAAGTGGAAGGTCCTCATCCCGGAGGGCAAGGATAACGAGCTGCGCCTGAGCTTCCTCCCGGACCTCGAGCGCATCGAGGATGAGGCCCGCAAGCCCGGGTCGGACATCAAGGACCTGGAGAAGCAGTTCATCCTTTGGAAGAACCTGTTCCTGAGCGAGCTCCAGGCGGCGGGGGGCTACAAGGATTCCAAGGCGTTCATCGAGATGGAGATTGAGCGCATGAGGGCGCTCTTGACCGTGCGGCAGCTGGAAACCAAGGCCGGCGCGGAGGGGATCGGGAGGGTCTCGTTCTGGAAAGCCCGCATCAGCGAGGTGCGCGACGCCCTGGGCCTCAGGAGGCTCTACGACAACATGAGGGCCACCGAGGATCTGGTCGGCCCCGCGGCCATGCCGACCTACGCGCGGTCCCCGGCCGACCGCACGGTGCGCGTGGGGGCGAGCCTTCCCCTGCGGCCGGAGCAGTCCGCGCCTCCTCCCTCTCCGCGGACCGACGGTTTCGACGGGAGCACGTTCGCGGCCATCAAGGATTACCTGCTGGCTCGGGGCGCCAAGCCCGGGGTCGTGGGACAGACCATCCAGCTCGTGTTGGACGAGGTCAAGCGCTACTCCCTGGATCCGACCCTGGTCCTGGCCCTCATCCTGCAGGAGTCCGGGTACAACCCGAAGGCGCAGAGTCATGTCGGCGCCAAGGGGCTCATGCAGATCATGCCTGGGACCGGCCGCGGGCTGGGCCTTCACGGCTCCGATTTCTTCGACCCGGTCAAGAACGTGAAAGCCGGGATCAAGTACCTCGCCGACATGCTCTCCCGGTTCGGCGGGGACGTCAAGAAGGCGCTGGCCGCCTACAACGCCGGGCCCGGCGCGGTGGAGAAGTACCATGGGGTCCCTCCCTACCAGGAGACCCGCGGCTACGTGAAGACGGTCTACGCCACCTACCTGAAGCTCTGGCGTCTGGCGTTCGAATAGCCCCCGCCGGTTCAGCGGGTTTCCCGGAAGGCGCGCTCCAAGTCAGGCAGGATCGCTTCGGCCAAGGCGGCGTAGCCCACGCGGGTGAGGTGCTTCCAGTCGGTGCCGCCGTGCAGCAGCTTGTTCCTGGCCTGCAGCCGCAGGGCCGGCCGCGTGTCCACGAACCCGCACCCGGCTCGGCCGGCCGCTTCGCGGATCAATCCGGCGATGTGGTCGCTGCGCGGCCGTACCTTTCGGGCCTCGTGGTAGGGCGTCCTTTCGAGGTAGGGCTCAACGGAGATCCAATCCGAGGCGAGCTCGTAGCAGGAGAGCGGGGCGGGAACATAGACCACGAGGATGCGGGATCGGGGGAGATACTCCCTGAGGTAGCGCAGGGACTGCTCGAAGACATGGACTCCGCGCTTGACCTCCTCTGGGGTCATCTCCAGCGACGGCCCCTGGAGCCGGTCCGGGACGGCCACCACCCTGGGCCCGAGGCGGACGAGGTTCGCGCCGAAGAGCGTGGCGGCCTGGGCTTGCGGCGCCGCGCCGGACAGGACCTCCCAGAGCTTGCGCGAGGATGACTTGACGAACTTCCAGAAGATCAGGTTCTGGTCGAGGTGGAACCGCCGCGACCTCCTGAAGGTGTCGTCCTCCTCCACCACGGCTTTGCGGATGAACTCCTTGAAGTACGCGGGGTCGTGGAGCCTGGCCTCGTCGTACTTGCCGAGGTAGCGGTTCCCGAGGTCCCTCAAGTTGTTGTCCAAGTCGTTGCCTTCGTAGAAGTACGCCAGCACGACCTTGGGCTCGGAGAGCTTGTACAGCACCGTCTTCTTGAGGAACTCGAACTTGCCGACCGGGTCGGCCACCAGCCCTCCCAGGCTGCCGGCTCCCGCGTGGCCCATGGTGATGATGTCCCGGCCGGTCCTGGCATGGAGCACGGCCTGGGAGCCGAAGGCTTGGCGGGTCCAGCGGTTCAGGTTGTCCCACTGTTCTCCCAAGCCCACCGCGTAGGAGTCCCCGAGGATGAGCGCGTAGTCCTTGGGGGCGCGGTGGGTCTTCGTGCTCTGGCAGAAGACCAGGAAGGGCAGGTCCACCCGCCACTGGAGCTTGTAGGAGAAGTGCGCGATGGCGAAGGGGAAGACCGCGAACTCGACCAGGGCATAGGCGAACAGGAGCGATCCCGCGGACAGCGCCAGCCTCGGCGCAAGGGCCGCAAGCCCAGGGGCCGAGAGCCTGGCCTTCCGGCCGCGCGGAGCCGGCCGCCCGTTTTCGTTCATGGCAGGTTCCGGAGCCTATAGAGGACCGCGCGCACTCCCGGCGCCACCGGGGCCGCCGAGAGCTTGGCGGCCGGGAGCTTGCCTTCCTCGAGATTTCTCCGCACGCCCTGGTTGGCGCGGTTGAGGAAATCGTAGGGGGCGTCGATCTCGGCGGGAAGATCCCCCTCGAACATCACGAGGCAGGACGCCCCTTTGTCCTTGAGCCTGATGAGAGCGTCCTCCGTCGTCCTGCCTCCCTGCACCAGGTTGACGAAGGAATAGCGGAGGCCCTGAGACGCCGAGAGCGACGCCAGGTTGTTGGCGTTCATGAGAGGGTGCTCCAGGCCGACCGCGACCACGGCCCCGTCAGGAAAGCCCGACTTGAGGGCGTCGATGATGGCGGCGCGGTCCCAGCCGGCATCCATGGAAGGCGGACCGTTGAAGAACATCGTCCGAGGCCGGGGGATCCCGAGGGTCTGGCTCAAGAGCACGGCGAGGGGGGCGAGGACGAGGACCATGAGCGCCGCCTTGCCCGATGCCTTCTTGCCCAGGTCGGCGGCGGCGGCTCCCAGCACCACGGCCAGAGCGGGCAGGACAGGAGCCAGGTAGCGCACCTGCCTGTTGCCGGCCAGCAGCACCAGGATGACCGGCAGGGCGGCCCAGCTCAACAGGAATCGGCCGGGCTCCGAGATCCGCCAGGAGCGCGGTCTCGCCCACCAGGAGGTCCATGCCGCCAGCAGCACGGCGCCGGCGGCAAGGGCCATGGGCCAGGACAGGGCATGGAAGACGACCTGCGACAGGAAGGTCCACAGGCCGCCCCAAGAGGCGGCGCCGCCGCCGTAGTCCTTGGAGATGTCCCCGAACCCGGAACTGAGCGCATGCCCCAGCACGTAGGGGGCGTTGAAGGCGTACCAAGTCGAGGCGACGAGGACGGCCGCGAGCATGGCTTTCTTGGCGTGGGGCATGAGCTCCTTGCGCCTGAACCAGACCGGCCCGACCAGGAACGCCGGGAAGCTCACCTTGGCCAGGAGCCCGAGCCCGACCGCGATCCCGAGCTTGAGGCCGGCCTTGCGGTCTGCGGGCCCGGCCTCCAGGATGATGTCGAGGGTCCATAGCAGGATCGCGACGAGCGCGGTCTCCGGATAGAAGAAGCGCGAGAGCCCGTAGATGATGGGCATGAGCCCGACGGCGACGGCCGCGGCCCAGCCCGCGGCCTCGCCGTAGAGCCTGCGGCCGATGCGGAAGGTGAACCACATGATCGCGGCGAGGGCGGCTTCATTGACCCACAGGGCAGCGCGCTCGCCGGGCCCGGCGAGCGCGTACACGGGAAGCGGCAGTACCGAGATGAGAGGCGCCTTCATGCGGAACGACTCGGCATAGGCTGCGGCGAAGTCCCACAAGCCTCTCTTGAGCGCGTAGAAGAAGCGGAAGCTCCACTCGAGATACCAGCCGTCGTCCCAGGCAGGCGGCGCTTTCTGCGCGAGGATGTGCCAGGCGTTGAGCGCCAGGACGACAAGGCAGAGGCCCAGGCTCGCGCGGCGCCAGTTCGTCATCGGAGGTGACATTATACATCGGATGGCATCGGCCGGGTGCGCATGGGGGCCTGAGGCCCATGAAGAAGTAGGCCAAATAACAAAGTTTTTTTGGGTCCCTCGGCCCACGGGGGTTTTCAAGGCACGGCAGTATAATTCTCTTGGGTATGGGGCCAATGCTTGAGCGGAGGATGGATTCCATGAAGACTCGATTTCTCATAGGTCTGATGATCTCCCTTCCGGCCGCCCGGATGTCTTGGGCGCAGGGATATGCGAGGACGGCTGCCGTCGCGGCCAAGGCGTCCGCGGTCGCGGGCGCTCCTGCGGCGGCCGCTCCCGCGCTCCTCGAGGGGATCTCCCTGCCCGTCGCCCATGAAGCCTCCGTTCTGCCCGGCTTGACGCCGGCCGTCCCCTCCCTGCCCGGCGTCGCCATCGAAGCGCTGCCCGAGTCCTTCGTCATCGGCGTGTCCAACGCCGCGGAGCTCAGGTTCGCCCCGGCCGGCAACGCCATCCCCAAGGCCGTCCGGGACGGCGCCCTGCCGGGAATCGAGTTCGCCGCCCCGGCGACGCCGGCAGAGGCCGCGACGCCGCGGACCGTTCTCGGCTCGGTCCGCAAACTCGCGCAGGCCATGGCGCCCGATGCGGCGGGCGAGGCCAAGTCCGAGTCCGAACTGCAGGCCGTGTCCCACCGGTTCTTCGACCAGAACCTCGCCAGTCCCGCGGACAACGACGTGGATGCCTCCCCATCGGTCGAGTCGGCCGCAGGCCCTGGGCCTCAGGCCCAGGGATCGGCGTCCGTGGCCGAACATCCCGGGACCGCGGCTGCGAGCCATCTCGGCAAGCTCTACCCGCGGGTGGTCTTCATCCAGGACGTCTTCAAGGGCCCGGCCTCCAAGTCCACGGTGGCCTCCATCGAGAAGCTCCTCAACGAGGGCGTGCGGGTCGTGTTCATGACCTGGAGGCCGGCCAAGGGCCCTGGCCTTCCAGGACATGGGAGGGCCAGGTCGGCCGAGGAGGTCCTCCTCAAGCAGCTCAAGTTCCGCTCAGCCAATCCCATCGTGGTCGTCTCGCACAACGGCGCGCGCGTCTCCATGCACGGCCGCGCCAGGAATCCCAAGCCGGTCATCGCGGACGCCGGGGGTTTCCGGCCAGAGCACATCGCCTCCTTCCGCGGGATCGTGGGCAAGGTCGAGGCCAAGATGGGGCTCTCCCAGGGCGCCATCGGGCAGAGCCAGGTCGGGACCGAGGATGCGGCCTACTCCTATGTCCTCGAGCTCCCGGCTTCGGTGTCCGACGTCGACGCCCCGGCCCGGCTAGCGGAGATGATCCGGTCCTACAACCGGTATCTGAAGGCTTCGCATTTCCCTTATGCCATGACCGCGCATCCGGACGATCCGAGGGCCGCGGTCGCCCACGCCATGCCGCTCCGGTTCGGCATCCCCCGGGTGTTCGAGGCGCTCAAGGCCCGCTACCCCGAGGACCGCGTCGCCGAGTCCGCCTCCAAGTTCCTCATCCTGGCCGATTCGCGCAAGTCCCCCAAGCTCGCCACCTCCTTCCCGAATGAGTCCGAGATCCAGGCCGTGGACTCCGACGGCGCGCTGGCCGAGACCCTCGGCGCTGTGCTGGGCGAGCGCAACCTGCCGACGGCCTCCGTCAACCTGGCCAAGCTCCGTCAGTTCGTGGAGTACTGGGAGCCGGTCCACCGGCTGGCCCTGTCCGACCAGCCTTCGCGTTCCGGCTCCGGCGGGATGAGAAGCGCCTCGGTCGACCAGAAGCTGGCCATGTACACGGGCACCGTGCTCTACCAGCTCATGGCCTACATCTACGACCAGATGTGGCAGGGCCAGCACAACTCGGTGCGCCTGAGCGTCCTGCAGGCGAAGCTGCGCAGCATGTGGTACCTGCCGTTCAAGAACGGGGTCAATGTCAACAAGGGCATCGCCCAGGCCATGAAGACCCAGGCCTGGAAGGCGCGCCAGCGCGGCTACCTTGAGAAGGCCAACGCCTATCTGACGAACTTCTACCTGCGGGAGTTCGGCGACTACGCCACGGGCTCGCGCAGCGTCCAGGAGAACCTCGTGGGGCTCTCGAGCTTCCGCAGCAGCCTGGTCTCGCTCGAGTTCGTCTCCGCCTCGACCGGCAAGCTCTATAAGATCCACACGCGCATCCCCCGGGTCATGAAGTCCGACACCGCCACGGGCCGCGTGCTCACGGCGTACTCGTACCGGACCGGCAAGGAGTCCCCGGACGACGGGGAGCGGCTCCTGGCCCAGACCCTGGCCATGGCCCTGCTCAAGGGCTACGGCCGCGTCGGGGACGACGGCAAGTGGCGCCACGGCGCGGCCGACGGGCCCGTGCTCTCCGAGGTCCGGGTCCAGCTCGAGTACATGACCAGCCATCGGACCGTGACCTTCAAGCCGGAGCAGCTCCTCAAGATCGTCCCCGGCTCGGAGTCCGCCGAGTTCGACCTGATCCAGGGACCGGTGGCGCAGACCATCACCAGCGCCATCGAGCGCATGGAAGCCGATCCCGAGTACCAGAAGTACTACGAGGAGCATGAGGAGAAGGCCTCCGCGAAAGACGCGTCGAAGAAGAAGGCCAAGGCGTCCCCGAAGAAGACGGCGAAGAAACCGGCCAAGAAGGAGTCCGGGAGGAAGGCATGAATCCCGGCAAGGAATCCGTCAGGGTGTGTGTCGTGCTCCTGGCGTACCCAATGGTCCTGTCGGCCCAGACCCGCTGGGTCGCGCCGAAGCTCCAGGCGGGCGGCTCGGTCCCCTCAGCCGTGTACGGCGCCATCCGCGTGAACCCCTCGATGACGGTCGGGGCGGCGCCTTCCTGGGCTCTCCCGTCCGGCAACTTCCTTCCCAAGGCCGTTCCGACGGCCGGTTCCCTCCCGGGGATCCAGGCCGCGGCTCCGGCCGTAGGCGAGGCCGCGGCGCCGGACGCGCTGGGTCCGGTCTCGGTCGCCCCCGCCCCTACGGAAGGCGCGGCGGCGACCCTGGAACAGCTCCACGACATGGCCGCCCTGCTCGCCGCCCGGGCCGGCAAGACCGAGACCGCGGATCCGGGCCGGGCGTTCGACGGCAAGGAGAAGCTCGAGGACCTCATGGAAGGTCCCGAGGCGGTCGAGGCCGAGACGGTCACCCGGGAGGTCGCCGAGCCGGGGGTCGAGACGATGGACCTGTGGATGACCGGCAAGGGCATCAGGAAGCCCGTGGTCAAATCCCAGATATACGGGACCATGCGCACGATCCGGGGCAAGCCGAGCCTCCGCTATTGGCGGAAGTTCGCGAAGGGCGTCCCGGTGCGCGTCCTCCTGGGCAACTCCACGCTCTTCGTCTCCCGGGTCGAGGATTCCCGGGTCAAGAAGGTCAAGGCCCTCACCAAGAAGGACCTGGAGGGCATCCTGCCGGCCGCGACCTTCAAGACGAAGAGCATCGCCCAGATCCGCAGGGCGGTCATGGCCGACCTGCGCTCGAGGGAGGCGCGCGCCGCCGCCTATTCCGGCAAGGCCGGCGCGGTCATCACCCCGGAGACCGAGGTGAGCCTGGTGCGCTTCGTCCCTTACGGCGAGGCCGCGTCCCTGCCCGAGAACTCCGACGGCGCCTCGGCCGACCCCCGCGTGCGCCGGCCCGTGGCCGTCCCCGAGGCCCTCTCGAACACGCACCTGTTCCTCCCCAAGGTCGTGTTCCTCGACCTGCGGGGCGTGGCCGGGCCCCTCTCCTACGACGTCATCGAGGACATCGGCAAGCTCATGAAGGCGGGCGTCTACTTCGTCCTGCTAAGCGAGAAGCCCGTGCAGGGCCCCGGCTCCATCGAAGAGCAGCTCACCGGGGCGCTCACCGCGAAGCAGCGAGACCTTGTGACCCGCTATAAGCTCTTCTCCCTGGGCCTCGACGGCAACGAGTTCGCCAAGTACGAGGGGCGGTTCCCCAAGACCCTCGCGTTCACCCGGTTCGAGTGGCGCGACATCGACATCATGAAGCACGTGGCCGCGAGCCTCGGCGGCGCCGTGATCCAGTCCTTCGCCAAGGAGGTCATCGTCGGTCTCCCGAAGGGAGCCGACATTGACGCCTTCGGCCGAGAATTCGCGGCGCAGCTGAAGAGCTTTTCCGTCCCGGCGTCCGGCTACGCCATGACGCCGGGACGGATCAGGGGCAAGCCCGCCCTGGTCCTCCGGCCGCACAGCCTTGAGACCGCCTTCCCCGTCCTGCTGGAGGCCCTCCGGGAGGACGAGAACCTCTACGTCAACGAGTCCGACATCATGATGGTCAGCCGCGACGCGGCCATCCTCCAGGTCCTTCCCGGCGCCGTCAAGCCCGCCGAGCACGCGCCCGGGGAGTCCGCGGAGGGCCTGCTGGAGACGACGCTTGCCGCCATGCTCGGTCCCTATCGGGAGAACAGGCCCGGCGACTTCGCTGCCTCCGCCTCGAAGATCGGGGCCTTCAAGAAGGGCTATCTGGCGTCGGGCGGCGACGGCGGCAACGTCTACATGTTCATGGGCCACGTCATCCACTCGGCCTTCAACTGGGTGGTCTGGGCGTACAGGAACACCGGGGTCCTGCCCGACGCCGAGGCCCTGGCGGCCAAGGCCCTCGAGATATGGGCCAAGGAGGACTCCGAGCGCGCGAAGAACCTCCTGACCCAGTCCAGCCAGTCCATGGCCGACCACCAGGCCACCATGGAGCTGCGCGTGCGCGCCATGCATGCCATCGTGGCGGACGTCGTGAAGAAGTACCCCATCGTGATCGGCACGGAGCTTCCTAACCTCCATGTCTTCGAGCGGATCAAGAAGGGGCGGTTGGCGGCCCGGGACATCCTGCGGATGGTCTACGACCTGGTGGTCGCCCGCGAAACCCCCGACGGGCTCGAGCTCGTCGTGGTGGACTTCAAGACCGGGCAGACCAAGACCAACCAGACCTTCGACAAGGACGTGCAGGTCCAGCTCTACGACCTCGTGCCGCGCCTGGCGTGGCAGGCCATCCCCGTGCCGTACCGGGTGGGCGGCGCCATGAAGAAGGTTTCGAAGGTCGGAGTCCTGTTCGTGTACGCCTCCGAGTCGAAGGAGGCGCGCCTCACCGAGTGGACGCGGATCAAGTACGAGAAGTATCTGCGCAGCATCATGAACAGGATGCGCAGGGCGTCGCAGCCGCAGCCCAAGTGATTCTTCAATAAATGCCGACACGGACGGGATTTCTTGCTTCAAAGGTCGCCATCCAGGCGGCCAGGAAGATTGTGTCGTTGGCGGTGTCGACCGCCCTGATACTCCTCTCTTCGGGCTTCGAGCCTCCCCGCGCCCTGGCCCAGGTAGTGCGGGCCCGGGTCCACGCGGCCGGCCCCGCGGCGGGCCTGCCGGTAGTGCCCTCTTCGGTCGCCAAGCCTTTCGTCGGCAGCGCTCCTCAGGGCTTGGGCGCCGTCTCCTTCAACGGCGTCCTGCCGTCCTTCGGCGCGCCGGACCTCACCCCTGCCCCTGACGTCGTCTCTGGGGCCGTGGCCGGCGCGCCGGTCGCGGCGCCGGCGGTCCCTGTCGCCGTACCGACGCTCGCCTTCCCCGTGGCCGGGCCGGGCCTCGCAGCTCCGGCCGACGCCTCTGGGCAGGAGACGGCGGCGCGGTCGGCGGTCGAGACGCTGGCCCGGGATCTGGTCGCGCCCCTGGCGGACGCTCAGGGAATCGAGGATGCCGGGGCCGAGTCCGCGAGCGCCGTGGGGACGCGCATCGAGGCCGTCCTGCTCGGCCGCAAGGCGGTCTTCTTCGACGGAGCGTCCCTCGGCGCCCCGGCCGGCGACGCCATCCCCAAGGCCGTCCGGGACGGCGCCCTGCCGCCCACGAGCGCCAACGCACTTCCCGAAGGCGCTCGGGACGACGGCGCATCCGCGCCGTCGGGAATCGAGTTCGCCGTGCCCGCCCCGGTGGACGTCCCCTCGGCCAGACCCAAGGCGGGCATCATCGGCCGCGCCTGGGATTGGGTCAAGGGCTGGTTCCGGGTCCTGCCGGATCCGGAGAGGAACCGGCAGTTCTGGAGGTTCCTGCTCAGCCAGTGCCTGGTCTCGGTGGGGTTCTACTTCAACAACACGGCCATGCCCAACCTGGCTGCGCCGCGGAAGAACCAGACCGCGAACCTCGGGTACGCGCGCGCGGCGGGCTGGGCCGCGCAGGCGGCCGCCAACGCCACCGCCGGCGCGGTCATCGACCGCAGGCCCGTTCAGAGGACCATCGTCCTGACGAACCTGGCCCGCTCGGCCGTCCTCTTCGCGGTGCCCATCCTCTTCTTCGGAGGGTGGCTCTCCTTCGGCGCTTTCATGGCCGTCATGTTCGCGGCCGGCTTCCTCGAGAGCGTGAGCTTCTCGGCCGAGCAGATCGCCCAGCTGCGCATCATGGCCGGAGACGAGAAGCATTTCAACAGGGCCAACGCGGTGTCGGCGCTCTGCCACCACGTCGTGGGGGTCCTGGCGCCCCTTCTGGCGGGCTCCTTCATCGGGTGGATGGACGCGCGCCTGGGCTTCCTGGCGGGGAGCGCGCTCTCCTACGCGATCTACGGGGCCGTGGCCCTGGCCGGGGCGCTCCTCTTCCGCTCCTGGCTCAAGCTCCCGCGGGAAGGCGTGGCCAAGGCGAAGGCGAGGCTGCGCGATTTCCTCGACAACGCCAAGGACCGCTTCCCGACCGCGCGGGGGGCCTACTCCGCGGCGGTGGACGGGGCCACGGTCCTCGTAGTCGAGGTCTCGGGCGACCCGAAGGCCGTCCGCGGCATGCCCTCCGACTTCGAAGGCTACCCGGTCAAGCTGGTGGGCCGCAAGACCATCAAGGGCACCCTTAGGGAGTTCGCCGACGGGTTTGGCATCATCTGGAAGGACCGGTTCCTGAGGAGGGTCTCCCTGCTCTTCCCCGCGCTCTTCATGCTCGCCGTCGATTCCGTGCTCTACACGGCCCTGCCCCGCTTCATCGAGGAGGTCCTGAACGTCTCGGCCGGAGCCGCCTTCTTCGGGGGCATCCCGTTCCTGGGCCCCATGGTGGCGGCGCTCGCGACCAAGGCCGGGGCGTTCGGGCTCTATCTGGCGGCGAGCTCCCTGGGGCTGGGCCTCTCGACCTTCTGGATGATGATGCGCCAGGGGAAGGCCTTGGAGGCCCGGGGCAAGGGAGGGTTGACCCCACTGGAACGCGACGGCAAGTGGACCTCCTTCCTGCACGGCTTGGGCGCGCTGGCCTACTGGGGCATCTTCTTCACGACCGGCCTGTGGTGGTCGGTGGGGGCGATGCTGGTAGCGGCGTTCCTCAAGGGCCCGGCCTCGGTCGCGTGGTGGAGCCTGGAGCAGAAGGTCATCCGCGAGAGGTACCCGGAGGACGCGGGCAAGGTCTATTCCGCCATGTTCTTCTACTACCTGGTCCTCTCGGTCATCGGGGTGCTCATCTTCGGCCTGGTCATGGAGACCCTTCCCATCACCGCCGCGCTCTGGATCGTCGGCAGCGTCATGACCGCCACCGCCGTCCTCGACTTCATCGAGCCCTACGCGGTCTTCCCCATCTCCAAGCACAAGAAGGGCTGATCTTGCCTCCGTTCCCTCTGCGACTCAGGCTCCGCTGGAAGATGCTCTGCGCCATGGCGCTGGTCAGCCTCCTGCCCCTGGCGGTCATGGGATGGTGGTTCGCCGGGCTGGCGGACCGCGGCATCCAGGCCTCGGTCCTGGAGCTGCACACCCGCGTGGCCGAGAGCCTGGCGACCGAGGTCGACGCGTACATCAGGCTGCTCGACGACCGCCTGCGATTCGGCGTCGGATCGGTCCAGGGCGCGAGCCGCGAGCGCGGGGACATCGAGTCCATGCTCCGCTCGCTCGTCGTCAGCCATGTCGACGTCCGGAACGTCAGCATCCTGGGGCCCAGGGGCCGGGTCCTCATGGGGGTGGCCAGTTCGACGACCGGAGACTCCCCCGAAGGGACGGCGGGGGCTGCCTCCGCCGGAGAGAGCGAATGCCTCCAGGCGCGCCGCCACGTCTGCTGGGACGCTGGGGCTTCCGACGGGCCGGCCCGCCTGCACATCCAGCAGCCTCTCCACGCGGGCGTGACCATCAGGCTGAACCGTCGTGCTTCAGTAGGGGAAAATTGTAGGATGGGCCCGTGCGGCGCCAGGAGCCTGCCTGCGAGCGTCCCTTCGACCCCTACCGCCTTGACGGGGTCGGGTTCGTGGTGGTCATGGCGGCCGTGGTGTTCCTGGGCCGGGAGAACCCGAACTTCTTCTACCCGCAGATCCTCTGGGTATTCGCCGCGCTCCTCCTGTTCAACCTCCTGACCATCTCGCTCCTCCTGCCGGGCGACCTCGGCGGGACCAGGCGCATGGCACTGTCGGTGGGGGCGAACCTGGGCCTGATGTCCGCGGTGGTGGAGTTCTCCGGAGGGAGGGAATCCTACCTCTGGATCGCCTACCTGCTCCCGGTCTTCCACGGGTGCGTGTTCTTCGCCTGGCGCGGGTCCGTGGCCGTCACGGCCGCGGCCGTGGTCCTGCTGGCCCTGCCCTACACGGCGTACTTCCAGGCCCGGCTCTGGGGGGGCTTGGTCGAGCTGCTGGTGAAGGCCTTGACGATCCTCTTGGCGGCGGCCGTCATGGGCAGGATCGCGCGGCAGGAAAGGCTGTCCCGCTCCCGCCTCTCGGCCGAGCAGAGGAAGATCCAGCGCGAACGCGAGGCCGCCCGGGTCCAATTGCAGCACATGGACCGCTTGGCGACCCTCGGGACCCTGACCGCCAGCGTGGCCCACGAGATCAACTCCCCGCTGGCGTCCATCCTCGGGCACGCCCAGCTCGCCCTGAGGGGCCCCTTCTCCGAAAAGGAGGCGCGCGATGCCCTGTGCAAGATCGAGGTCGGGGTCCTGCGCGGCAAGTCCACCATCCAGAACATGCTGTCCTTCTCCCGCCGGAGCGCCTCCACGCGCCGGCCCGCCCTCTTCGTCACCGACCTCCGGATGCCCGGCCTGTCCGCCTTGGAGTTCTTCAGGACCCTGGAGGACAAGGGCATGCTGCGGGACCTTCGCGTCCTCGTCGTCTCCGGCTCGCCTCCGGGGAGCGCGCTCAAGTCCCTCCTCGACAGCCGGGGCTTGCGCCAGCTGCACAAGCCCTGCGACATCAAGGTCCTCGAGGATGAGGTCTCCTCCCTCCTGGGCAAGACCCAAGGCGGCCGGAAGGGGCCGCACTAGTGCTCCGACCGGCTCTTAATTGCGGCTTGGGCCGGTCGATTTTGAGGCGAGGCAAGGAGCGAGGAGGGAGCAGGCCGAGGCCCGTGACCGACGAGCGACGAAGCCGCAGCCCAAAAGCGACCGGCCGCGCTTTTTAAGGTAGAATCTGAGCATAACCATGATTTCCTCTCATAGCGCGGAGGCCCATTATTAGCCGGCTGCTGCGTTGCTCGTCGCTCCGATAGCTACGGCTATCGTCGCTCCTCGCGCCTTGCATCCGTCTCAAATCTGGGCCTCCCAAGCCGCAATTAAGAGCCGGTCGGAGCACTGAAGGCTTGGGACCATCGTCCCCGGGTTCGGGATTCGGTTGTCCGAGGTCAATGGGCCCAATGACTCCCTACAGTGGGTCGATTGTTAGGGCTGTTTTGGGACCTATGACCCGTACGGCTTGCGGCCCGCCCTAGATATAATGGGAGCATGAAGAAGAATCCGGCGCCCCTCATCGCGCTCTTCATCTCCCTTTGCGCCTCCGGCGCCTCGGCGCAGACCGTCGCCGGCAAGGTAGTCGTCAACGTCAACGCCGGCATGACGACGCCGGCCGCGATCCCCGTGCGCGTCCCCGGACAGGTCGGCTCCGTTTCCTTTGATGTCAGCCCGGTCTCGCTGCGCGGCTTCTCTCCCAGCGTCGCCGCGCCCGCGGTCCAGCAGGAGGTCGCGGTCCCGGTCGGCAACGCCGTTCCCGAGGCCGTCCGGGACGGCGCCCCCTGGGCTGGCGCCCAGGCGGGAATCGAGTTCGCCGCCGTCCCTTCGGTCGTGCCCGCCGTGCCTGGGGCGCACGTGCCGGACGCCTCCCCAGGGGCCCCGGGAGTGGCCGAGCTCCTGGGCATGAAGGAAGAGCTTTCCATCGACGGCGAGCAGCTTGCGGAGATGCCGGCCGACCAGGCCCGCGCCTCCGGCGAGGCCGTCATGAACCGTGTCCTCGGGATCAAGGCCGTCCCCTCGGGCGCGGAGGCCGATCTCATGTCAGGGTCGAGCTTCTCCGGCTCGGCCAGCCACGCCCGGTCGAATTCGAGCCGGTCCAGAGGCCGCAAGGGCATGCCGGTCGAGGACGACCGCGCCAACGACGACGGCCCGGACGGGACGGACGGCCTCGACGAGCTCGGCAACCCGCGCCGGCGCCAGGACGACGGCCCGGACTCGGTCTCCGACGAGTTCGGCGGCGACCGCGGGGGGGATTCCGGGGCGTTCCTCGGCTCGCCGGCGGACGTGTCCATCCAGGTCGGGATGCTCGGCGCTCCGCAGAAGAACTCGGGCCAGACGGTTGATTCCGACCGGCCGGTCGTGTTCATCGTGGAGTTCTCCGGCCGGGACGACCGCAAGCTCAAGGCCGACTCTTTCCTTTCTTCCGTGGACGTGACGAAGCGCCACGGCGTCCAGGCCTACGCCGCTCTTCAGAACGAGATGCTCCTCGACATCGAGGCTCTCGGGGTCGACCGCTACACCCTCTCGGACCTAGGGGCCACCCCGACCGCGACCATCCGCAGGATCAACTCCGCAATCTTCCGCGTGAGCTCCGGCAGGGTCCAGGAGTTCGTGGACTACATGGCGAGCCGGGGACACAAGGTCTACGAGAACGATTCGCGCAAGATCGTCAAGCCCATACCCGTCACCCCCGAGAACGTCGACCCGACCGCCCCGAGCGCGGTCACGCTCGACGAGACCCTCAAGATCGTCCGGGCCGGGAAGGCCCATCAGGCCGCCGGCGAGATGTGGGGTCCGCCCGAGCTCGGGCCCGTGGGACGGCTGGCCATGAAGGTGGCCGGCTGGCTTAAGCCGCGGGGCAAGCCCATCCCGCAGCCCAAGGTCGCGGTCATCGACACCGGCGCGGACACCAGCCACCCCATGCTCAAGGGGGTCACGGTCAAGAACGAGACCAGCGGCGAGAACATCGACGACATCGGCCACGGCTCGTGGGTGACCGCCGACGTGCTCAACATCGGCCGCTGGCTCAAGAACGTGACCCACTACAAGACCTTCTCGAACGGCGGCGCCACCCTCGAGGACATCCTCAAGTCCCTCACGGACGCCGGCAACGACGGCAACATCATCATGTCGAATTCCTGGGGCTCGGACGAGGGCGACCCCGACAGCCCCGACTCCCAGCTGGTGCGCAAGCTCGCGGAGGAGGGCCGGGTGATGGTCTTCGCCGCCGGCAACTCCGGCCCGGGGAAGAACACCATCGGCTCGCCTGCCATCGTCTACTACAAGGACGCCAAGACCGGCGCCATCCGGGTCCTTTCCGTGGCGGCCTCGGACCGGAAGAAGAAGATCGTCTATTTCTCCTCCCGCGGCCCCGGGAGCTGGAAGACCAAGGACGACCCGGATTACCCGCACAGGCCGGACCTGACCTCGGTCGGTCACAACAAGGAGAGCGCCTGGCCTAGAGCCCTGGGCGACGCGGACCGGACCGACCCGGTCTACGGCCCCATGAAGGCCCTCTCCGGCACCTCGATGTCCGCCCCGGACATCGCGGGCGCCATCGCGCACCTCGCGCAGCTGTTCGGCGTCACCGAGTTGGGCGAGAAGCTCGACGCCGTCGTCAACGCCGTGATGTCGACCCTCGAGGATGCCGGGGCGGGCCCGGACCTCCAAGGGAAAGGCTTCATCGACATGGACGCCGCTTACGAGATGCTGAAGAAGACCCTTAAACCCCAAGCGCCCGGGTTCGTCGCCAGGATGGCGGCTTTGGTCGCGCGCTGGATCGACGGGTACCTGGGCTAGAATAGGAATCTGAGGATGAGTGTCATGAAAACAGACAAACTGGCTGGGCTCAGCTTGTTCATCGTCGAGGACGACGACCATTTCCGCGAGACCTTCATCGACGCCATGTCGCTCTCGGGCGTCAAGGTGGAGGGGACCCGCACGGGCTACGAGGCCATCAAGGCGCTCGGGAAGTCGCTCCCGGGGGCGATCATCATCGACCTCCAGCTCCCGGACATCCACGGCTTCGACCTGTGCCGCATCATCAAGAAGTCCGAGCGCTTGAAGAAGGTCCCTGTGGTCTTCATCACCGCGTCGTCCCAATACAACGACCCGCGCGACCGCGCCGAGATGCTCCTCTCCGGCGCGGCAGGCTTCCTGGCCAAGCCGATCTCCATGGAGGATATGCGCAGCGAGATCGGCCGGATCCTGCCGGCGGGCTCCGCCTAGAAAATGGCGTAGAAAAACGGGATGAGCGCGGGCGATTCCAGCACGATGACCAGGAGGATGCCCAGCACAAGAGCGAAGAGGAGCGGCAGGAGGAAATACGCCTTGTGCGCGCGGACCATGCCGAGGAGATCCTTCAACAGCGAAAGCGTCGCGCGTATCCGCATCGATCGCTAGCCTTGAGGATGCCCCGCCGCCGTCTCGGCGGCGCGCTTGGAAACGTAGTAGTCGCCCAGCACCAGCGCATCCATGCCGCAGTTCAGGAAGCATTCGGTCGCATCATGGTGGTCGCAGACGATGGGCTCCCCTCGGACATTGAAGGATGTGTTGAGCACCATCGGCACCCCCGATAGATCGTAGAACTTCTCGATGAGCTCGTGGAAGCGCGGGTTCTGCCCCTTGGTCACGGTTTGGACGCGCGCGGTGCCGTCAATATGCGTGACGGCCGGCACCCTGGACCGCTTGTCCGGACGCACGTCGGCGACAAGAAGCATGTAGGGGCTTTCCACGTCCAGGTCGAAATAGTCGCCGCAATGCTCCAGCAGCACGGACGGGGCGAACGGGCGGAAGCCTTCCCTGTGCTTGACTCTCTTGTTGAGGATGTCCTTCATGTCGGGGAGGGTGGGATTGGCGAGGATGGATCGATTCCCCAGGGCCCGGGGCCCGAACTCCATGCGCCCCTGGTACCACCCCACGATCCTGCCGCGCTGGAGATCGCCGGCCACGCGCCGCGCCAGCTCCGGGAAGTCCGGGTAGTGCCGGTAGGCGATCTTTCTGGCCTCGAGGTAGCGCCGGATGTCCTGAGAGCGGCTTGCGGGGCCCAGGTACGCGTTCTTCATGCTCCAGCGCCTGTCGTGCCCGAAGTATTGATGATAGGCGAACAGGGCGGCCCCGAGGGCGCCTCCGTCGTCCCCCGCCGCGGGCTGGATGAAGATGTTCCTGAAATCCGTGTGCTGGAGGAGCTTCCTGTTCATGATGCTGTTCAGGCCCACGCCTCCGGCGACGCAGATGTTCGGGGGCCGCGTCCGATCGTGGAGGCCCCGGGCGATGCGGATGCATACTTCCTCGACGACCTTCTGCAGGCTGGCGGCAAGATCCTCGTCCCTGCGCGTGATGGCGGCCTCCGGCGCCCTGGGGGGGCCGAAGCGCTCGATGAACCGGGGCCCGTACATGACCACGTCGCGATGATAGCTGAAGTAATCCATATTCAGCCGGAAGCTGCCGTCCTCGCGGACGTCGATGATCTCCTTCATCATGTCGCTGAACAAGCGCGGCTCGCCGTAGGAGGCGAGCCCCATCACCTTCCCTTCGCCCTCATTGACCTCGAAGCCCAGGAAGGCCGTGACGGCGCTGTACAGCAGCCCGAGGCTGTGGGGATAGCGGATCTCGTCTTCGAGATGGATGCGGTTGCCGTCCCCCCTGCCCCGGGTGAGCGTGGCCCACTCCCCCACGCCGTCCGTGGTCATGATGGCCGCCTGCTCGAAGCCGGACGCGAAAAAGCTCGAGGCGGCATGGGCGTAGTGATGGTCCGCGAACAGGATGCGCTTGCGATAGCCCAGCTTGTCGCGGATCCATTGGGGGATGAACAGCTTCCATTTGAACCACAAAGGCATTGCGTGGCGGAACTGATCGAAACCGCCGGGGAACGCCCTGACGTGCATGGTCATGATGCGCTCGAATTTGAGCAGGGGCTTCTCGTAGAATACGACGGCATCGAGGTCCTGGGCGTCCATCCCGCCTTCGCTCAGGCAGTAGGCGATCGCCTGGTCGGGGAAGTCGAGGGAGTGCTTCTTGCGGGAGAACCTTTCCTCGGCCGCGGCCGCGACCACCTCCCCGTCGCGGACCAGCGCGGCCGCCGAGTCATGGTACATGAACGAGAGTCCCAGGATGCGCATCACGCGTTCCCGCCCATCAGTAAGGCTTCTCCATGTCGTCGAGGTAGGACGATGGGCTCCCCCGCGGCCGCCAGCGTCCCTCCATGTCCGGCGGCCCGTCCCAGGCCCGCGCGCAGCTCGCCCAGGCGCGGGAAGCCCCCACGCCGGCATAGTAGATGACGAAGAGAACGACGTTGTTCAGCAGAGCGACCGGCTTGCGAAGGGCGAAGGCGGCGCTCTCCAGCGGCTTGTTGGACAGGAGACTGAGGGCGTAGGCCAGCCGCATCCTCATCCGGTAAGGCAAGGCCAGCGCGAGCATGACGACGAGGAGCCCGGAGGCCCGCATCCAGGCGCTCCGGGAGGGCTCGCCCGCTCTCTTGCCCATTCAGGACTCCACCAGGCGGGCCAGCCTGTCCGCGCCTTCGGCCCCGGCCAGGTACGCGTCGGTCATGGCCTCGATGAGACTGAATTTGGCCCTGTAGAACGCCGCCATGTCCAGTTCGTAGTCCTCGAACGAGCCCTTGGGCAGATACCAGCGCAGGAACATGGAGAAGAGGATTCGCTGGGAACAGATGATCCGCCGGTCGTCCCCGGTCCCCTCGACGTCGGCGCGGCGATGGAACCCTATCTCATGGAGGGCCCGGGGGACGGCCTCGCCTTGCTCGTAGACCGGGGTCTCGTAAGCGATTCCGTATCGGGCGTAGAGGCGCGTCAATGCTTCGATCATGATCGCCTGACTCCGCTCAGGGTAGGCGCGGGCGATCCGCACCGCCCCGTCCCACACGTTCGTGAAGCCGTTTTCCAGGCAGAACAGGAGGGCGCGCCAGTGGATGGCGAGCTTGCAGAGTCCGCAGTGGGAAAGAAGCAGCGATCCGTATCGAAGCAGGTTGGGGAGATAGTTTTCGTACAGGATGAATCGGAACAGCTTGTCGCAGGGGACGGATCGGTGCGCGAACGCGTCGTGATCGCCGAAGAATCTCTTCAGCTTGCCTACCTGATCCGCCACGTGTTCCTGATGCAGGAGGCCGAGCCGCGTCATGGTCAGCAGCTGCACCCGTCGGCGCTTGTCGTAGGCTTTGATCGCCGCCCAGGTGGAATCCGATCCTCCCGAGTACAAGACCACGACCGAATCGCGCTCGATGCCGCGGACCAGCGGGGGGCGCGTCAGCATCTCATCGTCGCGGCCCGAGGCGGGACGGCGCCTCATCCTTCATGAGGCGCTTCCCCAGCAGGTCCGCCACGATCTCATGGCCGGCAAGGCTGAGGTGATACGGATCGCCGCAGCGGCCGGGCTCCGGGGATGTTTCAAAGAGCCCGCAACCGCCGTCCTTCTTCCGGACGCGGGGGGCCGCCGCCAGCTCGAAATCCACCACGTCCACATCGGGGTTCCGCCGCGCCAGCCGCCGGAGCGCCTCATTCTGCATCCCGCAGAATTGAGCGCTTTCGCGCGACGTGCGGGAGGGATCGAGGATTTGCGTGACGAGGATCGTCCGGGCGCCGATCGCCCTGGCCGCCCGGATGATCCGCCGCATGTTGCCCTCGTAGCGGGCCAGGAGGCCGCGCAAGTCGTCCTGCGAAAAGGTAAAAAGGCATCCCGACCGTTCCGGCGCAACATGCCTATTCTGCGTCCGCAGGGCCGTGGCCGTCAACAGCCGGATCGTGCTGGAGTGGTTCAGCAGCCATGCCGCGGCGAAATCGCGCCAGCCGGGGGAAGGACGTACTGCGGGAAAGACGACGCCGCATTTCTCGCGGTAGGCCGCATTGAAATCTTGGTGGCCCGCGTAGACGATGAAATACCGCGTCCGCCAGCCGCAGCGCGCGGCCATCTCGGCCTCCAGCACGTTCAGGGAGGAGTCGATCCCCCCCGCGCGGATGAAGAGCACGTCGAAGCGCTCCGCCAGCCGCTCCCGCAGCTGGTCGGGGAAGGGGCGGTTATGGACCGTCTCGACCATGGCCGGCGAGCTGCCGAGGACGACGATCTTGTCCAGGCCGGGCTTGGCGCCGAGCGCGGCGCAGGAGTTGTCGAATGGGACCAGGATCATCCGTTCCTTGAGGTGGGGAGATCGCTTCTCCAGGATCACGCGCGCGATCCCTTCGCTCACGAGGACGGACAGGGCCGTGATCGCGATGGTGATTGCGCACGCGGTCAAGAAACGGCCCGAAGCGCGATGATCGGGCATCCCATCGAGAATATATCATTTCCTGGATGGAGCGATTCCGGCCGGGAGCTGGCAGCGCCTTGACTTGGAATCCTCCACCTGCTATCATGTAATTGTCGCAGCCGATCACCGACCAGATCGCCCTAATCAACGCAGGAGAAACAAAGCATGTCCCTCGACATCCAGCTGACGGACAAGACCTTCGAGAAGGATGTTCTGCAGAGCCCGGCCCCGGTCCTGGTGGATTTCTGGGCTCCGTGGTGCGGCCCGTGCCGGATGCTGGGCCCGATCATCGAGGAGCTGGCCAAGGAGTACGCGGGAAAGATCCGCGTGGCGAAGATCAACACGGACGAGAACGCGGAGGTCGCGGGCCGCTTCAGGATCACGGCGCTCCCTTCCCTGCTCTTCTTCAACAAAGGGAAGGTCATGGACCAGATGGTGGGCGTGCACCCGAAGGCCGAGATCAAGAAGAAGCTCGAATCCCTGATTTCCAGCTGACCAAGCCCGGGACCGTTTCGCAGTTCTCGTAGAGAAGGTCGAGAAGTCAACAGCTGACACCTTGAGGCCTCGCCTCTATCTCGTCGACGCCCACGCCTATCTCCACCGGGCCTACCACGCCCTGCCCCCCCTGACGTCCTCCAAGGGGGAGCCGGTGGGCGCCCTGCTGGGGTTCGCCCGGATGCTGCTCAAGCTCATCCGAGAGGAGAAGCCCGAGCGGGTGGCGGTGTGCTTCGACTCGCCCGGCCCGACCTTCCGCCACGAGGCCTTCGCGGCCTACAAGGCGACCCGCAAGGAGACCGACCAGGACCTCGTCAGCCAGCTCGACCTCGCGCCGGAACTCGCCGCCGCCCTGGGCTGCGCCACCGTGCGCCTCCAGGGCTACGAGGCCGACGACCTCATGGCGACCCTGGCCAGCCGCGCGGCTCGTGAGGGCTTCGACGCGGTGCTGGTCACGGGAGACAAGGACGCCCTGCAGATGGTGGGCGAAGGGGTGCGGGTGCTCGACCCGGGCAAGGGCGTCTGGATGGACCCGCCCCGCATCGAGGAGAAGCTGGGCGTCGGCCCATCGGCCGTGGTGGACTACCTGGCCCTCGCCGGGGATGCCTCCGACAACGTGCCTGGCGTGCGCGGCATCGGGCCGGTCGGAGCGAGGAAGCTCCTGAAGGACCACGGCACCCTGGAGGGCGTGCTCAAGGCCGCCAAGGCGGGCGACCCGCGCATCCCTCCCAAGACCGCCGAGGCCCTGCTGGCAGGCGCGGATGACGTCCTCGCCGCGGCCGAGCTCGTCCGGCTGAGGAGGGACGCTCCCATCGACGCCCCGCCCCGGTCACCCGGGGCGCCCGTCCCTGACCTGCGGCTCTTGAAGCCGGTGCTCGAACGCTTGGAGTTCCATTCCCTGCTCAAGGAGCTTTCCGGCGACGGCGCGGATGCGCCGTCGTCCCGAGCGCCTTCGGGAGGCGCGTCGGCGCTCGTGGGCGAGGGCCTGGCCCCCCTCCAGGAGGCGGACCTAGCCACCGTGCTCAAGGAGGCGGCGCGCTCCGGCGTCCTCACGCTCTCGGCCGTGGCCAACGATTCCCCGGACCTCATCGAGTCCGGCCCGGCGCTGGTGGCCTTGGGATCGGAGGACGGAAGGACCGCTCTCCTGCACGGCAAGGACGCTGCCAGGCACCAGCGCGAGCTCTCCCATGCCCTGGCCGGGAAGGCCATCAAGGTCTGCTGGGACGTCAAGGCCGCCCTAGCCGCGCTCGGGTCCCTGGGCCTGGCGCTTAAGCCTCCTGTCTTCGACGCCATGCTGGCGGCCTATTGCCTCGACCCAGCCTCCGAGCCCGGCAAGCCCGCCAAGGAGCTCGACGCCGAGCTCAGGCGCCGCGCGGGCCTGGCCCTCGGGCGGCCGGCCCTGCTGGACGCCATGCGCGGCCAAGGGGTCCTCAAGCTCTTTTCGGAGATCGAACTGCCCCTCCTTTGGGTCCTCAGGGACATGGAGGAGGCCGGCATCGCCGTCGATGCCGGCTACCTGCGGACTCTCTCGGGCGAGTTCGACGGGCACATCCGGGAGCTCAAGGCCGAGGTGGACCGGCTGGCCGGCGCGGAGATCAACCTGAACTCCCCCAAGCAGCTAGGCCTGCTCCTCTACGACAAGCTCCAGCTCCCGGTGGCCCACAAGACGGCCAAGGGCGGCAGGTCCACGGACGAGGCCGCCCTGGCGACCCTGGCGGGCCTGCATCCCATCCCCGCCAAGGTGATCGAGTACCGGGAGCTGGCCAAGCTCAAGGCGACCTACATCGAGGGCCTGCTCGAGCGCGTGGTCCCGGCGACCGGCCGGGTGCACACCCATTTCGACCAGTCGGGCACGGCCACGGGCCGGCTCTCCAGCCTGGACCCCAACCTGCAGAACATCCCGGTCCGTTCCGTCCCGGGGCAGAAGATCCGCCGGGCGTTCGTCGCGGGCCCCGGGATGGAGCTCGTGTCGGCGGACTACTCCCAGATCGACCTCAGGGTGCTGGCGCACGTCTCGGACGACCGCGCGCTCCAAGAAGCATTCGCCGCCGACCAGGACATCCATGAGAGGACCGCGCGCGAGGTCTTCCACCTGGCGCCCGGATCGGTTGACAAGGAGCACCGGCGCCGCGCCAAGGCCATCGTCTTCGGGATCGTGTACGGCCAGTCGGCCCACGGCCTGGCGCAGTCCCTGGGGATCCCGCGCTCCGAGGCCGCGGACTACATCAAGAAGTGCTTCGAGCGCTACGACGGGGTCGCGCGCTGGGCGGCGGCCAACCTGCATGAGGCCCGGCGCACGGGCTTGGTGCGCACCTGGACGGGAAGGATCCGCCGCCTGCCGGACCTCTCCGCCAAGAACACCGCGGTCCGGCAGTTCGCCGAGCGCGCGGCGACCAACACCCCCATCCAGGGAGGCTCGGCGGACGTGATCAAGGTCGCCATGCTGAGGGTCCAGGACGCCCTCAAGGCCGAGCCCGGGAGGTTCAAGGCGAGGATGCTGCTCCAGATACACGACGAGCTCCTCTTCGAGGTCCCCCAGGACCGGGTCGGGGATTTCGCCCCATGGGTCCGCGGCGCCATGGAGACCGCGGTGAGCCTGAAGGTGCCGCTCAAGGTGGACGTGAAGACGGGCCCCAACTGGGTTGACATGAGGGCGCCGTGAGCAGATCCTTCGGCCAAGCGCCGATCGATTTCCGGTCCATGCCTCCGGCCGTGAAGTGGCTCTTGGTCGTCAACGCCGCGGTGTTCGCGCTGCGGGCGGTCGTCAACGGCGGCGTGCACGCCGGGCCGTTCGACTCGCTGTTTGGACTCGTGCCCCAGCGGTTCCTGTTCGAGCGGTGGGTGTGGCAGGCCGTCACCTACCTGTTCATCCACAACGGCTTCTTCCACCTCCTCTTCAACCTGTTCTGCATCTGGATGTTCGGCATGCCGGTCGAGGCCCAGTGGGGCGCCAAGGAGTTCCTGAAGTTCTATCTGGTCTGCGGCCTCGGGGCGGCCGCGGCCTCGCTCGCGCTGAGCCCCACGTCGGCGGTCCCCGTGGTCGGGGCGTCCGGCGCCGTCTTCGGGCTCCTGGTGGCCTTCGCGATGCTCTATCCGGACGCGGTCGTCTACCTCTATTTCTTCCTGCCGGTGACCGCCCGGCAGATGGCGATCATCTGCGGGGTCATCGAGCTCTTCTCCGCGGCCGCCGAATCGGGCTCTGGCGTCGCCCGGTTCGCCCATCTGGGAGGGCTGGCCACGGGCTACCTCTACATCCGGTGGTGGTGGCTGCTGAAGATCAGGGCGAAGGCCTGGTTCAAGGGCGCGGCGTCCCGGCCTCCCGCGGCGGCGGCCCGGCGGGGCGCGCGCGCCTCGGGCGCGGGACCCGGGCGCGGGCCTTCGGAGCCGCCCGCCGCGTCCATGGACGACGTGGACCGCGTCCTGGACAAGATCCTGGCCTGCGGCATCGACTCGTTGAGCGATGAGGAGAAGGCCGTCATGCGGCGCTATTCCGAGAGGAACAAGCATTGAGGAACCGGCGCTTCATCGTCGCTCTGACCGGAGGCCTCGCCAGCGGCAAGAGCCTGGCCCTGAAGGCTTTGCGGCGCGCCGGGGCCGCGACGGTGGCGCTCGACGAGATCGCCCATGAGGTGGCGCGGCCCGGCACGGCGGTCTTCCGGAGGATCGTGGCCGCCTTCGGCCGGGGGGTCCTGGCCCGCAAGGGGGGGCTGGACCGGCGGGAGCTGGCCCGGCGGGTCTTCGCGGATCCGGCCGCGCGCTCGCGCATCGAGCGGATCACGCATCCGGCCATCCGTAGGGAGATGTGGAGGCGAGTCGGCCGAGCCCGCGGGGTCGTCGTCGTGGATGTGCCGCTGCTCTTTGAGAAAGGGAAAGACTCCTTAGCCGGGAGGTTTGATGCGACGTTGTTGATCAGTACGACAAGGAGACTCCAGATCAGACGCGCAACCGCCCGAGGCATGACGAAGGCGCAGGCGCGTGAAAGGATGGCGGCGCAGCTCCCGGACGCGGTCAAGGCGGCCTTAGCCGACGTCGTGGTCCGCAACACGGGGACCCGCAAGGATTTCGAGAGGTTGATCACGGAGTACTACAAGGCGTTCGAGCTGATTCGTCGAGCGGAGGTGGACCCATGAGCCGGAACTCATCGGAGGTCAAAGACATGGAAGGATCGCCTAAGGCCCAGCAGAACCAGTCTGACGGTCCGGAGTCCCGCCGGGACTCCGGACCCCGTCCTGAGGACGGGTCGCGCGGGCAGCGCGGAGGGCCTCCGCAGCAGTCTTCGCCCCAGCCCGTCAAGCTCCTGGACGTCACCCAGCTCACGAAGATGACGATCGCCGACTTGAACGCCATCGCCCGCGACCTCAGGCTCGAGGGAGTCTCGGGCCTGCGCAAGCAGGAGATGATCGCCAAGATCCTCGAGGGCCAGCTCAAGGCCAACGGCATGATCTACGACGAGGGCGTCCTGGAGGTCCTCCCGGACGGCTTCGGGTTCCTGCGCTCCCAGGAATACAACTACCTTCCCGGGCCCGACGACATCTACATCTCCCCGTCGCAGATCAAGAAGTTCGGGCTGCGCAAGGGCGACACCGTCGGCGGGTTCGTGCGGCCTCCCAAGGACGGCGAGCGCTTCTTCGCCCTCCTGCAGGTGAAGAAGATCAACGGCGCGGAGGCCGAAGCGCTCAAGGACCGGCCGTTCTTCGACAACTTGACGCCCCTGCATCCCAACAAGAGGTTCGTGCTGGAGCACGACCGCAACGAGCCCACCACGCGCCTCCTGGACCTCATCGCCCCCATCGGCAAGGGGCAGCGCGGCCTCATCGTGGCCGCGCCCAAGACCGGCAAGACCATGATCCTGCAGAAGATCGCCAACGCCATCTCGGCCAACCACCCGGAGACCGTGCTCATGATCCTGCTCATCGACGAGCGGCCGGAGGAGGTCACCGAGGTCCAGCGGTCCGTGAAGGCGGAGGTCGTGGCGTCGACCTTCGACGAGCCCGCGGACCGCCACGTCCAAGTGGCGGAGATGGTCCTGGAGAAGGCCAAACGCCTGACGGAGATGGGCAGGGACGTCGCCATCCTCCTCGACTCGATCACCCGGCTCGCCCGGGCCTACAACACCATCACCCCGTCGTCCGGCCGGGTCCTCTCGGGGGGCCTGGAGGCCACCTCCCTCCAGCGGCCCAAGCGCTTCCTGGGGGCCGCGCGCAACATCGAGGAGGGGGGGTCCTTGAGCATCATCGCCACCTCGCTGGTCGACACCGGCAGCCGCATGGACGAGGTCATCTTCGAGGAGTTCAAGGGGACCGGCAACATGGAGGTCTACCTCGACCGCAAGCTCTCGGACCGGCGCATCTTCCCGTCCTTCGAGATCAACCGTTCCGGCACGCGCAAGGAGGAGCTGCTGCTCAGCGAGGAGGAGCTCAACAAGATGTGGATCCTGCGCAAGGTGCTCGCGCCCTTGAGCTCGGTCGAGGCCATGGAGCTCCTGCGCGACAAGCTCCTGCAGAGCAAGACGAACAAGGACTTCCTCAAGGTGATGGAGCTCTCGGCGGAATGACGGCGAGTTCGGTCGCCGGAAGGCCGCCGTCCCCTGCCGCCATCAGGGAATGTGTTGGCGTGCAGGGGGCGGCGAGGAAGGCCCTCTCGGCGGCCTGCGCGGGAGTCCTCCTGGCCTGGAACGCCGTTCCGTCGACCGCGCGGCCGGACGCGCGGGCGGATTGGGACCGCTACTCGGTGCTCACCCCGGCGGGCCTGGAGGAGCCGCCTCCCGAGCTCCTCAAGAAGGTCAGGCGCCTGCTCTATTGCGACCACAAGATCGTCAAGGGAGAGTACTCCGCCTGGCATCTGGCCAAGAAATACGGGACCACGGCCATGGCCCTCCAGGCGACCAAGGGCGACGAGATGATCATCCTCTTCCCCGGCCAGAAGGTGACCGTGCTCAACAAGGACGGCATGCTCTACCGGGCGAGGAAGGACGGCGAGACCCTCGACGCCGTCATCGCCCGGTACAACAAGGAGCCCCGCGCGGCTCACCGCTACAAGGAGATGGTCGTGGTGATGAACCGGCTGCCCCCGAGCGCGATGCTGGGCGAGCACCCGTTGGCCAAGGACTCCTCCGTGTTCCTCCCGAGCGTCCGGATCAACTTCGACACCTACCGCTTCCCGTTCGAGTCCGGCTGGGCGCGCATCAGCTCCCGCTACGGCATGCGCTTCCATCCGGTCCTCGGGAGGCGCAGGATGCACGAGGGCATCGACTTCGCCAAGCCTTACGGGACGCCGGTTTTCGCCTCCCGCAGCGGGAGGGTCCTCGAGTGCGGCTGGAAGGGCGGCTACGGCCTCGTCGTCGTGGTCAAGCACTTCGACGGCGCGACCACCCTCTATGGACACCTCTCCAAGGTCCGCGTGAAGAAAGGGCAGGTGGTCCAGCGCGGCAAGACCCTGCTGGGCAACGTCGGCTCCTCGGGCATGACCACGGGGCCGCACCTCCACTTCGAGATGCGGGACAAGAAGGGCTCGCTCCTCAACCCTGTCTCGAAGATCGGGAAGCGCTGACCTACCGCAGGCCCCTTCGGCGATAGCGCCTCAGGGGCCTGAGGAAAGGAGTAACTGCCTACCTCAGGTCCGCGGAGCGGTCCGCCGGGATGCCGTGGCGGCTCAGGATCTCCTGGTGGGCCGCCTGCGCCTTCCGGGCGTCGATGACGATGGCGCTCGAGAACGCGATGCTGCCGTCGGTGCGGATGACGTGCCAGCGGCCCTGCGGCCGCTCGAAGGCCCCGATGACGTCCTTGATGTCGCCCAACGGCGAGCCGTTGACCGACTCGATGATCTGGCCGCGCCAGTCGTGGTAGCCGGCGTTGATCTCGTGGGGCAGGACGTAGGCCAGGACCACGGCCTGCCGGCGCGTCCGCGTGGCGCGGCCGAACTCCCGGTAGACCTTGAAGTCGGTCGGGACGTCCTCCGAGGACCATTGCCCGATGTAGTTGGGGGTGAGCGGCGTGAAGACCAGGCCCGCGAAGATGTAGTAGGTGGGCTTGCGGTCGTAGATGGTGTCGTCGACCAGGTCCCGGTAGCGCTTGAGCGTCACGGCCGCCTTGAAGGGCTTGCCCTCGCGCAGGCCGGACAACTCCACCCGGTCGCCCATCTGGTGGAGGCTGAAGAGGTGGTGCAGGATGAGCCTCAAGCCCTTGCGGACCTCGACCGTGCCGTCGTCGCCGATGGGCACCCCGTCCGCCGCGGTGATGACGTCGCCGGCCTTGAGGGCCTCCCAGGCCGGCGAGCCGTAGTAGAGATGCCGTCGTAGGAGCCGTCGGCGACGTCATCCAGGAAGCGCCGGATGAGCGGCGCCGGCACGGCGTAGCCGATGTTCTCCCCGCTGGAGAAGGACTGGAAGGAGACCCCGATGAGCTTGCCGTCCTTGACCATCGGCCCGCCGGAGTTCCCGGGGTTGATGGCCGCGTCGGTCTGGAGGGTCAGGAGGTAGCGGCCCGAGTGGGAGTAGGCGGTCACCTCGATGCGCGATATGATGCCCTCGGTGATGGAGAGCTCCTCGCCTCCCTCGGGGAAGCCGTAGACGGTGGCGGCGTCCCGCTGGCGGGGGAGGTCGCCGAGCTCGAGGCTGCGGGTTCCCTTGAAGAAGGAGGGATCCTCGACCTTGAGGAGGGCGAGCTCCGCGTCGTGCGCGACGAACTCGACCTTGGCGTTGTACCGCCTGGGGTCGCCCGCCTTGCGCACCTGGATGAAGATCTGGTCGCTGACCACGTGGGCGTTGGTCATGATGCGCGAGCCCGCGATGATGCAGCCGGACCCCGAGACGCTGTCCGGCGCGCCCATCTGCCAGGGCTGGTAGAAGTCGGGCTTCTGGGTCGAGACGAAGATGCGCACGACCGACTTGTTGTTCGGGTCGTCGCGGTCGGCCGCAAGGCCCGGGAGCGGGGCGAAGAGCGGCAGCACGACGGCGGCGAGAAAGAGAGCCGGGCCGGCGGATGTCTTCATGGTCGGGGTATCCTCGTTGAGCAGGCATGGTACCAAATATTTTTTGTATACTGTCTCATCATGAAAGCCGGCATCCATCCCGTCTACAAAGTCGCCAAAGTCATCTGCGCCTGCGGCAACACCTTCGAGACGCGCTCGACCAAGGAGCTGATCAAGGTCGAGATATGCGCCGCCTGCCATCCCTTCTACACCGGCCAGCAGAGACTGGTCGACACCGCGGGACGCGTGGAGCGGTTCAAGACCAGGTTCGGCAAGACCGACGGCAAGATGGTGGTCCGGGTGCCCGTCAGGAGGGAGATCAAGAAGCTCGTCTCCGCGCCCGCCGCCAAGAAGAAGGTCCTGTCCACCGCTCCCACGAAGAAGGACGAGAAGGCGGCGAAGAAGAGCAAGACCAAGAAGGCCTAGCGGCCCTCGCGCCCTGCAGCCCCGACCCGTGCGGGTCGGGGCTGCCGTCATGTGGGGCCGGCGGCGGTTGAGGGATGAACCAGAGATTCGAGTCCATCGTGGCCGAGTTCGCCCAGGTCGAGTCGAGGCTCGCCCAGGGGGATTTGAGCCCTGCGGAGGTCAAGCAGTGCTCGCAGAGGCACGCGGAGCTTGCGCCCGCGGCGATCCGGATCAAGGAGTACGCCCGGATCGAGGCTGAGCTCAAGGACCTCGGCGCCCTGCTCGAGGGCCCTGACCGCGAGATGCGGGAACTCGCCTCCGCGGAGAGGCCCGGCCTCGAGGCCAAGGCCAAGGAGCTGGAGCATTCCATCCTGCTCGACCTGGTCCCAAAGGACCCTGACGACGCCAAGTCCGCCTTCCTGGAGATCCGGGCCGGGGCCGGGGGCGAGGAAGCGGCCCTGTTCGCGGGCGAGCTCCTGAGGCTCTACTCCCGGTTCTCCGAGAACCGCGGCTGGAAGGTCGAGCTCCTGGAGATGAACGCGACGGGCCTCAAGGGGGCCAAGCAGGCCGTCGCCTTCATCCGGGGCCCGGGGGTCTATTCCTGGCTCAAGCACGAGGGCGGGGTGCATCGGGTGCAGAGGGTGCCCCAGACCGAGGCATCGGGCCGCATACACACCTCGACCTGCACCGTGGCGGTGCTCCCCGAGGTCGAGGAGGTCGAGATCACCATCCGGCCCGAGGACCTCAAGCTCGACACCTTCAGGGCCGGCGGCGCGGGCGGGCAGAACGTCAACAAGGTGGAGACCGCGGTACGCATCACGCACCTGCCCACCGGCATCGTGGTAGCCTGCCAGGAGGAGCGCTCCCAGGGCAAGAACCGCGCCAAGGCCATGAAGGTCCTGCAGGCCAAGCTCATGGCGGGCGAGAAGGATCGCGCGGCCTCGGCCAAAGGCTTCGCGCGGCGGCGGCAGGTGGGCTCGGGCGACCGTTCCGAGAAGATCCGGACCTACAACTTCCCCCAGAACCGCGTGACCGACCACCGCCTCGAGCGTTCCTGGCACAACCTCCCGCTCATCATGGAAGGCGAGATCGGCCCCGTCCTCGAGGCCCTGCGCCAGGCCGCGCAGGAAGAGGCCCTTCGGCAGTCTAGTCTTTAGATGAGCCGGCGCCGGGGACAGTTATCCACAGACTCGTCTTACAATGAGTCGGTGGATAACGATGGCTGGCGAGCCATCCCGCGGAAGGCGGGGCCACCGATGCCGTTGGACGCCGGGGTCCGGCATCTTTCGACGCATCGCGTCCCGGAGGCGCGGGCGAGCGCCGAGTTCATCCTGGCTGGGGTCCTCGGCGCCGGCCGCGGCGCAGCGGCGCTCGACGGCGGGCGGTCGCTCACGGCCGCGCAGCGCCGCAGGTTCTGGAGCCTCATCCGCCGGAGGTGCCGCCGTCTTCCCCTGGCCTACGTTCTGGGACATCAGGATTTCATGGGCTTGAGGATGACGGTGAGCCCCGCGGTCTTCACGCCGCGGCCTGAGACCGAGGAACTCGTAGATGAGGCTCAAGGCCTGATGCGGGCGGCGGGGCTCTTGGCCCCGCGCATCCTGGACATCGGGACGGGCTCGGGCTGTGTTGCTATTTCCCTCGCGAAGCGTTTCCGCTTCGCGAGGATATGGGCTACCGATGTCAGCGCCAGGGCCTTGGCTTTGGCGCGCAGGAATGCGCACGCGCATGGAGTGGCGGGTAGGATCAAATTCCTGAAGAAGGACCTTTTTCTGCCCTGGACTCTGCCCAAGGCGGACCTGATCGTCTCCAATCCTCCATATGTTCCCGCGAGTCGCTTGCGGCGACTCGCGGTAGAAGTGCGCTGCGAGCCCAGGCCGGCTCTGGACGGCGGGAAGGACGGGCTCGACGCGGTCGGAGCCGTCGTCAGGGCGGCGGCGAAGGGGCTCAAGCCCGGCGGGCGGCTGGTCATGGAGATCGGGCATGACCAGGGTGCTCGCGTGAAGACCTTGCTCAGGGAGGCGGGTTTCGGCGAACCGCGGGTCAAGAAGGACATGCAGGGCCTGGACCGCATCGCTGTTGCGAGATACCCTCGATGAAAAGGCAAATTTGTATACTTTGGCCGATTCCCTGAAATCAGCCAGTCTCGCCCTACGATGCCGACTGAAGAGGACTTGAGGAACGAGAGGAACATTCTATGATACGACCTTTGAAAGGCAAGAGTCCATTCTACCCGGGCCAGCCGGTACCTAGGGAGTCGTTTGTGGGGCGCATGTCGCAAATCAACCGCATCGTCGAGCGCGGTTTGGCGCAGGCGAGCGCCGGCAAACCCAACACGATGTACGTCCAGGGCGAATACGGGATCGGCAAGAGTTCCATCGCCGGATTCGTGCAGTGGTTGGGCGAACGCGACTACGGCTTGCACGGCATTTATGCTCCTCTCGGCTCCGCGGAAACCATCGAGGATTTGGGCGCGACCGTTCTCCAAGCCACTCTCCGTTCCGGGGCTCTTAATCCCAACCGCGCGGAGAGAGTTAGTTCTTGGCTAGCCAAATACGTCGGCCAGCAGTCGTTCTTCGGAGTAACCATCCATGCCGAGGCTCTGAAGAAAGACGCCCCCGCTGTCGCCTCGGGAATGCTTCCCTTCCTGCGGGAGACCGTTGACCGGCTCAAGGAAACGGGCGTCAAAGGTCTGTTCCTTGTCTTGGACGAGATCAACGGCATCTCCGCGAATCCGAAATTCGCGCATTTCATCAAGGGCTTGGTCGACACGAACGCGCTGGCCGGCGAGCCCTTGCCGCTGCTCCTGATGCTCTGCGGCGTCGAGGAGTGCCGCCGGGAGATGATCCGTTACCACCAGCCTGTCGACAGGATATTTGACGTCGTCGAAATAGAGCCGATGACCCCCGACGAGATGAAGGAGTTCTTCGAGAAAGCATTCGAAAGCGTGCAGATGCGCGTGGAGCCCGATGCGATTGCTCTTATGGCGGAATACTCGGCGGGTTTCCCGAAAATCATGCACCTCGTTGGCGACGCGGCCTTCTGGCAGGACGAGGATGGCATCATCGACAAAAACGATGCCGTTCAAGCCGTGTTCGTGGCTGCGGATGAGGTGGGCAAGAAGTACGTGGACCAACAGGTCTACAAGGCTCTAAGGAGCCAGGACTACCACTCGATTCTGGCGAAAATAGCCAAGATGGGCCCGGATACCATGAGTTTTCAGCGCAGGGATGTCGAATCCGGCCTGACTCTGTCTGAGAGGAAGAAGTTCAACAATTTCCTGCAGAAGATGAAGACCCTCAAGGTCCTGCGGTCAGGAGACATGCAAGGAGAATATCTCTTCAACATGCGCATGGTGCGGCTATACATTTGGCTCCAGAGCCTTGAGAAGCCGAAGTCCTGACCTCCCCTCATGGACAGCTTCATCATCGAGGGCGGTCGGCCGCTCAAGGGTGCCATCAGGGTCGGCGGGTCCAAGAACGCGGCCCTGCCCATCCTCATCGCGACGCTGCTGACGGACTGCCCCTGCGAGATCGACAACGTGCCCAACCTCAGGGACATCCGCACCACGTTCAGGCTCCTGGAGAGCCTGGGCAAGCGCATCGAGTACGACGGGGACGCGGTGCGTGTCCTCGCGACGGGGAGGCTCGAGACCCGCGCTCCTTATGAGATCGTCAAGCAGATGCGCGCCTCGGTCCTGGTCGCCGGGCCCCTGCTGGCCCGCTTCGGCACGGTGCGCGTGCCCATCCCCGGCGGGTGCGCCATCGGCATGCGGCCCATCGACATCCACCTCCAGGGCTTCAGGGCGCTCGGCGCGACCGAGCACGAGGAGACGGGGGACGTCGTCATGCGCGCGGCGCGCCTCAAGGGCAGGCGCGTGCGTCTGCGCTTGCCCAGCGTCGGGGCCACCGAGAACCTCATGATGGCGGCCTGCCTGGCGTCCGGCCTGACGGTCATCGCCAACGCCGCCCAGGAGCCGGAGATCGAGGACCTGGGCGCCTTCCTGAACCGGCTGGGGGCCTCAGTCGAGGGGGCCGGGACCGCGACCGTCACGGTGCGGGGCGGGGCCCGGCTCGAGGGGGCGGTGAACTCGATTCCCGGCAGGGCGCCGTCCCGCGCGGCCTTGGGACGGGCGTTGCCGCGCGGGGCGGTGCACGCAGTCATCCCGGACCGGATCGAGTCGGGCACCCTCCTCATCGCCGCGGCCGCGACAGGCGGCTCGGTGCGGCTGGAGGGGGCCTGCGCCGCCCATCTTGAAGCCGTCCTCGAGAGTCTCGAAGCCGCGGGCAGCCGCGTGCGCGCGGGCTACGGCTTCATCGACCTTTCCCTGGCCTCAAGGCCCAAGGCGGTCGGCATCAGGACCCTGCCCTACCCGGGCTTTCCGACGGACCTGCAGGCGCCGTGGATGTCCTTGATGTGCCTGGCCAGGGGGACCTGTCTCATCCGGGAGACCGTCTTCGAGAACAGGTTCCTGCACGCGGCCGAGTTGGTCCGCATGGGGGCCGCGGTGCGGCTGCGCGGGTCGACGGCTCGGGTTGAGGGGCGGCCGTCGTTGAACGGCGCGCCGGTCATGGCTTCCGACATCCGCGGCGGGGCCGCGCTGGTCGTGGCGGCCCTGGCGGCCAAGGGAAGGACGATTCTCCAGCGGGTCTATCACATCGACCGCGGCTATGAGCGCCTGGAAGTGCGGTTGCGCAGGCTCGGGGCTTCCATCCGCAGGGTCCGCCGATGACCAAGGCAGAGCGCAGACCATGACCTTCCGCAAGGCCGTGGAGGTGCTCTGGGAGAGGGCAGAGACCTGGGCCCCAGGCCCAAGGGCCATGTCGGGCCTGAAAGGCCTGCGGGCCTGCCTGGCCAAGCTCGGGAATCCCCACCTCAAGGTCCCGGCCATCCACGTGGCCGGGACGAACGGCAAGGGCTCGACCTGCGCCATCATCGACTCGGCCCTGCGGGCGGCCGGGTGGCGGACCGGGCTCTACACCTCCCCGCATCTGACGTGCGTCCGGGAGCGCATCCGGGTCGGCGGGCGTCCCATCCCGGAGGCCGTCTTCGGGAGACTCCTGGGGAGGGTCCTGAAGACCGACCCCAAGTCCGAGCTCCACTTCTTCGAGCTCCTGACCGCGGTCGGCTTCCTCCATTTCGCCGAGAGCCGGGTCGAGGTGATCGTGCTCGAGGCGGGCCTGGGCGGCCGCCTCGACGCGACGAACGTGGTCGAGGACCCCCTGGTGAGCGTCATCACCTCCATCGGCAAGGACCACGTCGAGTACCTGGGCTCGAGCCTGCCCTCGATCGCGGCCGAGAAGGCGGGGATCATCAAGCAAGGGCGCCCGGTCGTGTGTCCGGTCCTCGCCGACTCGGCCATGAGGCCGATCCGCCGCGCCGCCGGGGAACGGGGGGCGCCCCTCGTCGCGGTGGAGGCGTTCCCCAAGGTGGAGAGGGTGGATTGGAGGAACGGCAGCCAGGTGCTGCGGCCCGCGCAAGGCGGTCCGTGGAAGCTCAGGCTCCTGGGCAGCCGGCAGCCTCGCAACGTCGCGCTCGCCCGGGCCGCCCTGGCGCGGATCGAGGGCAGGTTCCAGGTCCCGGAGCGGGCCTGGGAGCGCGGCCTCTCGACCGTGCGCTGGCCGTGCCGGTTCGACGTCCGGCGTTCGGCCGGCAAGACCGTGATCATCGACGGCGCCCATAACGTGGAAGCCATGGAACACTTCGCCGCCACCTTCCGCGCCTCGCCCTGGAGCTCGGGGTCCGTGCGCTTCATCATCGGGATGCTCCGCGACAAGGACGTCGCCGGGATGCTCCGGGTCCTGTCGCCCTGGCTCCGAGAGGCATCCGCGTGCCGGCCGGAGAGCCCGCGGGCCATGGACCCGGTGGACCTGGCGCGCAGCGTCAGGGCCTGCGTCCCGGGAGCCCGGGTCAGCGTCGAGCACACCGTGTCGGCCGCCCTGCGGTCCTGGAGGTCGCGACGGTCCGCCGGGACCGCGGTGGTGTGCGGGTCGTTCTACCTGGCGGGAGAGGCCGCGGCCGCTCTGCGACATGGATAGAGCCGGGTTCGCCATCGGGATCGACGTCGGAGGCACGGCGACGAAGCTCGCCGCGGCGGACTCCTCCGGCCTGTGCTTGAGGGAGATCGAGATCCCGACCCACGCGGAGCATCGTCCCGTCAGGTTCGTCCGCCGGATCGCGTCGGTCATCCGTCTGGTGGAGTCCGAGCTCGGCGGACCCGCCGACGGCATCGGCGTGGGACTGGCCGGCGACGTGGACGCGGCCCGAGGGGTGCTGCGCTTCGCGCCGAACCTCAGGCTTTGGAACGGCTTCAATTTCAAGCGGGCCTTCGAGAGAGCGCCCGTCTCCGGCCGGGGCTCGGGGAGCCGCCGGGTGGTGGTGGACAACGACGCGAACGCAGCGGTCTGGGGCGCCTACGTGATGGAGATGGGCCGCAGGCCCTCGGACGTCGTCGGGATCACGCTGGGCACCGGGGTGGGCGGCGGCCTCATCATCGGCGGACGGCTCCATCACGGCGCGACCGGCAGCGCCGGCGAGATCGGGCACGTGAAGGTGGAGCACCCGGGCCTCCGGTGCCGGTGCGGCTCCCGCGGGTGCCTCGAGGCCTACGCGGGTTCCTACGGGATCGTCTCCCGCGCGAGGAAGCTGCTGCGCACCTCAGCCGGGAGGAAGTCGCCCCTCAAGGACCTGGCCCCGGACCCCAAGGACCTCGACTGCCGCGTCCTCGGGCTGGCCGCGGAGCGGAGGGACCCGCTGGCGCTGCGGGTCTGGGCCGAGACCGCCCGGTATCTGGCCATTGGGATCTCCGACTTGGTCGTCCTGCTGAATCCCGACGCGGTCGTGATCCTGGGAGGGGTCTCGCGAGCCGGGCCGTTCCTCCTCGGCCCGATCAAGGAGCACTTGGCGCGAGAGCCCTTCCGGACCGCGTTCGAGGCCGTGTCCGTGCGCGTGGCCCGCAACCCTCACTGGGGCTGCGTCGGCGCGGCCTTGCTCGCCTGGGAGGCTGCTGGGGCGGCGTCCCAGGCCGGGGCATGACGGGCCGCTGTCTGGCGTGGCTGCTCATCCTCCTGCCTTCCCAGGTCGGCGCCGTTTCCCCGGCCCAGGCCCCCTTGGGCCAGGCCGCCACGGACTACCCGCTCCCGGAGCCGCCGGCCTCGCACGTCCAGTTCTCCGCCGACCAGGTCGATTTCGACGAGTCCAGCTCGGTCATGCACCTCAAGGGCCAGGTCCTCCTGCGCGAGGCCACCTGGACCGTGCGGGCCGACGAGTTCTGGATCCACAGCGAGACCAGGAAGGCCAGGTCCGACGGCAGCGTGTTCCTGGACGACGGGTACGGCGCCATCCTGGGCAGCCGCGGGGAGTTCGACCTGAAGTCCCACGAAGGGTGGCTCGCGGACCCTCAGGCCGGCTACGGGGACTGGAACGTCCGCGCCAAGTGGATGCGCGCCGGCCCGGGCCGGCGGCTGAGCTACCGGGGAGCGCGGTTCAGCGGCTGCAACGTCAAGCCGAAGCAGCACTACCATCTCTACTCGGGCCAGCTGGAGGTGGTCCCCAAGAAGTACCTCCTGGCGTTGAACACGGTCTTCTTCATCGGGCCGGTGCCCGTCTTGTACCTGCCGATCTTCTACGCCCCGCTCGTGGACATCCACCTCTGGGAGTCCAAGCTCCAGGTCGGCTACGACCGGAGGAACGGCGCTTTCGTCAAGACCACCTTCATCACCCGGCACTCGGAGTATCTCTACAGCAGGACCTATGTGGATGGCTACACCTCTCAGGGCGTCGGCATCGGCGGAGAGCTCCATCGCCGCAAGGGCCAGGATGCCCGCGGGGGCCTCTACGGCTATTGGATCCACGAACAGTCCACGGGCGACAACCGATGGGTCGCCGTCACGGACCAGTATCAGGCCGTCACGAGCTCCATCTCTGTGCAGGCGCGGCTCCATGCCCAGTCGGACGCCGAGTTCAACAACCACTACGCCCGCTCGAAGGATTTTCGCGTCACCCCGGAGCTGGTCAACGCCGCGGCCGTGGTCTACCGGCTGCCCTCGGCCGTGGCGCGGCTCAGCTGGTCGCGGGCCGACGTCGACAACGGCACCATGCGGCGCTATGTCAAAGACAGGGAGAGCCTTCCCCGGCTGGATGTCCAGAGCGAGCCCTTGAAGTTCTGGAAGCTCCCGTGGCTGAACACCCTGTCGTTCTTCGCCGACAACTCGTACCTCCGGAGCCGGGGCTACCAGGAGAAGGCGGTGGGCGCCGGATGGGAAGCGTCGCGGACCATCCGCCTCGCGCGGGGCCTGAGCTTCACCCCCAAGGTCTCCTATTCGCAGACCTATTTCGACCGTCTCGAGAGGCTCTCGGACCCCTCCAGCACCCGGACCTGGAAGAACACCTTCGTCGGACGCTACATGGGCCAAGGCAACGTGCGCTACACCACCTTGGTCGGCGCCTGGGACCTAGCCTATGCCTACCAGGTCCGGCACAAGCCGGGCGCTCTCTCCGACGACGCCGTCGCCCTCGACCACGGGGTGGAAACGAACGGGATCACGCTGCAGGACACCTTCCGGCCCGCCAGGAAGATCCTCGTGCGCATGCAGTCGGGGTACGAGTTCAGGGTCTTCCGGGACCGCTATCTGGGATTCCGGGACCGCGTCTCGCCCCTGGTCACGGAGCTGATCTACACGCCGACCCCGTTCCTTGACCTCGCGGTGAGGGACGACTACCAGCTCGAGCAGGGCAACCGCTCGTTGCTGTTCACGGGGCTCTATGGCGAGCCGGAGAAGGAGTTCATATCCGCCGGCGTCGGCCACAACCAAGCCATCCCGAGGAGCACTTTCGTCAACATGGAGTTCGGCTGGCAGCCTTCCACCTGGGGCTGGGTCCTCGGCGGGAACTTGAGGAGCGAGGTCCTCTCCAAGGGCGGCCTCGGCCGCCTCTACGACTTCAGGCTCATCGAGAAGGAGCTGTCCTTCGAGAAGAGGCTGCATGACTTCCACCTGCGCGGGATGGTGAGGTTCCGGCCCCGGGGGGTGCGGGAGTACGCCTTCAAGGTCGAGATGACCTTCCCGGGGACCAAGAAGGCCGAGATCGCCAAGCGCGACTGGGAGGCGGAGTGGTTCCCGGAGAGGAAGCACCGCCAGGTGGACCACCCTTGACGGCCGCGAGGGCCTTGGATATGATTGCGTCATGCGCGTCATAGAGGCGGGGGAGGTGGTGGGGGGATGCCGCATCCTGGCCAAGGTCGGCGAGGGCGGCATGGGCGCGGTCTACAAGGCCAAAGACGAGCATCTCGACCGGGAGGTGGCCGTCAAGTTCCTCCTCGAAGGTCAGCTCACTGACAAAGGCCGCCAGCGCTTCCTGCGCGAGGCCGGCTCCATCGCCAAGTGCGACCACCCGGGCATCGTGCGCATCCATTCCTACGGCGAGCACGAAGGGCGGCCCTACTTCATCATGGAGTTCGTGGAAGGCAAGGCGCTCGCGCATTTCCTGGCCATGGCCCGGACGCTCCATCAGGCCGGCTCCGAGGCCCCGGACCTGGAACGCTTCGGCTACCTCCCCCAGGCCTCCCCGGACGAGGCCAAGCTCCCCTACTTCCTGCGGCCTGTCCGGCGCGACCCGCTCCAGGACCCGGCCCTGGTGCCCAACGCGGTCGCGCTCGTCGCCGAGGTGGCCGACGCCCTCTTCGAAGCGTATTCCCGGGGGATCCTGCACCGCGACGTCAAGCCCTCCAACATCCTGATCGCGACCGACGGCAGGGCCAAGCTGGTGGACTTCGGGCTCTCCAAGCGCCAGCAAGACGCGGACCTCACCTCCTCGCACCAGGTCCTGGGCACCCTGAGGTACTGCTCGCCGGAGCGCTTCAAGGGAGGCCGCGAGGCGCTCACGCCCTTGAGCGACCTCTTCAGCCTCGGGGTCGTCTTCTACGAGCTCGCGACCCTGACCCATCCCTTCGAGGCCTCCGACACCGCGGTGTTCGTGGCCAAGCTCAGCGCCTGCGAGCCCGAGCCGGCCTCGAAGCTCAACCCCTCCATCCCGGCGGAGGTGGGTAGGATCCTCATGCGGTGCCTGCGCCGCGAGCCCAAGGAGCGCTGGCAATCGGCCAAGGAGCTCTCCGGGGCCTTGGCCGCCGCCGCCGCGAGCGAGTCGACGTCAGGGTCCGTTCTGTGGAAGGGGTTGAGGGCGTTGTTCGCGGCTCATGAGCCGCGGGCCGGCAAGGGCGCGCGGGGAGAGGGGACCCGAGCGCCTCCCGTGGAGCTGCGCCGCGAGTTCGACGCCGCGGACCTACGGAAGGTCAAGATCGAGACGCTGGGCGGAAAGGTGACCCTGCGCTCAACCGAGGGGAGCAAGGCCCAGGTCGAGTTCGTGCCCGACGACTGCGGGGCCTGCGCCCCGCGCATGAGAATCTCGGGCGCCACCCTCGATCTGAGCGTGGAGTCGACCGGGAGGAAGGGCCTGCTGACGATGTCGCGGATGTGCCGGGCGGGGTTCAAGGCGTCGGTCCCAGCCAGGCTCGAGGCGCGGATCACCACGGGCCTCGGCGATATTTCGGTGGCCGGCATGGAGGCGGGGCTCGAGGCGACCACAGGCACCGGGGACGTCGCGCTCGATGGCGTCAGGGGGAGGCTCTCGCTCAAGACCGGGACCGGCGACGTGGATGGAGCCGTCTATTCGGAAGACGCGGAGTTCAAGTCCGGCACCGGGGACCTGAGCCTCTCATGGACCTCCGCGCCGGGCCAGGGCCGCGTGGCCATCAAGACCGGCAGCGGCGATGGGCACCTGGAGTTCCCGGAAGGGACGCGGATGCGCATCCGTCTCAAGTCCGGCGCGGGCTCCCTCGACAGCGAGTTCGGCTCGGAATCCGGCGCCGGGTTCTCCGTCGAGATGACCAGCGGCGCCGGCGACCTCGTCATCCGCAAGCTCCTGGGCCTCGGGCCCAGGGGCCGCAAGGCCTAGCCGGGCTGGGCCTTCTTCGCAGGCCCTCGGGGCCTTCACCCTAGGCCCGTGGCGGGACATCACCGGGCATCCCTGGAAGGTGCTTTCGCCGCGCTAAGAGCGGGCTCCGTCGGAGAAGGCGGGCGCGTCTAGGTCCCAGGGCCCAGAAACGGCCGGGCCCTCCGGCCCCGGGGTCTTGGGCCCGCCGGCCCTTGAGGCCTAGGCCCATCAGCGATATCCTCCCGGCATGACCCCTCTACCCCTCGTCCTGACCGCGTTCCTAGGACTCTCCACGGCTCTCCTGCCGCCCACGAGCGCCAACGCACTGGACCCTCTCCAGCAGGACCGGACCCGGCTCATGGGCCTCATCCTGGAGTGGAGCATGAACCTCGACAAGTACGGCCCCGAGACCCGCGCCCGCCATCTGCCCGGCCTGGAGGCCGTCCGCCGGAGCGCCGAGGCCGCCCGGACCCAGGAGGACCTGGGCCGCTCGGAGATGCTATTCGACCAATGGCGCATGGCCGTGCTGGCCGAGCTTTACCCCGGCCTGCGCTCCGTCTTCATCGCTCTTCCCGGCAAGGAGCCTGCGCCGTTGCCGCAGGGACAAAGCGCGTTGTCTGGGCGGGGAGGCTCGGTCGAGCGCCTCAAGGCGCGCTTGGGCGACGTGTCGGACGCGTCCTCGCTCAACCGGCTCTTCGACAACGCGGGGCGGACGCGGGCCGAGTTCTCGCCGGCGCCTCCGGCGCCGGCCCCCGTCGTCGCGGACCCGATCTCGGCCGCTCGGTCCCGCTTCGCCGAGGTGGAGAAGCTCCTGCGCGGGCGCGGGGCGAGCCAGCGCGTCATCGACCTCACCATCAACGAGGCGGTCCGGCAGAAGGCCGACCCCTTGCTGGTCCTGGCCATGGTGCAGGCCGAGTCGAACTTCCGGACCAGGGCCGTCAGCTCGTGCGGCGCGCGGGGGCTCATGCAGCTCATCCCCTCGACCGCCAAGGACATGGGGGTCGACGACCCCGACGCCCTCTTCGACCCGCGGGTCAACCTCAGGGCCGGGGTCCGCTACCTCAAGTGGCTCTGGGGCAGGTTCGCGACCCTCTCCTTCTCCGACCTCATCAAGGCGGACCTCTCCGGCAGCGCCTCGGCCCAGAAGGCCGTGGCCGCCTACAACGCCGGTCCCGGGAACGTGAGGAAGTACGGCGGCATCCCGCCGTTCAAGGAAACGCGCAACTACGTGGCCAAGATCGTCAGGACCTACAAGGAGCTCAGGCAGGCCTTTCTGAGCGCGGTCTGAGCGTCCAGCCGCGATCGACTGTTAGGCCCTGTGCGGATAGAGCCTAAGCTCCTGTGCGATGCGTTCAGCCAAAAAGATCTTCAGGAGGGATTGATAAGGCACATCCCTTTTGTTTGCCAAGAGCCTGAGCTCCTCAAGCATAGATTCTGGAAGCCGCAGCGAGATGGCCTTGACTGAGGGCCTTAGGTTCGGAAAGATGGCCTTCTTCTGCTTCTTCCAGTCCACATAATCGGCCGAGTCATGGGAAGCCCAAAATGCCCTTTCTTCGTCCTCGTTCTTGAACTTAGGGATTCTTTTCATGGGTTCTATAGGCCTCGCGTTCTCTCCGGCTCATGTCTCTGGCGCATATGACGCGAAACAGGTTCTTCCGAATGGTAAAAACGATAAACAATCGTCTTTTCACATCAGTCTGCCCGAGGGCGAGATAGCGGGGTTCCTTCTGAGAATGCTCCTCATCATGCGCGATAACAAGCGGCTGATTAAAAAAGATTTGTTCGCACTCCGAGGGAGAGACATGATGTTTCCGCCAGTTCTTCTCCGCGTTTCCTTCGTCCCATCCAAAACCGGAACATCGGGACAGGTCAAGGTCGATCATCTCCTTCTAGTATATATTGGTAATATACATTTATCAAGTCGATAATGGGCCTAACGCCGGGCTGAGCCGCCGCCGGCTATGGGCGCTCCTCCCAGATGCCGGCGGTCGGCTCTAGCCCTTGTTAGGCGCGCCTGTGGCCCAGCATTCTCGCCAATGAGCGTAATGCCTGGTTGACCGCCTCGGAGTTCGGGAACCGCGCCGCAACGTCGGGTTCGAGAATGACGATGTTTGAACTCTGATGATACTTTTTGGCGTACTTGCCCCGAACTCCCTTGGAAAAGTCGTATTCGCTGTACATGTCGGATACTTTAGACCCCTTTCTCATAGTATTTTCTACCCTCCGCTCCGGTGGCGCGCCGCGCGCTGATGATTCGAATGCCATTGGCGCGGTCCGAGTGGACGACCACTACCAACTGGCCCATCGCCGACATTCCCATGGTGACAAAGCGATCCTCGCCATTGGAATATGCGGGGTCGTAAATCGTGATTGACAGAGGATCGCCGAACACGGTCGTTGCCTCCTCGAAGGAGATGCCGTGCTTCTTGATATTCGCCTTGGCCTTGTTCGGATCCCATTCAAATCGCATTCGGCCCAGCCCTCCTCGGCCCCGTCGTGTTCTGCCTCGATAGTATCATAGCATGGACTGCGGTCATGGCTGCGTCAACGCCGCGCTCAGCCGCCGCGCACTCTATTATGCCAAATCATTTGCGCGGTCGGCTGAAGCGCTTGTTAGACGGCGATTCACTCCGCCTCCTCAGTATATTCGTCAAGTACGGTATCCGACAGGTGAGAAAGGTGTTTCTGTGCCGCCAGTTCTTTGAGGCTGTCATAGCGCGATCCGGTAGGCATTGTGGAACAGCCGGTCGCAGATGGCGTCGGCGATCGTCGGGTCCCCGATGGCCTGATGCCATTCCTTCAGCGGGCACTGGCTGGAAATCACCGTGGAGGTCGTGGCATAGCGGTCCTCGACGATCTCCAGCAGGTCCCGGCGCTCAGACTCCGCGAGGGGCGTCACCAGCAGGTCATCGATAACGAGCAACTGCACCTTCCCCAGTCGCAGCAGCGCCTTGAGGTGCGAGCCGTCCCCGCGCGCCTGGTGGAGCGACTCGAACATGCGAGGAGCGCGCGTGTAGAGGACGGTGTAGCCGCCCCGTGCGGCGAGGTTGCCCAGGGCGCAGGCGATGTAGCTCTTGCCGATCCCCGTAGGACCCGTGATGAGCACGTTGCGGTGGGCGCCGATCCACTGGGGGTTGGACAGCTCGGCGATGGCCTGTTTGGTCAGTCCCCGCGGGTGCCGGTAGTCGATGTCCTCCAGGGCCGCCTGTTGGCGGAGCTTGGCGTTGAGCAACAGGCGCTTGAGGCGGACGTTCTCGCGGTAGGTCTTCTCATCCTGCGCGAGAAGGCCGACGAAGTCCGCGTGGGAGAGCTCCGCGTGCTGGGGGGTTCCCGCCCGGTTCTGAAAACCCTGGGCCATGCCGTAGAGCCTCATGTCCTGCAGTGTGCTGATGGTCGCTTCATGTAGCATCGTGACGTTCCTCCTGTTCAGTGATAGTACGTCTGGCCCCTCACGTTTTCGTGCAGGGGCAAACTGGCTTGCCGGTCCGGCTGAGGCTCGTCGTTGACGCGATCGAGGCCCGCGGCCAGGATGGTGTGCAGCGAGCGGTACGACACGGTGTTGAACCGCAGAGCCCGGCGGCTGGCCGCCTCGACGCGCTCGGGGGAAAAGGCCGGGACCAGACGGCTCAGGACACCCAGGCAAGCGCGGTAGCCTTGCTCCGGGTGGGGCCGGCTGGCCATGAGGCGCTCTACGAAAGCCGCGGTGCCGGGGCCCGTCTTGGCGGCCCATTCCTTCATCCGAGACGGCGTCCATTCCAGGTGCTTCTGGTGCGACGGCGGCATGTGATCCGGATTGGTGGTGCGGCCTCCCGTAACGTAGGACCGGGCGTGCGTCGCCACGCGCTCTCCTTTGTGGAAGGCTTCGAGGGTCGTGGCCGTCAGGCGCACGTCGAGTTGCTCGTGCGCCAGGCGGTAGGGGATGCTGTAGAGGTGGCTGGTCACGTCGATGTGGTAGTCGATGTTGACCCGGGCCTTCTTCCAATCCGCGTACTCGTAGCGGCGCTCCGGCAGGGACCGCGCGGCAGGCCGGTCCAGGGCCTCGAAGATTTCGCGCCGGGACTTCTTGACCTTGCGCAGCTGCCGCGCGTTGAGGCGCTCCAGCAGTTCACGGATGGCCGCGTTGAGATCCTCGAGACTGAAGAAGGCGCGATGGCGCAGGACGGCCAGTATCCAGCGCTTGGCTACCAGAACACCCGCCTCGACCTTCGCCTTGTCACGGGCATGGTAGGGCCTGGCTGGCAAGACGACGCAGCCGTAGTGCTGGGCCATCTCGGCGTAACTGCGGTTGAGTTCGGGGTCATAGAAACAGGGTTTGAGGACCGCGCTCTTGAGATTGTCCGGAACCAAGATGTAGGGGGCGCACTGGAAATAGTCCAGGGCCCGGACGTGGGACCGGGTCCATTGCGGCACCTGCTGGTTGAGGCTGGCCTCGGCGTAGGTGTAGTTCGATGCTCCCCAGACGCCGAGGAAGAGTACCGTGGGGATCTCCTCGCCCGTCTCGCGGTTGAAGATGGAGAGCCCTTCGGTGTAGTCCACGAAGAGCTTCTCGCCCGCCCGGTGATCCTGACGCATGACGAGGTCCTGTTTGCCGAGCCAGGCCTTGTAGTGCTCGCAGAACTGGGTGTACCCGTAAGGGCGGGGCCCGTCCTTGTGGACCTCCTGGTATTCCTGCCAGAGCTGGGCCAAGGTGAGGTTGAACCTGCGGTGATCGCGAAGCTCGTTGTAGATGCGCTCGCAGTCTGGCAGGGGACGCGGCGCCGAGGTCGAGGCCGCGGCTTGCGGAAAGAGCCGAGCTTCCAGCGCAACCTCGGTGAGGCCCTGGACCTCGGACCACGCAAGTCCGGCATCTTGCGCACGCCGAAGGTAGTCGGCGACGCTCGACCGGGCTATGTGGAGGCTGCGGGCAATCTGCCGGTTGGCAAGCCCGCAGTCCAGCTTGAGTCTGAGAACTTCCTTGATCTGACGCATGGGTAATCGCTCCGTTGGCATGGGACCTCCTCCCCGTAGGGGAAGGTTCCATGAGAACACACTACCCAGCGTCGCTTGAAGGGCCTTACGGCCCAGCGGGGGCCGGCCATTTGGCCGGCCGAGTCATCCCGCCAGGGTGGCCGACTTGCTCCGAAAGGGTGGCCGGGATCGTCCGAGATGGTGGCCGGGATGCTCCGAAACGGTGGCCGACTTGGTCCGAAAAACGCAGGTATCCGTCAATGACACCGTCTTCTGCTATCTCTTCTCGCTATTCTACCGTTCACAGTGGCGGGGCATTTCCGGCCCTCCGTCGATATAACGGGGCGCTCAGCCGCCGCGTGCCCCGTATGCCGACTCAGCTGCGTAGCGCGGTCGGCTGAAGCGCTTGTTAGACACAATCGCCCAACAAGACATTGAGCTTACTTAGGACTTCAGCCAATGTGGCCCCAGGAATCTTGCAACAGAACTGGGCTCCTCGGGCATGCCAATCGAGGCTCTTCACTTGATCGGACAGGATGACGCCTGCGATGCTGAGGCCAGCGGGGATGGAGACCTCGAAGGGATAGCCCTTTGCCTGACTGGTGATTGGACAGAAGATGGCAAGGCCCACTTTCCGATTATATGCCTCAGGAGAGAGTGCGAGAGCCGGCCTGTGGCCTGCCTGTTCGTGCCCCGCCTGCGGCGTAAATGACAGCCAAACGACATCCCCCTGCTTCGGACAATAAGGGCGTGACATTACCAGATTTCCTGACCGAATGCCTTGCCCCAATCATGCTCAGCGTGCCGATTGGTCTTGGTGATGCGCTTGAGCATTTGCGCGAGCGACAGTCTGGATTGCCCTTTTGGCTCCACAACCATCTTGCCTTCTACGACTGCTACCTCAACCATAGAGCCCTGGTGCAAATGGACGTCCTTGGCAAGGGAGCTGGGAATACGTAGCGCGAGGCTGTTTCCCCACTTCTGAACAATCGTGGTCATAGTGTCCCCCGTGTATCTACATTGAGTATACGCTGATTCTGGGGGATTGTCAAGAGCTAGATTTGTGTCTAACCTCAATGCCGTTCACTTAAGCCGGACCTCCGACGAGAAATGGTAGAGTCTCCCCTCGAACGCCGAGAAGGGGATACCCATGGGACTGGCATCGTCGCTTGTCGCCTTGGGCGACGGCACGCTTCCGGCGTCGTTCGAGGGGCT
>JACQWX010000003.1 GCA_016209035.1 Elusimicrobiota bacterium | reverse complement strand
CAAGATCGCCAAGAGCCGCATGCATCACGACACGACCACGGTCACCTTTCACGGCGAGTACCTAGGCTCGGTCCGGGAGCCCCGGATTACGCATGGGAAGAACAAGGACCACCGGCCGGACCTCAAGCAGCTCGTCTTTGGCCTGACGGTTTCCGCGGACGGCGCGGTCTCGTAAGATCAGGCATCGGGGCCGGCTGGAATAATTCGGAAAACCCCGTCCCCGATAAGCGGAATGTAGGTTGGAACCGGCCGGAAGCGGAGCGCCAGCTCCAAGCTCGCGTCAGTTCAACCGATAGTCGGGTTCGATGCCAGGTCGGATTGGCGGCGATCAGAGAGCGAATCGCCGCGATGTCCGACTCGCGCAAGTCGCGGCCCTGGATGCGGCGGACGCTTTCCATGCGTCCACAAGACTACCAAAGAGGAACAACGTGAGTCCAGCGGAAAATAATGGCGGCGGCTCACGGCCCCCCCTGAACGCTTACCTTCATTCTAACAAGCTTTTCTTGACATTTCGGTTCAGGCTGTCGGTCCAGGGGGCAATGTATCCTCGACCAACAACCGCCGCTCTACGGCCCAGACCGCCTGATTAGTTTCCGCAATGGAAGTAAGCCGGTCACCCTTGATCTTTCCGTGGTGCGCACCTATGACAGCCGCCCAAAATCGCAACGAGTCAGCAATGCGCCCTTGCACTGTGAACTGGCTGATCTTGGCGTGGTCATTCTCGCAGCCCGCAACGGATGCTGGCTGGATGTTGTACTTCACCAGCCACGCGGGGCACTTTGCCTGAAACCCCGGCGAGACTTTGCCTATGTCGTGCAAGGCGGCGAGGGTGGCCGCGCCCGGCGGCAGCAGTTCCTTCAGATGCGACGGCAACAGCGCCAGCAGTGCTTCGGCAACGCAGCCGACATTAAGACAATGGTCGCGGACGCTGATGCCGGGCTGATTGTTGGACGCGGTTTTCGCCCAGCAGGAGGCGAAAGAACCCACCATGGGCGAGGAACAGTCTCGTTGTCGCCGAGACAAAGGCATTGTCAATTCTCCGGAAAGATGAAGTTGGAGGTCATGCCGCGAGCATGGTGTCCGCCGTGCGCAGCAGCTCGAGCATGTGCTCCGGGGTCTTGGCCCGAAGGAGCTTCCGGCGGAGGTTCTCGTTGGTGACCAGCGAGGCGATCCTCTGGAGGATCTTGAGCTGGAGGATGGGCGAAGCCGTCGGTGTCAGGATGAGGAACACGAGCCGGACCGGCACGCTGTCGGGCGCCGGGAAGGGGACGGGCTTGGCGAAGCGTCCCAGGGCCACGATGGGCCTGGCCACCGTCGCGAGCCTCGCGTGCGGGACCGCGATGCCCCTGCCCACGCCGCTTGAGAACTTGGTCTCCCGGTCCCAGATGAGCTTGAAGGTCTCCCTCGCGTCGATCCCGGGCACGGCCGCGCACAGCTTGTCGAGGAGCTGTTGGATGGCGGACTGCCGGTCCGGGGCGGCCATCTGGATGGCCACCGCTCCCGGGACCACGAGCTCGGTCAGCGACCAAGCCTGAGGCAGGTCGTGCTCGTCATGGACCTCCCCCACGAGCTCCTCAAGGATGTCCTCGAGGCTCAAGATGCCCACCGCCTTGCCCGCGGCGTCCTTGACCAGGGCGAGGTGCACCCCTTTGTCGGGGAAGACCTTGAGGAACTTCTCGATGGCGTCGCCGTCTTTGACCTCGGCCAGGTCCCGGCGCAGGGCCTTGAGGTCCGGGGCTTTCGCCGGCTCGCACTTGAGGACGAGGTCCTTCACGTGCACCATGCCCACGATGGTCTCGATGCCCGCCTCGCAGAGGAGGTAGCGCGAGAGGCGCCGCGAGCGGATGGTCTCGAGGTTCTCCTCCCAGGGCTTGGCCAAGGAGAGAAACGCCGCCTTCTCGATCGGGATCATCACCTCTCCCGCCTTGGTGGACCCGAAGTCGAAGAGGTTCTCCAGGAGCATGAGCCGCTCGAAGGGCAGGGTCCCTTTCTCCTGCGTCTCGCCCAGGAGGATGCGCATCTCCTCCTCGGTCACGATGGACTCGGACTCGGCCGCGGGCTTCAAGCCCGCCAGCCTCACCAGCGCCAAGGAGGTCCGCGACATGAACGACACCGGCGCCTTCACCACCAGGAAGAAGGTGCGCAAGGGATAGGCGCCCCACAGGGACACCGGCTCCGCGAGCTGGATGCCGATCGAGCGGGGCACCACCTCGCCGAGCACGATGTGCGCGAAGGAGAGCAGGATCAGGGCCGCGCCGAAGGAGACCACGTGCACGACCTTGGGCCCCACCGCGAACGGCAGCCAGCCGAAGCCCTGCGTCAGGACCTTGGCGATGGCGGGCTCGCCGATCCACCCCAGGGCCAGGGAGCACATGGTGATGCCCAGTTGGCAGGCCGCCAAATAGATGTCAAGGTGCGCCAGCACCTCCTGAGCCTGGAGCGCGCGCTTGCCCCCGTGGCGGGCCAGCATCTCGATGCGGGAAGGCCGGACCCGGACGATGGCGAACTCGACCAGGACGAAGAGCCCGTTGAGCAGGATGAGAAGAAGGGAGACTGCAAGGAGAAGAGCAATCAATCTTACATGTTATATATTTTATATGTACATATGGTAAACTATCGGGCGGATCCCCTGGAGGTAACGATGGCCGATGCCCCGCAGTTCAAGCCGCTCAAGGAGATAGGCTCCGTCCCGCTCACGGACGATTCCGAGTTGAAATTCTACATCGACGAGTACCGCGGCCACCGCTACGGCTCCATCCGGACCTTCGTCCGCCGCAAGAACTACACCGGCCCGACCAAGGCCGGCGTCACGCTCAACCAGACCCTGCTCGACGGCGTCATCGAGGCCCTCTCCAAGCTCCCGGAGAGCCCCGACACCCTCCGCGACCAGGAGCTTTCAAGGCTCCCCAAGAAGGCCGGGGTCACCCTGGTCGTGCGCATCACCATCTACAGGGACACCACCGGCATCGACCTGCGGGAATGGGTCCAGGACATCAACTACGAGGGCTGGTCGAAGAAGGGCGTGCGCATCCCCTACATGGGCCTGGCGCAGGCCATCGCCTTCCTCAAGGAGATGAAGGCGGCCTTGTAGACATGCCATGTCCCCCCCGGGGCCGCGCTCTCTGCGGACATTCGTCTGCGCGCTGGCCTTGGCTTGGCCGCTCGGACAGGGCCCGGCGCAGGCCGCGTCCGCGCCCGAGGCTGCGGCCGGGCACATCGCGGAGCTGACCGCCCGGTTCCTGGGGGCCCGCCACTACAACCGGCGCGTCGTGCTCGACACCATGTCCTCCCGCGAGCGCGGCGACCACGGCGAGCGCCTCCTCAACGAGGCGCTGTCCCTGCGCGGCCGCGGCCAGCCGCTCCTCAACGACGCCATCTCCACCCGGACGCTGAGGGCGTACATCGACAACCTCGACTACCATCACATGGTCTTCGAGAAGGCCGACATCGACGCCTTCGAAACGCTCTACGCCACCAGTCTCGACGACAGGATCTCGGCGCGGGACGTCCAGCCCGCCTACGACATCTTCAACAAGTTCCTGGAGAGGCTCGAAGAGAAGACCGCGCTGAGCAAGAAGCTCGTAGCCCTTACGCACGATTTCAGCCTGAACGAGAAGCTCGTGCTCGACCGGCGCGAAGCCCCCTGGCCGGCCACGCCGGCGGAGAGCGCCGAGCTCTGGCGGCTGAGGGTCAAGAGCGAGCTCCTGCAGGAGAAGCTCAACAAGACCGCGTCCTCCGAGACCGCCAAGAACGTGGACCTGCGTTACGAGAGGTTCCTGCGCAGCTACCGCGAGTTCGACGCCACCGACGTGCTCCAGCTCTATCTCAGCTCGCTGGCGCAGGTCTTCGACCCCCACTCCGAGTACATGGGGCCCCCGTCGAAAGAGACCTTCGACATCAACATGCGGCTCTCCCTGACCGGCATCGGGGCCGTGCTGCGGTCCGAGGACGGCTACGCCAAGATCGTCTCCCTGGTCCCGGGCGGGCCCGCCGAGACGGACAAGCGGCTCAAGCCCAACGACAAGATCGAGGCCGTGGCGCAGGGCGACGAGCCCTTCGTCGACGTCGTCGGCATGAAACTCGACCGCGTGGTCTCCATGATCCGCGGCCCCAAGGGCACCACCGTAAGGCTCAGGGCCATCCCGAACGACGCCATCGACCCCGCCACCCGCGTGGTCGTCACCATCGTGCGGGACGAGATCAGGCTCAAGGACCAGGAAGCCAAGGCCAAGATCCTTGAGACGCCCCTCCCAGGGGACCCGAAGCGCGGCCCCTCCGGGAAGGCCAAGCTCGGGATCATCGACTTGCCGTCCTTCTACGCGGACATGAAGGGCGGCAGCGAGGCCAAGAGCACCACCCGCGACGTGGCCCGTCTCATCGACGAGCTCAAGAAGGAGGGCATCGACGGCATCATCCTGGACCTCAGGCGGAACGGCGGCGGCGCCCTCACCGAGGCCATCAGCCTCACGGGCCTTTTCATCAAGGAAGGGCCGGTGGTCGAGGTCCGGGAATCCGGCGGCGGCATGAACGTTCTCAAGGACAGCGACGGCGAGGTCCTCTACGCCGGTCCCCTCGTCGTGCTGACGAGCCGGGCGAGCGCGTCAGCCTCCGAGATTCTCGCGGGCGCGCTCCAGGACTACCGCCGCGCCGTCATCGTGGGCGAGAAGAGCACCTTCGGCAAGGGCACGGTCCAGTCCATGATCGACCTCGACGAGTACATGCCCCCCTTCTTCCGCACCGGCAAGAGCGGCGCGCTCAAGCTCACCATCCAGCAGTTCTACCGCATCTCCGGGGAGTCGACCCAAAACCGGGGGGTCATCCCGGACATCCATCTGCCCGGCGTGACGGATTTCATGGACATCACCGAGACGGCGCTCAAGAACGCCCTCCCTTTCGACATCCAGAAACCGACCGAGTACGCCCGTCTCGATTCCGTGACCTCGGCGCTCCACGACCTCAAGAAGCGCTCCCGGTCGCGGGTCTCCTCCTCGCCCGAGTTCGCCTACGTCCGGGAGGACATCTCCCGGTACAAGAAGCAGAAGGACGACAAGACCGTCTCGCTCAACGCAGGCAAGCGCCTCGCCGAGAAGGAGGCCGACAACGCGCGCCTGGAGCGGCGCAAGAAGGACCGCCTGGCGCGCAAGGCCGCCGAGCCCGCGTTCAAGGAGATCACGCTGGACCTGCTCGACGGCGTCCCCCCCAAGACGTCGGCCAAGACGGAGCTCGCCACCACCGGAGAGACGGTGGTGGTCAAGAGCACCGAGGTCGCCAAGAGCACCATGACCGCGGCCGCCGCCGGTCAGGACTATGAGAAGGCGCCCCCCGTCCCCGACTTCGTCCTCGAGGAGACGATGGCCGTCCTCTCCGACCTCATCGCATCGACCCGCCGTCCCGGCCAGGTGGCGGGAGACAGCCGCGGCCGGCCGGCCCGACCTTAGTGAGCGAATCCGTCCTCCCGCGTCTCGAGGAGGTCTTCAACCTCGTCCGCGACGATCGCGGCAGCCCCTGCGGCGTGCAGCCCGTCGAAGAGAAGCTCGACGCCGCGGCCAAGGAAGCCGAGCCCGGGTCCATCCTCGCGGCCCTCGAGTCCACCCAAGACCCGGCGTCCGCCGTCGTGGCCGTCTTCCTCGGCGTGCGCCTCGCCAAGGACGCCCCCGACCTGGCCGCCCGGATCGAGAAGGCTCTCCTGCGCCTGGTGTCGGACCTGCGCACGGCCGAGGCCTCCTTCGAAGGCGCCACGCAGGCCTTCGACCTGGCGGCCTGCGCCTTCGGCGCCTTCTTCGATCTCATCCGCAAGCGCCCGCCCGACCTAGTCGCCATCCTGGGGGTCCTGGGATCGAGCCTGGTGAGCACGAGGAGGTCGGATTTGACGGCCGCCGCGGTGCACCAGTTCAACCTCCTGTTCAAGGACGACCCGAGATACGCCCAAGCGGCCGACCAGGTCGCGGAACTCCTCGCGGATGCGGTGGCGGACGCGGCCTTAAGCGCCGCCACGCGCATCCGCGCCTACGAGGCCATCGTGTGCGGCGCGCGGTTCTCCTTGACCGGCCGCAAGCCTCATCCCGTGGCGGCCGCGGTCTTCGAGAAGGCCCGCGGCCGGGCCGCCGAAGCCCTCGTCGAGGCGCTGGAGAAGGGCCCAGCCAAGCCCGAGCTGCGGGAATACGTCCTGTGCAACCTCGACACCATCCGGCCGGAAGCGGTGGGGACCCTGCAGGAGAAAGGAATCATCCTGCTCGGCGCCATCCCGCCGCTCAACGGGCTGGTCAGCTTCGACTGGCTGGCCGTGGACCCGGTCAAGGCGGCCCGGGCCGCGCTGGCCTTGAAGCCCGAGCAGGTCACGGAGGTCCTGACGAAGCGCGACGAGGAGGACCCGGGGCTCCTCTCCGCCGTCGTCGTGTCGAGCCACTTCTGCCGCAGGACCGACTGGCGTCCCATCGCCGAGAGCCTGCTGAGGCTCGCGGCCTGCGACCGCGCCTTCGAGGCGCGCTCGGGCGACAGGGCCGTGCCGGTCCACCTCGGCAGGGAAGCCGCCTGGGCGCTCTTGACCCTCCTGCGCGGCGCGCCCGCCGAGCGCGAGGCCGAAGTCCTCGACTGGCTCTTCAAGGGGCTCGAAGCGTGCCTGGCCAAGGGCCTCAACGCCTCCTGGTGCCCGCTGGCGCCCGTGATGGACTTCCTCTTCGAGCTCAACAGCCGCGAGTCCGAGACCGGGGGAAGGCTCAAGAAGACCATGCAGGGCTTCCTGACCGTGCCGAGTCGGCCCGCCAAGACGCGGATCACGGCGTTCTGCACCTACCGCAACATCAACAGCGAAGCCGACGCCTGGGCCCAGGCCGCGCTGGTCAACCCCAAGGAGGACCCCGAGTTCGTCGGCCTCCTGCGCTCGCTCATCGTCAACCGCTGAGCAGGACCGCGGCGAGGGTCAAGACGAGCCGTAGACCCGGTCTTTCCATCGCCTCTGGCCCGCGTTCAGACAGCTGTTGAGCGTGATGGCGGCGTGCAGGGTGAACCCTGCGGGCAGGAACACCGCGTAGCCTACGGGGACCTGGAGATCCAACACCGTCGCCGCCTGCGCGAGGAACAGCGCCGCCGACGCCGCGGCGCACATCCAGAACGCCATCGCGCCAGCCGGGTCCTGGGAGCCCAAGCCCCAGAAAGCCAGGGGCAGGACGACCGAGCCCCACCCCAGGGTGAAGGACTTGAGCGCCATCACGACGCAGACGCCGGCGTCTCGCCCCCGCATGATCTCGGACATGTTCTTAGAGAACCCGTGCCAGATGTCGGAGAGCCCCCGGTACATCCGGGTCTCCACGACCTTCTCCCCGAACACCCAGCGGTAGCGGATGCCGGCCTTCTTGGCGAGCCGCGCCAGGGCGATGTCCTCCATGATCTCGCCCGCCACGGCCCCGTGCCCCCCCAGCCCTTCGTAGGCCGAGCGCTTGAACAGCATGAACTGGCCGTTGGCCAGGGCATAGGGGTCTGCGGGGTCGTTGACGCGCCGGAAATCCATGGAAGCCGCGATGATCATGAAGATGCTCGGAAGGAACACGCGCTCGGAGAAGGAGACAGCGGCCTCGGCGGGGATGAGCGAGAGGAACTCGACGTCGCGGCCGAGGCAGTAGCTCAGGCAGTCCTTGAGCATCGCGGGCCGGGCCACGGTGTCTGCATCGATGAAGCAGAGCCATTCTCCCCGGGCGGCCGGCCCCTGGCCCAGCCTCAGGCCAAGTCCGGGTTCAAGAAGCTCCATGACGCCGACCCCTCGACCTTCTTCCTTTATGATACCTTCGAGCTCTCCGGCCTGACCTACGAGGTCGCTTTCCCCTACCGGGACTACCGCGCGGCCCTGCACGAGACCGGCAAGGTCCGGGTCAAAGGGAAGAAGGAGTGGGTGGCGGTGTTCGAGGTCGCCGCGGGCTGCGAAGAGACGCTCGCCGCTGCCAAGGCCGGCACCAAGGACCTCTTCGAGGAAGGCGTCAGGCTCTATGAGGAAGGCCGCATCTCGGACGCCGAGCAGCGATTCTCCGAGGTGAGAGCGAAGGACAGCGACGACGCCGCGAGCCTGCTCTATGTGGCGCGCTGCCGCCATCTCCTCAAGACCGGCCTGCCCGACGACTGGCAGGGCGTAGCCGTGATGGAGGAGAAATCCTGACCCCCTCGACCCCCTGGCCGACCCCCGCTCAGGCCAGTTCCGCTGTCTTCACGACCGTGTAGACCGGCCAGCCTGGCCTGAGCCGGCTTTCGTAGAGCACCAGCCGGTCCACCGCGACCCTAGGCAGGCCCATCTTCTCGGGACTCCAGGCGCTGACCCGGTCCTTGAGCCGGTACGCGTTCCTCCGGCTCCTGACCCTGCCTATGGTGAGATGCGCCTTGAATCCTCGCCCTTCCTCTGGAAGGGCGAAACCTTGCCCTGTCAGTCCCCTGGCCAAGGCTTGCGCCAATTCCCCAAGCCGGTCCGCTCCTTCGGCGATCCCAAGCCAGATCACCCTGGGCAGGTCCAGCGAAGGGAAAGCCCCCAGCTGCCCGAACGCCAACTCGAACCTCGGCCTGCCGCAGCAGGCCTCGGAGATAGCCCTTCCGACGGCCTCCACCTTGTCCTGAGGGGTCTCCCCAAGGAACTGGATGGTCATGTGAAGGTTGTCCGGCTTGACCCATTTCACGTCCGCAGCGGCAGAGGCCAGGTCGTTCATGATCCGGCCGACCTTCTCCCGGACTGGGTCGACGGGGACGGCGATGAAGAGCCTCATACACCTTGATATTAACAAAAAAGAAGGTTATGCTTTATGAAGACAGAAGAACGCAAACCTCAAGCCGGAGAAGCCCTGCGGGCTTCTCCGGCTGACATATGCGCTGCATCCTCCAACGAGTCAATTCCGCCGGCGTCACCCTGCCGGGAGGGGAACGCCGGGAGATATCCCGCGGCCTCCTCATTTACCTTGGCGTTGGGCAGCGCGATGACACGGCACGGGCCAGGCGGTTGTGCGACAATATCCTAGGCCTTAGGATTTTCCCGAACTCTGAAAGCAAATTCGACCAATCCGTGATGGATGTCAAGGGGGAGGTCCTGGTCATCTCGCAATTCACCATCTACGGAGACCCATGGGCAGGCAGAAGGCCTGATTTCACCGCTGCGGCAGCGCCGGAGCCTGCCAAGAAGCTCTATGAAGAATTCGTGGAGTTCCTGAAGCTTTCCGGGCTTACGGTCAAGACCGGCGAATTCGCCGCCCACATGCTGGTGGAATCCGTGAATGCCGGCCCTGTGACTTTCTATATGGAATGGCCGCCCGGCGAATGATGGGCCAAATTGCCCGCCTGCGCGTGAGTTCAAAGACCCATTGACTGGAATCAACGCCGGGCATTGACCAATCTCCTTCTGCCTGGCCCCTGTTCCCCGGTATCATATCCTCAACATGACGAACCTATTTGCAGGCTTGCTCGCAGCTGGCCTTCTGGTGCCGGCGCATGGAGAGGGGATCCGCATCGGGACCCCGGTCACTCCGACAAGCCTGCCGTCTTATCCTATACCCATAGCCGGCATCGGGCGGCCCGCCATCCAGCTCCCTTCCCCGGCGCTCCCCATGGTTGGTTTCCCAAATGTAGGCCCGCAGTTCAACTTCACGGCCTCCCTACCCTCGCCAGTCACCGTTCCGGCGACCAGGCTGCCTGAGCCGGTCCTTCCGACCATCGCGGTCGTGCCTGAGCCCGTCCTCCCGGTGGAGGTCCCCCGGCTGACCAACGGACCAGTGGGCCCTGCCCAGTATCCTCGGACCAGCCCCAACCCGGACGATCCCCTCCCCGTGGGGATCCCGGTCACGGTGAAGTCCAAGCTCAACCTGGCCAAGATCCAGGCCGTTTCCGGCAAGTTCGAGGCCGCGACCGCCAGCCTGAAGGCTGTCTTCGACAACGCGGAGAAGCCCGCCACGGCCCACGCGGTCGAGATCAAGGAAGAGAAGGCTCAAGACAGACCCGTCACGGTCGAGTCTGAGCGGCGCATCACCCTCCCCGAGTGGGACCTGGAGAACGAGATCGGCATCAATCCGATCGAATCGACCTGGTAATCCAACAGATCTGACGCGGCCTGGCGCTCTTCCCCAACCACCCAACCCAATCCGCCAGGCCGCGCGACTTTTCCGGACCCCTGCCTGCCCCTACCTGCTTGAAGCAGCCTCCAATTACGGTTATCATGACAATGGTAACCGATGACCGCGCCCAGTCGACGCCCTTGAGGATGCCATGACAAGAACCAAGGCCCCGAATCCATCCGACGCCGTGAAGAGCCTCGAATCCCTGTTCGAGGCCGCTCATGCCGAAGGAAGGACCGCGCTGACCGAGCCCGAGGTCTACGCCGTCCTAAAGGGCCTCGGCCTGCGAGTGCCGGCCCACCGTGTCATCACGGCCAAGACCAAGCCCGCCCTGGACGGCGAAGCGGGCAACATCCTCCGGGAGTTCCCGGGCGAGAAGGTCGTGCTCAAGATCGCCTCATCCAAGACCCTGCACAAGACCGATGAGGGCGCGGTCTGCGTGGTCAGCAAGGAGGAATTCGAGGTCAAGAAGGCCCTCCTGGACATGCGCGGCCGCTTTCCGCACGCCGAGGGCGTCCTGGCCTGCGAATTCGTGGAGCACACCGTCTTCTCCTTGGGCCACGAGCTCATCCTGGGAGGCCGGCAAGACGAGGCTTTCGGCCCGGTCTTGAGCTTGGGCGTCGGCGGCACCCACGCGGAGGAAGCATCCGCGGCGCTCAAGCCCGGCATCGTCCCCGCCATCGCGCCGCTCAAGCTCCTGGAGGAAACGGGCGGGTGGCAGGGCTTCCTGGACCGGGCCTGGGTCTGGCGCTACGCCTCGGGCAAGGTGCGCGGGTCCAAGCGCGCGGTCGAGGACTCCGCGCTCAAGGACTGGCTCGAGGCCTTCGCCAAGCTCCTCCTCGCCTACCAGGACCTGGCCCCCTGGGGCCAGGTCCCCGCAGGCGGCTCCAAGTGGGCCATCGACGAGATCGAGGTCAACCCCTTGGCCGTGTCTCCCCAGGGCCTAATCGCCTTGGACGGGCTCCTGCGCTTCAGGCCCGCCATGAAGCTCGCCCGCGTCCCTCCGACCGCCAAGGCGGTGGGCGCGCTCCTCAAGCCGTCGAGCGTCGCGGTCGCCGGCGTGTCGGAGAAGATGAACATGGGCCGCGTCATCCTGAGGAACGTCATTTCAGCCGGCTTCGATAGAAGCCGGCTCTTTGTCTTGAAGGACCATCCCGCAGAGATCGATGGCGTGAGATGCTTCCGTGACTGCTCCTCCTTCCCCATCACCGTGGATCTGCTGGTCGTGGCCGTGCCTTCCAAGGACGCGCCGCGCCTCATCCGCGAGTCAGCCGCTTCCGGCAAGGTGATGAGCGTCTGCCTCATCTCCGCGGGCATCGGTGAGAAAGCGGGCACCGAGAACCTCGAGGCCCAGGCCGTCGAAGCCCTGGCCGAGGCCAAGCGCATCAACCCCGACTTCGGCGTGAACGGCGGCAATTCCCTGGGCATCATCTCGGCTCGCGCCAAGATCGACACCTTCTTCATCCCCACCTACAAGCAATCCGCCCCGTACAAGGCCGAGAAGCCCGGTCCCATCGCCTTCATCAGCCAGTCAGGAGCGTTCGCCATCTCCGTCATGGACCGCCAGCCGTGGCTGCGGCCCCTCTACTGCGTGTCGGTCGGCAACCAGCTCGACATCTCGGTCGTTGACTACGCTCAGCATGTGCTCGAAGACGAGGGCGTCAAGGTCGTGCTGGTCTACCTCGAGGGCTTCAAGCCGGGGGACGGACTCGCCCTGGCCAGGACCGCGCTCCGGGCCAAGAGACTCGGCAAGACGCTCGTGGTCTACAAGGGAGGAAGGACCCCCGCGGGCACGGGCGCGGCCAAGGGACACACCGCCTCGTTGGCGGGCGACTTCGCGGTGGCCCGATCCGCGCTCTCAGCGGCCGGAGCCCTGGTGGCCGAGACCTTCGACGATTTCGACGACCTCTCGGCCATGGCGCTCCTGGCGGCCAAGACCCGGCCCCGCGGGGGGCGCGCCTTCTTCATCAGCAATGCGGGCTTCGAGGCCGTGGGCATGGCCGACTCCGTGTCCCCCAAGGGCCCGTTGAAGGCCGACATCCCCGGCCACGCGCTCAAGGAGCGCCTCGCCGCGGTCTTGAAGGAGTTCGGCCTCGACGCCATCATCGACGTCCGCAACCCGCTGGATGTCACTCCCATGGCTAACGACGCCGCCCTCATCAAGCTCGCGGACGCGGCGCTCTCCAGCGACGAGGTGGATGTCCTGCTCCTGTCCCCCGTCCCCCTCACGCCGGCCATGCAGACCCTGCCTGCCGGCCCCGGGCATCCCGAGGACTTCCTCGGCAAAGCCTCCCTGGTCAAGGAGCTCAAGGGCCTGATGGAGCGGCACAAGAAGCCCGTGCTCTTCTGCGTGTCCTCCGGGCGCCTCTACGACCCCTACGTGAAATACGCCCAGGAGCAAGGCGCGGCCGTGTTCCGGGCCGCTGACCGGGCGGCAAGGGCGCTGGCTCGGTACGTGCAGGTTCTGGACCTCGCTCCATGAAGCGGAAGGATTCATGATATGATGACGGCATGGGCAGCCTGTTCCTGCTCCAGTTGGCCGCCTCGTTCGTCATCGGCGGGAGCTTCATCGCGGCGCTCTCTTTCGTCGCCGAACGGGTCCCCGCCCGAGTAGCGGGGGTCATCCTGGCCCTGCCTTCGACGATCGCCCTGAGCTACTTCTTCCTTGGGTGGGCCACGTCTTCGAACGCCGTGGCGGCCGTGGTCCCAGCCACCTTCGTCGCGCTCGGGTGGTGCGTGCTGTTCGTCGCGTGCTATGTGTACTGCGCAAAGGCCGCCGCGAGGCTTTCGCCCGGCAAGGGCGTCCATATCCTCGCCTGCTTCGCCGTGTCCACGATAGGCTGGGCTGCGCTCGCCGTCCCGACCGCGGTCGTCCGCTGGTCGAACCCTTGGACCGGCGCCGCCGTCTATGCAACGCTCGTCCTCGCGTCCCACTTCCTGCTCCACCGAGAAGGCCACGAGAAGCCTCCTCCCCTGTCCTACACCCTGGGGCAGAAGGTCGGCAGGGCCGTCTTCGCCGGATTCATCGTCGTCTTGGTCGTGTTCCTCGGCAAGACCATAGACCCGTTCTGGGGCGCGGTCTTCGCGGTCTTTCCCGCCGCATTCTCGGCAACGCTGATGGTCATCCATTGGTACTATGGCCCGAAGGCCCTCTTCCCCATGGCGCAGGAGCTGCCGGTCGGCTCGCTATCGATCTTCATCTTTGCCTTGACGGCAATGTTCGTCTTCCCACCCCTTGGATATGCCCTGGGCACGCTGGTCGCGTTCTCTGCGGGACTCGCCGCCGGGGCCATTTCAGCGGCGTTGTCCCGGACATGGCAAGCTTGACGCTCCCTTGAAATTCCCGGATTCCCTGTTATACTTATAGGGCCTGGCCGGGTTTGGACGACTAGACCCCGCACCACCTGCAGCACCCCTCCTGACGAGCACCGCCCGCGGCATGAAGCATCGTGCCCGCCCAGGCGCAAGAGCGCCGAGACATGCCGCCACAGGAGAACGGGAACCCACAGCCGCAGTGGGCCCTCTACGATGTCGCGGGCGCCGCCCTGGCCGCACGAGGCCCGCGCGTCGAGGCGCGGCCCAAGCCCGGCATCCCCCCCTGGGTCGGCCACCTGCTCCACCGCTGGTCGCGCAAGAAGGTCATCCTGGTCGTCGAGGACATCCACGACCTGCGGGAGCTCCTGGCCTTCGTCCTCGAGCGCGAGGGCTACATGGTGCATTCTGCCTGCGACGGCAGGGCGGGCCTGCAGGCGGCCAAGGCCCTGCGGCCGGACCTCATCCTGCTCAACTTCCTCATGCCCGTCATGGACGGGCTGACCGCCCTCCAAAGCCTGAAGAACGACCCGTTCATCTCGCACCTGAAGGTCGTCATGTACTCGGCGTCCACGGGGATCGAGAGGCTGGCCCTGCAGTACGGCGCCATGGACTTCCTGCAGACCCCATTCGACGCCCAGACCCTGCTGCTGAGGGTCGGGAAGGCCCTGGCCGAGTAGCGCCATGTATCCGCGCTTGCCAAGTCACGCTGTCCGAGCTTTCAGAGCGCCGATCTCGAACTGATGCCGATAGAATCGCCGGGCTGGATGGAGCGCTGTCGGCGACCTCGCCAGGCTGGATACGACGTTCAACGTCGTCTTAAGCGCGGCCGATCTCTTCCTCGGCCGCCTTGAGCCCGGCTTGGACCTGCTCCATCTCCGCGCCGAGCGCCTGTACCTTGGCGTAGTCGGAATAGAGCGCCGGGTCGCCGAGCTGGGTGGCGAGGGCCTCGAGCCGCTCGTGCAGGCGAAGGACCTCGTCCTCGAGCTTGGCGCGGCGCTTGGCGGCCTTGCGCTCGTCTTTGGCCGAGGGCTTGGCCGGCGGCGCCTGCGCCAGGGGCGCAGGGGCTTTCTTCTCCTCGGGCGGGAGATCCACGGCCTGGGGGTTCTCCTCATGCCATTGGGCCTGCCGGCGCTTGAAGTACTCGTAATTGCCTGGATACCAGGTCACCTTGCCCGCATCCACATGCGCCACATGGTCGGCCAGCCTGTTGACGAAGTAGAGGTCGTGGCTGATGCAGCAGATGGTGCCCTCGAACTCGGAGAGGGCGTCGATGAGGGCCTCCACGCTCGTCATGTCGAGATGCGTGGTGGGCTCGTCGAGAAGGAGCACGTTGGGCGGGTCCAGCAGGAACTTGACCAAAGCGAGGCGGCTTTTCTCCCCGCCGCTCAATATCCCGACCTTCTTGAACACCGTGTCGCCCGGGAAGAGGAAGGTCCCGAGCACGGTGCGGGTAAAAAGCTCTGCGTTCAAGCGGCCAACGCTCTGCGCCTCCTGGAGCACGGTCTTCTCGGGATTCAGCTGGCCCTCGCGGTGCTGGGAGTAGTAGCCGGCCCGGACCCCGTCGCCCAGGGTCCGGGCCCCGGCGTCCGGCGCCAGGACCCCCGCCAGGAGCTTCATGAGCGTGGATTTTCCGGCGCCGTTGTGGCCGACCAGGGCCACCTTCCAGCCGCGCTCGAGCTCGAAGTCGAGGCCCTCGTAGACCCGGACCTCGCCGTAGGACTTGGCGACCTTCTTGAGCGAGAGCACCCGCACCGCGGCGCGGGAGGGCTGGGGGAACTTGATCTTGACGGTCTTGGCGTCGGGCGGCAGCTCGATGCGCTCCAGCCGATCTAGCCGCTTGATCATGCTCTGTGCGCGGCTCGCGGTCGAGACGCGCGCCCGGTTGCGGTCGATGAAGTCCTGCATGGCCGCGATCTCGTCTTGCTGGCGCTTCCAGGCAGCCAAGAGGCGCCCGTGCTGGGCCTCGCGCTCGGCCAAGTAATGCTCATAGTCGCCGTGGTAGACCTTGACGGCCCGGTCCTGCAGGCTCGCCACGGCCTTGCCCACCGCGTTGATGAAGCCGCGCTCGTGCGAGACGACGAAGACGGCCCCCCGGCAGGATTGGAGGTGCTTCTGGAGCCAGAAGAGGGCGTCGATGTCGAGGTGGTTGGTCGGCTCGTCGAGGAGGATGAGGTCCGGCCGGGACAGGAGGAGCTTGGCCATGGCCGCGCGCATGGCCCAGCCGCCGCTCAGGGAGTCGAGCCCGCGGTTGAAGTCGGAGGTCTTGAACCCAAGCCCCATGAGCACGGCCTTGGCCCTGGCTTCGGTCCGCGCGTCATGGCCGTCGTGGTCCGAGAGGACCGTCTCCAGCACGGTGCGCTCGGAGACGGGCGCGTTCTCCTGGGGGAGATAACCCGCGGTCACACCGCGCCTAAAGGTGATCTCGCCCCCGTCCGCCTCCTCCTGGCCCGCCATGATGCGCAGCAGCGTGGATTTGCCCGAGCCGTTGGCTCCCACCAGGACGAAGCGGTCCCCTTGATTGATCTGCAGGCAGGCCCCTTCGAAGAGGGCCTGCTCGCCGAACGACTTACACACGTTGCGCAGGGTGACCATGGGATCTGAGGGACGAGGAACCGGACCGGCCCGCTGAGATTATCCCAGATTTCTAGAGGCCGCTTCCATGAGCTCCACAGAACTTCCCCATCCCGCTGTTTGGGGATGGGGAAGGAAGGAGATGGTGCCCCAAAAGAAAGAAGAAGGTAACGGAGAGGGGATTTTTGGCAGGGGCTTGAAATAGAGCCTGCCTCCGTCGTAAAGTGTCTTTGT
>JACQWX010000010.1 GCA_016209035.1 Elusimicrobiota bacterium | reverse complement strand
AAACGGGAGTTGGTCCTACTGAGGGCGCAGGTTCAGAAAATGGGGGTCCGTTACGAATAGCAGAAAAGATTGACAGCTTCAGCATTTCTCCGTAGAATTAAATTCCGGAAAGGACTGCCTCCGATAAGCGGAATGTAGGTTATATTAAGGAGGTCGGAAGAATGAACACGACCGAAGCGATGGCGCCGCTGTGGGAGGCGCCGGTGACCGGCGTCCAGCCGGGCTGGGACACGGGCGGCATGCCGGAGGCGCTGGCCGCCGCAGCGGGCGAGTCCTTGGGCGTCCCCCCCATCGAGGAAGCCAGGTCGTTGGAGCCGGAGAGCCCGGCCAGGAGCGCGGTCCGGGAGGACTCGATGGAAAGGAGGTTCTCCCACTGGCGCAACCGGGCCAGAGCCCGGGCCGCCTCCGGATGGGAGGCGTGGCGCCGCACGAAGGCCCGGAGGTCCTCGACCGCCCTGGGGTTCTCGACCGACCGCAGCAGGGCTCGGGATGCCGCCGACCGGCCGCGGGAGGTTTCGAGGTCCAGGGAGTCCAGCTCCAGCCCCTGGACCGCCAGGGTCAGGCCATCGGAGTCCTGGGACCGGGAGAGGGACTGTTCCAGCACGTCCGAGAGGCTTTGGAGGAGATCGGATTCCGAAGAGGAGGCGCGCTCACCCGAGGCGGCGGGACCCTGTCCCAGGACCCCGGCCGACGCTGCCGGGCCCGCCGCCGCGTTGAGCAGGCTGATGCAGAGAAGGAAGACCACGAAGCGCCGCCTTTCCATCACTCATAGTCTACCCCAAGCGGCGCGGATTCGCATGGGCCGAAGAGGCCCTGCGGGAAAGGGCCGTTGGACCTACCCTCAGGCTTCGGCCAGGACCACGGTGAAGACCGACCCCTTGCCCGAGGAGCTCTCGAGCTTGACGCCGCCGCCGTGGATCTCGGCTAGGGTCTTGACGATGGCCAGGCCGTAGCCGCTCCCCTCGGCCTGGGCGCCCTTGCCGCGGTGGAAGCGCTGGAAGAGGTGCTTCTGGTCGTCCTCGGGGATGCCGGGGCCGGTGTCCGAGACCTTGAGGACCAGGCGCCCGTCCGCGCGATCGATGGTCACCGTGACCGTGTCGCCGGCCTGGCAGAACTTCACGGCGTTGGCCACCAGGTTCTCGATGATCTCGGTGAGGGCTTCGGCGTCGATGTTCCCTTGATGGGCCGGGGGCAGGCGGTCCTCCTTGACGAGGCGGATGGACTTAGCCCTCGCCAGGAGCTCGAGGTCCCGCAGGCAGTCGCCCGCGAGCTCGGAGACGGCCACGGGCCTGCGGTCGAGCTTGAACTCGCCGGATTCGAGCTGGCCCTTGCGCAGTATCTGGCGGATGAGCGAGATCATGCTGTCGACGTTGTGGAGGATGCGGCTGGCCAGCTCCGAACGGGCCTTGGCGTCGGCCCCTCCGGCGAGAGGAGAACCGCTTGCGCCTTCGGGGACCCGGCCTCCATGAGTGAGGCCGTCGAGCTTGAGGAGCCGCTCGGTGTAGCCCTGGATGATGCTCAAGGGGACCTTGAGGTCGTGCGTCGTGATGTAGAGGAACTCGTCCTTGAGGGCATTGGCCTTGAGCGCCTCGTTGCGGGCGGCCTGGAGCTTCTCGTAGAGCTTGGCGTTCTCGATGGCCTGGGCCACGTGGGAGCAGAAGATGGCGGCGTGACGCAGGTCCTGGGGCTGGAACCGCTCCTTGTTCTCCCTGCGGTTGGCGCACAGGATGCCCTCGAGGTCGTCCTTGAGCATGATGGGATAGACCAGGGAGTGCCGCACCGACCGGTGGCTCGGGAGGTCGGCGAAGCGCGGGTCCGAGTGGAGAGGGCCCTCGATGGCGACCCCCGTCTTCCAGCGCGCGACCCGGCCGGCCACGGAATCCTCGATGTTCACCTCGGAGCCCTTGAGCGTCTGGATGGAAGGCGAGCTCGACGCGGCGATGCGGAGCTTCGAGTCCTCGGTCCTCATGATGAGGGTGGCCTCGTCCGCGGCGAGGATCTTGCAGGCCAGGGCCATCAGGTCCAGCAGGAGGTCGTCGAGCTTGACGTCGGCGAAGACCGACCGCGTGGCCTCGAGCAGCCCCACCAGGGCCTTCAGTCCCACCTTCTCGAAGACGCTGGGGAGGAGCGCCTCGAGCTCGAGCATGTCGAAGGGCTTGATGAGATAGGCGTAGGCGCCCCGCTGGATGGCCTCGGTGGCGGAGGCCTGGGAGGCGTACCCGGTGACGATCACGACCTCGATGCCCGGATCGAGGTTCTTCAAGGCCTCAAGGGTCTCGATGCCGCCCTTCTTCGGCATGACCAGGTCCAGGATGGCGAGCTGGAACCTGCCCTCTTGGGCCTTGGCCAGGGCGGCCTCGCCGTCCTCGGCCGGGACCACCTCGTGGCCTTTGGACACCAGCGCCCGGCGCAGCCTCTCGCGGATGGCGAGGTCGTCGTCGGCGACGAGGATCTTGAGCGTGCCCGCGATCTTCTCCTGGGGGGGCGCCATGCGCAGTGATTCTATCATTTAGGCCGGGACGCGCCACAGCGCGGAGCTTGACAGGCTTCCACGCGACTGAGATAATTCCTCACCGATGGGAGTATTCGCCAGGAAGGCCTATCAGGCGGCGCACAGGCTTGGCGTCACCGCGCTGATGCGCCGGTTCCAGGGACCGAGGGTCCCGGTGCTGATGTACCACGGCGTCAGCTCCAAGCGCATCGGCGGGGTGCTCAACTGCGAGAAGAAGCACGTCTCCGCGGGCGATTTCGAGAGGCACCTGAGGTTCTTGAAAGCGCACTATCAGGTCGTCCCGTTGAGCACGTACGCCGCGATGCTGCGGGGGGGGGCGAGTCCGCGGGGGTGCGCGGTGGTCACCTTCGACGACGGCTACGAGAACAACCGCTCCTTCGCGTTCCCGCTCCTCAAGAAGTACGGGGTCCCGGCCACGGTCTTCGTGACCGCGGATTTCGTCGAGAAGGGCGGGCCTCTGTGGGTGGACCGTCTGGCGGCCGCTTTCGCGGCGACGGCCCTTTCGTCGTGGGCGGACCCGTCCTCTGGGACGCTCTATCCTTTGACGAGCGAGGACGAGAAGGTCGCGGCCTACCTCGAACTGAAGAGCCGGCTCAAGAGGCTCGGGCCCCGCGACCATGCCCGGGCCGTCGAGGACCTGCTCCGGGGGCTGGGCGTGGGCCCGGACCCTGGGCTCCCGCGTCTCTACGCGCCCCTCAAGCCCGAGCAGGCGCGCGAGATGGCGGCCTCCGGCTTGGTGGAGATCGGGTCGCACTGCTGCAGGCACCTGGCCCTCGCGACCTTGGACCCCGATGACGCCCGCCGGGAGATCGTTTCCTCGAGGGAGCGGCTCGGGGCGCTCGTCGGCAAGCCGATCGAGTGCTTCTCCTACCCCAACGGCGAAGCCAGCCCCATCCTGACGGGCATGGTGGAGGCGGCGGGCTACTCCTGCGCCGTGGCCGAGGGCTTGAGGCTCGACCGGCCTGGGGGTTCGCGGTTCGCCATCGCAAGGCTCGCGCTCAAGGAGGACGATGACGAGGCCGCGGTGGCCGCCACGCTCTGCGGCCTGAGGGCTCTGGGGATGGGACGGTGACGGCTCCGGCCGTGGGCTACGACATCGCCGCGGTGGTCCCGGCGGACTACACCCAGCTCGCGCGCTTCCTGGCCGAGTTCGGCGGCCAAGGGGCCGCCGTCCCCGGAGGGAAGCCGTTCTCCATTCCCGGGGGGGGCCCCGGTCCCGGGGGTACCAGGGAGTTCTGGCTCAGCCGCTTTCGGCTGTGGTGGGACGAGAATCCGGCATTCCGGCCCGAGTCGCCGCGCGGCTGGATGTTGCGCCGGCGCGGCGAGTTCTGCGGCTTCCTGGCCAACGCGCCGAGCCTCATGCTGGCCGGCGGCCGGGTCCTTCAGGTCTTCTCCGTCAGCACCTGGATGGTCGGACCCGAGCATCGTGACGCCAGCCTCGACCTCCTGTTCAAGCAGATGGAGAGCTGCAAGGGCACCCTCCTCTTCGACACCACTCCGACGGAACTCGTGGCGGCGATCATCGAGAACCTCGGGTTCGAGCGCCTCCCGTGGGGTGGTGAACGGGAGAGCTTCGTGGCCCTGCGGCCGGCCGCTTGCCTCAAGGCGCGCTTCGCCGGAGGGCCGTTCCTGCCGGACTGGGCCTGGAGGGGCGCGGGGTGGCTGTTCGGGAAGCTCCAGGGGGTGAGGCTCGGTCCAGGCCGTCAGTCCCAGGGGCTGAGGGTCGAAGGTAGCAAGGAGGCGGGCCCGGCCTTCGACAGGCTCTGGGAGAGGACCAAGGGGCTCCATGGGCTCACCAACGTCAGGAGCGGCGAGGTCCTGCGCTGGCACTGCTTCGCGGACGCTCACGTGGAGAAGAAGCTCTTCTCGTGCTGGGCCAAAGACGAGGTCGTGGGCTGGATGATCGCGAAGGTCAGGCCCCGGAGAGGTCTCAGGTCCCTGGAGGTCGTGGACCATTGGGCGGACCCGTCCGTCCAGGGGACGTTCGAGGCCCTGACGTCATTCCTCGTCTCATGGGCTCGAGAGTCCGGCCATGACCTGCTCACCTTCGGACATTTCTCCCCGGCGTTCGAGAAGGCCTTGAGGTCCGCCGGGCTCCTGGAGACCTCTCTCAGGACGCGGCGCCGCTACTGCTTGGTCGGCCCGGGATGCCCGGTCCGCGTCAGCCCGCAAGCATCCTACTTCACGGGCCTGCAGGGAGACTACGGCACCTCGCCCTAGAGATGGGAACCGGCACGCTCTTCAGCATCCCCGCGGTCGCCCACGCCATCGTGGTCCTGAGCCTCGTCGGCTGCCTCGGCCTGGCCCTTGGCCAGGTCCGGGTGCGCGGGGTGAGCCTCGGCATCGCCGGCGTGCTCTTCGCGGGCCTGGCCTTCGGACATTTCGGGATCACGGCCCAGGACGCGGTCCTGGAATTCCTGCGCGAGTTCGGGCTCATCCTCTTCGTCTATACCATCGGCCTGCAGGTGGGGCCGGGGTTCTTCTCATCGCTCAGACGCCAGGGCCTTCGCCTGAACCTCCTGGCCGCCTCGGTCGTGGTGATGGGCGTCGCCCTCACCGCGCTGGTGAGCCGGTTCTGCGCCGTCCCGGGGGCCGCCGCCGTGGGCATGTATTCGGGCGCCGTCACCAATACTCCCAGCCTGGCCGCGGCCCAGCAGACCCTCAAGGACCTGGGCGCCTCCCTCGATGCCGCAAGGTTGACCGGCATCGGCTACGCGGTCTGCTACCCCTTCGGCATCATCGGGACCATCCTGGCCATGGTCCTGGTGCGATGGGTCTTCCGGGTGGACGCGACCCAGGAGGCGCGGGCCGAGAAACAGGAGGGAGCGGCCTCCGAGGTCGTGCCGGTCAACATCAGGATCGAGAACAAGAACCTCGACGGCCTGCCGGTCGCGAAGATCCCGGTTTGGCACGCCTTGGGCGTGCGGTTCTCCCGCCTCCTGCACAAGGGCGAGGTGAGCGTGCCTCGCAGCGACACGGTGGTCCATCTCGGCGACGTGCTGCGCGCGGTCGGCCCCAAGGAGAGCCTCGGGGAACTCGTCCTCGTCCTGGGGAGCCGCAGCGAGGTGGACTTGAAGAGCTTCTCGAGCGGGATCGTGTCGCGCCGCATCGTCGTGACCCAGGGTGCGGTGCTCGGCAAGACCTTGAAGGAGCTCGATTTGGCGGACCGCTTCGGCGTGGTGCTCACGCGCGCGGCCCGCGCCGAGATCGAGTTCGTCCCCGGCTCGGACTATGCCTTCCACTTCGGCGACACCCTGCTGGCCGTGGGAGAGGAAGAGGACGTGGCTCGCTTCTCGGCCCTGGTGGGCAACTCTCCCAAGGCCCTCGACCACCCCCAGCTCATCCCCCTGTTCGCCGGCATCGCGCTGGGAGTCCTGCTCGGCTCCATCCCAGTGCGCGTGCCCGGCGTGCTCGTGCCGGTCAAGCTGGGCCTCGCGGGTGGGCCGCTGGTCGCCGCCTTGGTCCTGAGCCGCATCGGGCAGCTCGGCCCCCTCTCCTGGTACATGCCCATCAGCGCGAACTTCATGCTGCGCGAGATGGGCATCATCCTGTTCCTGGCCTGCGTGGGGCTGCGTTCGGGGGGGCAGTTCGTCTCGACGCTGACCCAGGGGCCGGGGCTGCGCTGGATGGCCTGCGGGGCCCTCATCACCTTCCTGCCGCTGGCGGCCGCGGCCTTGTACGGCCGCCTGAAGCAGCGCCTCGACTACTTCACGCTGTGCGGGACCCTGGCCGGGAGCATGACCGCCCCGCCCGCCCTGGCCTACGCGAATTCCCTGTCCGCCGCGAGTTCGACCTCCATGTCCTACGCGACGGTCTATCCCCTGACCATGCTCCTGCGCGTGGCCCTGGCGCAGGCCATGGTCATCAGCCTCCTATAGCCCGCCGAGCTTGCGGAGGTCCTCGGTGAACCCCGGGTAGGACGCGGCGGCGGTTGAGGCATCCTCGACGACCGTCTCGCCTTCCGCCACGAGCCCGGCGATCATCGCGGTCATGGCCAGGCGGTGGTCCCCGCCGGCCGAGACCCTCGCGCCGGTCAATCGGGAGACGCCCTCGATTACGAGGTCGTCTCCCGAGGCCTCGGCCTTCGCTCCCAGGGCCCGCAGGAGGCCGGCCAAGCCCTCGAGCCGATTGCTCTCCTTGTGACGCAGCTCGCCCAGGCCCCGGAAGCGGCTGACGCCCTTGGCCAAGCACGCGGCCAGGGCCAGGATGGGCACCTCGTCGATCAAGGCCGGGACCTCAGCCGGCTGGATGTCGGTCGCGGTCAGCGCGCTGGAGCGCGCCTCGATGTCCGCGGCAGGCTCATATCCCGCATCCGGCCCGAGGTCAGCGGCCTGGGCCGAGAACTGGGCGCCCATGCGCTTGAGCACCTCCAGGAAGCCCGCGCGGGTGGGGTTCGTTCCCACGCCGGGCAGCCGCACCAGGCTCCCCGGCGCCAGGGCCGCGGCGACGATCCAGAAGGCGGCGCAAGAGAGGTCCCCGGGCACGGTCATGAGCGCCGGGCTCATGCGCAGACCGCCCTTGATGGCCGCCTCGAGTCCTTGGCGCCGGACCGGGATGCCGAAGACCGGCAGCATCCTCTCGGTATGGTCGCGGCTCAAGGCCGGCTCCGACACGGAGGTGTCCCCTAGGGCCTGCACCCCGGCGATGAGCACGGCGGATTTCACCTGGGCGCTGGGGATGGGGGAGACATGGTCGATGCCGGCCAAGGCCGCGCCGCGGACCTCGACCGGCGCCAGGTCCCCGGGCGCCATGTCGATGATGGCTCCCATGCGGCGCAGGGGTTGGGCCACCCGGCCCATGGGCCGCCGATTCAAGGACGCGTCTCCGGAGATGGTAGCGGCCACGGGATTGGCCGCGATGAGCCCCATGAGCAACCGCGCCGTCGTGCCCGAGTTCCCGGCTTCGAGCGTCTTCTTCGGCTGGGCCAGGCCCCGCCAGCCTCGTCCGGAGACCGTGGTCATGCGGCAGCGGGAGACGATGTTGACGCCGAGCTCCCTCAGGCATTGCCAGGTGGCGCCGACATCCTCGGCGAGCGAGAGCCCCTCGATCCTGGTGGAGCCTTGGGCCATGGCCCCCATGATGAGGGCCCGGTGGGAGATGGACTTGTCGCCCGGGACGCTCACCTCGTCCCGGAGGGCCTTGCCTGGCCCGAGCTTCTTCACGGTCACCGCGTCCACCACCGTGTTATGATACCAAGAGAGGCCCGCCCTGGCCAATTCCGTTTGAAGCTTAGGTCTTGCGGAAAGATACTCTTTAGTGTATACTTGTGGTGGAGGCCGAACACATGACCCATACCATCCCCCTGAAGGCTCTTAGGCCGGGCCTTCCGAAAGTCGCGAATGCCGTTGCCACGAGGTTTGACAGGTACATCGTCACCAAGCGCGGCCATCCTGTCATGGTGCTCATGAACCCAGAGGATTTCGAGGGGCTTCTTGAAACCATCGAGATACTCTCCGACCGTGCTGCCATCAGAAGAATCAAGCAGGCCAGAAAGGAAGCCAAGGCCGGCAAGACAGCTGCCCTAGAAGACCTGCGGCACCGGCTTGAACGTGCATAAAGTTCAGCTCACCCGCCAAGCCGAGAAATCTCTCGAAAGCGTATTCCGCGCCGATCGCTCTTTGTACGAAAGATTCCTCCGGACCTTTGATGCAATAGCCCGTGACCCTTCGCAAGGCAAGCCGCTGCATGGGGAACTCCGGGGCCTATTGTCCCACAGAATGGGCAGCTACCGGATTCTCTACGAAGCGCATCATAATCGCCTTTTGGTCATCATCATCGACTTGGGGCACCGGAAGGAAATCTACGAATAGGAATGGCATACCTCGCTACAGCCAGCCGTGGGCCTTGTACCAGGCCGCGGTCTGCTCCACGCCCCGCGCCAGGGGGTAGGCGGCCGAGAACCCGAGTTCCGCCTCGGCCTTGGCCGGCGAGCAGGTCCAGTGGGCCTGCTCCATCTCGCGGAGCTTGTCCCGGCTGAAGATGACGGGCTTGGCCGTGAGCCGCGCCCAGCCCTCGCTGAGCCAGGCCGCGGGCCGCACCACGCCATAGGGGACGGACACGCGGCGCAGCTTCTTGCCGAGGACGCCGGCGATGGCGGCCATGACCTCGTCGAGCGGGTACGGCCGGGGGTCGCAGAGGTAGTAGACGCTCCCCGGCTTGGCCTTGGCGGCCAGGATGAGGCCCTGGGCCAGGTCCATGACATGGATGAGGCTCAAGGAGCGCTCCACCCCGCCGATGACCGGGGAGAGGCCCAAGGACGCCAGCTTGAAGAAGGAGAATACGTCGGTGTCCCTGGGACCGTAGACGGCAGGGGGCCGGACGATGACCCACTTGAGCCTGGACCCGCGGACCGCTTGTTCGCCGGCCAGTTTGCTCTTCCCGTAGAGGGAGACGGGCCGCGGCGGGTCCTCCTCGGTCCGGGGGAGACCTTCGGGGCTGGGGCCGGCGGCCGCCAGGCTGCTCACGTAGACGAACGTCGCCTCGGGCGAGACCTCCTCGACCGCCGAGACGAGGCGTGCCGTGCCCTCGGCGTTCGCCTGCAGGTATTCCCGCGGGCTGCGGACCTTGGTCTTGCCGGCCGCATGGTAGACCACCTCGCAGCCTTGGGCTGCCTTGGCCAGGGACTCCGGGTCGTCGAGCCCTCCGGAGGCAAGGTCCGAGCCAAGGGCCGCCAACGGCTGGTAGGAGCTGCGGGGCCGGACCAGACAGCGCGGCCGGACCCCCGCCCGGACCAGGGCCTCGGCCAGATGCCCGCCCACGAACCCGGTGCCGCCGGTCAGCAGGACGGCCTTCACAGCACACCCTCGTAGACCCGGTAGGTCTGGGTGACGCTGCCGCCGAGCCGCTCGATGGCGCTGCGCATCTTGAGGTTGTCCTCGAGGACCCAGGAGCACTCCGACACGCCGTACCCGGCCGCGATGCCCCGCCGGATGGTCTCCCCCACCAGGACCCCGTCCAACCCCTTGCCCCTGTGCTGGGCGGCCACTCCCAGGAGGAGCGTGCGCAGCCTGTGGATGCTCCGCCTCTTCCAGAGGAACCGCAAGAGCCCCAGGGGGAACAGCCGCCCGCCCGCGGCCTTGAGCGCGGGATTGATGTCCGGCACCGAGAGGCTGAAGGCCACGGGCTCTCCCTCGACCTCCGCGAAGAGGACCACACGCGGGTCGAGGATCCCCTTGAGTTCAGCCGCCTCGAACCTGAGCTCCTCCTCGGTCATGGGACAGAACCCCCAGTTCTTCTCCCAGGCCGAGTTGTAGAGCCGCACGACCGTGTCGAGTTCCCGGTCGAAGCGTCCCATGTCGATGGCGCGGATCGAGACCCGGCCGTGGCGGGACGCGATCCTCTCGAAGAGCTTGACGGTCATGGGATTGAGAGCGGCCTCGCTGACCTCGTAGGACAGGAGGTCCTTGGCCTTGGCCAGGCCCCAACCCTCGAGCAACCGCTGGTAGTAGGGTCTATGGTAGGGCATGATGACCGCGGGCATGCGGTCGAACCCGTGGATGAGCAGGCCGAACTCGCCGTTGGAGCTCGGGCTTGCCGGCCCGAGCATGAACCTCGCGCCCAAGCCCTTGAGCCTGGATGAAGCCGCGTCGAGCAGGGCGGTTGCGCACGCGGGGTCGTCCTCGCACTCGAAGTAGCCGAAGAAGCCGGCCTGGACCCCGTGGAACTCGTTGTAGCGGCGGTTCAAGATGGCCGCGACCCTGCCGGCCACCGCGCCGCCCTCCCTGCGCGCGAGGAAGAGCCTGCAGTCGGCATGGCGGTGGAAGGGATGCTCGCGGAGCTGCTTGGACACCGAGGACCTCAGGGGCGGGACCCAGAACGGATCGCCGCGGTAGAGGGAGTAGGGGAAGGAGATGAAGGCCTTCAGGTCGTCCGCGGTGCGGACTTCCTGGACGCTCGTCAAACCAGCCCGACCTGCCGGCACGCCGTCCCGACGACGTCCAGGGCCCGCTCGAGCTGGGGCCTGGTGTGGGTCGCCATGAGGCTCAGCCTCAGCAGGGAGCCGGAGGGCGCCACCGCGGGCGGCACGATGGCGTTGACGAAGACCCCGCGGTCGTGCAGGACCCGCCAGAGCTTGAAGGTGCGGATGTCGTCGCGCACCATGACGGGGATGACCGGCGTGGCGCTCTGCCCGGTGTCGAGGCCGAGGGACTTGAGGCCCTCCTTGAAGAACCCGGTGTTCTCCATGAGGCGGGCCCGGCGCTCGGGCTCGTCTTGCAGGATGTCCAGGGCGCCCAGCACGGCCGCGGCGTTGGCGGGCGAGACGCTGGCGCTGAAGATCATGGGCCGGGCGTGGTGCATGACGAACTCGATGACCTCGCGGCTGGCGGCGATGAACCCGCCCACCGAGGCCAGGCTCTTGCTGAAGGTGCCCATGATGAGGTCGGCACGGTCGGTCAGGCCGAAGTGCTCGCAGGTGCCTGCCCCGGTCTCGCCCAGGACGCCCACCCCGTGCGCGTCGTCCACCATGAGCGCCGCGCCGTAGCGCTCGCAGAGCCGGACGATGTCCGGGAGGGGCGCCACGTCCCCCTCCATGCTGAAGACCCCGTCCACCACGACCAGCTTGCCAGAGGAGTCCAGGCCCTTCAGGATGCGTTCCAGATCGGCCATGTCGTTGTGCCGGAACCGGAGCATCCGGCCGAAGGAGAGGCGGCAGCCGTCCACGATGCTCGCGTGGTCGCTCTTGTCGACCACGACCGTCTCGTCCTTGCCCACCATGGAGGAGATCGCGCCCAGGTTGGCCTGGAAGCCCGTGCTGAAGGCGATCGCCGCCTCTTTGCCCACGAGCCCGGCCAGGCGATCCTCGAGCTCGCGGTGGATGGAGAGGGTGCCGTTGAGGAAGCGCGACCCGGCGCAGCCGCTCCCGAACTCGCGCACCGCGGCGACGATGCGCTCCTTGATCTTCGGATGGTTCGTCAGGCCCAGGTAGGAGTTGGACCCGAGCATGAGCATGCGGCGGCCCTCCACCACGACCTCGGTGTCCTGGGCCGTCTCGATGCAGCGGAAGTAGGGATAGAGACCGGCGGCCTTGAGCTCCTCCACCCTGGTGAAGCGGCGGCACTTGTCCAGGAGGGTCTTTTCGGCGCGCTCAACGCGCGTTCCCGAGGCAGCCGGCACGCCCTTGTCGGTCATCTGGGAGAGGATATGATATGACTCCAAGAGACGGATTGCAAGGCAGCCGCCCGCGCGGCCGTCACAGAGGCCGCAGCGTCTGCCGCGCCAGCCTGAGCAGGAACCTCGGGACCTCGACGAAGAAGTTCAGCTTCGAGCTCCCATGGGTCCTCTCCCCGAACCTGACCGGGACCTCCTGGATGGCGCATCCGGCCGCGCGCGCCCGCAGGATCATCTCCAGGAGCATGAAGTTCGTCCGGTCCTCGGTCCTGATGGAGGGCCACGCCGTCCGGCGGACGGCGCGGAAGTTGGCGGAGACGTCGCGCACCGGCAGCTTCGTCGCGAGCCGGACGATCCGGTTGCCGAGCGCGCTGATGCAGCGCTTGATCCGCACGTCGAGGGCCTGGGCCTCGTAGCCCCCGCCCTCCATGTGGCGGGTGCCCAGCGCCAGGTCGGCCCCCGCCTCCACGCGCTCCACCAGCCTCGCGATGTCGCCCCAATGGAACGAGAGGTCGGCGTCCATGGAGACTACCACGTCGCGGCGCGCCGCGTCGTAGCCCTCCGCCAGCGCGGCGCCCAGCCCGCGGCGGCCCTTGCGGGTGATGAGCCTCAGCCAAGGGGCGTTTTTGGCGAGAGCGGCCACGGCCTCCCCGGTGCCGTCCGGGGAATCGTCGTCCACCACGATCACCTCGTGCGAACGGGAGGAAAGGGTCTCATGGACCCTGGGGACGAGGATCCCGACGTTCTCGCGCTCGTTGTAGGTGGGGATGACGACGGAGACGCTCAGCATAGCCGCGCTCGGCTTCCTCGGGGGCCTATCCTACCATATCCCCCGGAGCCGAGGTCAGGCCCCGCGCAGCAGGACCTTGCTCGTCAGGTACCCGGCCCCGATGCCGACGGCCAGCCCGACCGCCAGCCCGACCGGCCCGAAGAAAGCGCCCACGATGATGCCCAGCAGCCCGCCGCCCGCCATGGCCCACTTCTTCACGGTCTTGGCCCCGCCGGAACCGCTCTCCATCTTGGCGAGCTCCTCTTCATCGGAGCCCGTCGAAGGCGAGGGGACGACGATCGCGGGCCTCTTCTCCCCGGGCTTCGGGGGGTTGAGGGCGAGGTCCGGCCTCTTGCCGGTGGGCGCGGTCTCAGCGGCGGTCTCCGGGTCCGTCTTGCCGCCGGCGTCCACGACCGGAGCGCCCTTGGAATTGTCTCCGTCGTAGACCGGGGCAGGGCCCGTCTTGGCCTCCTCGGCCGGCGCGGTCTTGGCCCGCTCGGCTTGCTCCTTGGCCCTCTGCGCCTGGTCCTTGGCCCTGCGCGCGGCGTCGAGCGCGGCCTTGTCCCTCGCGGCGGACGCGGCGGCCAGCTTCTCGGCCTCGGCCAGGGCGCCCTTGGCTTCACCGGTCTGCAGGTACTTGACGGCTGATTCCTTCAGGCTGCCGCGGGCCGTGGCGATGACGGGAAGCGCCCTGGAATTGTCCCCCTTGGCCAGCTTCTCGTTGGCGTCCTTGATCATGGCGAGGATAATGTCCTTCTTGATCCCCGCCTCCATGGTCCGAAGGTACTGCATCAGCACGCCCCATTCGGCCGGCTCGACCATCTCCTTGACGCTCTTGCCCGCCGTATTCGTGGCGGGCTGGCGCTTCAGATAATCGGAAGCATGGGTCACCAGCTTGGCGCGCCACCGGATGACGGCTTCCTTGATCGCCTGGGGGTTGTCGGCCGCTGCGGCGGCCTCCTGCTGGAACGCCGCGGCCTGGGCGGGGTCGGAGAGGACCCCCGCCATCATGGTCCGCTCATCGGCGGTGAGGAGGGAGAAGATGGCGACCTGGGGGTCTTCGGCCGCCGCGGCCGGCCCAGCCAGGATGGAAAGGGAGAAGAATGCCAGCAGGGTGTATTTCATACTCCTGAAGTGTAGCCTGGCCGTCGCCCGGCCGTAAGTGGCGAACGGCCCAATCAGGACATCCCTTTGGGCCTAGGCCCTTTGGCGGCTGCGGCTTGCCAACGCAGGGGGAGGTGAGGCATACTTTTCCCGAGAGAAGGCTCCTGCCTTCGCTCGGAAGGCCCATGCGCTACGTCGATCCCGCCGTTGGCGAGCATCGTGACAGGACCCTCGTCATCGTCGCAGGCGCCGTCTTCCTGCTGACGATCCTCCTCTTCTCTCCCGTCCTCTCCAACGGCTTCGTCAACTGGGACGACGACGTGGAGATCCTGGCCAACCCCCGCCTGCGAGGGTTCACCTGGGACAACCTGGCCTGGATGTTCACCAGCTTCGAGCACGGGGCCTACAAACCCATCCCCTGGCTGGTCCTGACCGCGGTCCACGCCGTCCAGGGCCTGGACCCCCGCGGGTTCCATCTGGCGAGCCTCCTGGTCCACGGCCTCAACGCCCTCTTGTTCTTCGCCGTCGCGAGGAGCCTCTTCAGGGCCGCGGCGGGCCGGCACGTCCCATTCCTATCACTCACAGGAAGGGACTGTCCCGCAAGGCGGGACGCCGGCAGTCCCGATGCCGCGGTCTGGTACGGCGCCTTGGCCGCGCTCCTGTTCGCGTTCCACCCCTTGCAGGCCGAGGCCGTTGCCGCGGCCCACGCCTTCGGCGACGTCACGGCCGCCGCCTTCTTCCTGGCGGCCCTCAACCTCCATCTCAAGGCCGTGACGGAAAATCCCCAACGCCCCTGCTTGAAGCGTCTGGCCGCCGCCTGGGCCCTGTTCGCGGCCTGCGCCCTGTCGCGCTGGCAGGGCTTGAGCCTGCCCTTCCTCCTGGTCGTGCTGGACGTCTACCCGCTGGCGAGACTGCCTTCGGACCCAAGGGAGTGGGGCAAGCCATCCCTGCGCCGGGTCTGGCTCGAGAAGCTGCCTTTTGCCGCCGTCGCAGCCGGCGCGGTCCTGCTCAACCTGGTCGCCAAGGCCAAGGTCGGCGGCTTCGGCGAGGCTCCCTCGGAGACGCCCCTTTCCCAAGGCTTCGTCTCTCTGGCCTTCTACCTGTGGAAGACCCTGTGGCCCGCGGAATTGGCTCCCTACTATATCCTGGCCGGCCCCTTTGCCCCAAGCCGCTGGTCCCCTGCGCTGTGCGCCGGGATCGTGTTGGGGCTGACGACGGTCTTGGTCCTGGCCAGGCGGCGCTGGCCGGCGGGACTCGCGGCATGGCTGCACTATGTCGCGGCATTGTCCCCCACCCTCGAGTTCTTCCACCGCACCCCCATGTCCGTGCACGACCGCTATGCCTACGTGGCGTGCATGGGCCTTCCGCTCGCCGCCGTCTGCGCGGCGGCGAGCGTGGTAGGGCGTTCGAGGCAGCGCTCGGCGGCCGCCGTCCTGATCGGGGTCTCCTTGCTGGCCGCGCTCGGCCCGCGCACTTCCCGGCAGGTGCGCGTGTGGCGCGGGCCGGAGACGCTCTGGGCGCATGTGCTGGAGGTCCAGCCCGACTCTTTCGTCGCGCTCTCCCGCCTGGGCGCCGCCATCCAGGAGGCCGACCCGAGCCGCGCCGAGGCCCTCCACCTCAGGGCCTTGGGACTCAACCCCGCCTATGCCGAGCCCCGCTTCCACCTGGGCAGGCTCAACCTCTCCCGGGGGGATGCCTTGGCCGCGGCGCGGGAGTTCGAGGCGGCCTTGACGCTCGACCCCCGCATGAACGCGGCGCGCGTGGGCCTGGCCATGGCGCACAGCAACGAAGGCGTGCGGCTCCATCTGGCCGGGGACCGCGAAGGAGCCGTCCGGGAGTTCGAGACCGCGCTGAAGCTCGACCCGGACTCTCCCGACATCCGGGCCAACCTCTCCCTGGCCAAAGCCCGCCCGTGGAAGCGCGGCGGCGCTCCCGGCCGCAGGCCCGACCCCTCCACGCCTTGACTCGGCGGCAGGATTCTCGGTATCGTCTCCACGGGAGCTGACATGAGACCCAGGGCGATTTCGGACCGCATCGACTCCGTCGGGGCCGTGGATTGGGACCGGCGGCTCTTCGACGCCCTCATCCCTTTGCCGGACGGCACGAGCTACAACGCCTATGTCGTCAAGGGAAGCGAGAAGACCGCGCTCATCGACGCGGTGGACCCTCCGTTCACGGACCTCCTTCTGCGCAACCTGCAGGCCGCTGGAAAACTCGACTTCGTCGTGGCCAACCACGCCGAGCAGGACCACGCGGGCGCCGTCAGCGCCGTGCTCGGTCGCCACCCGAAGGCCACGCTCCTGTGCACCCCCAAGTGCAAGGACCTCCTCATCGACGAGCTCCACCTCGCCCCCGAGCGCGTGCGGACGGTGGCGGACGGCGAGAAGGTCGCCCTGGGCGACCGGACCCTGGAGTTCCTCCACCTCCCTTGGGTGCACTGGCCCGAGACCATGGTCACCTGGCTCCCGGAGGAGAGGACCCTCTTCACCTGCGACCTCTTCGGCTCGCACCTCGCCACCAACGACCTCTACGCTGCCGACGAGGCCAGGGTCTACGAGGCCGCCAAGCGCTACTACGCCGAGATCATGATGCCGTTCGGCTCCCTCATCCGGGGGCACCTCGACAAGCTCTCCCGCTACGATGTCAAGCTCATCCTCACGAGCCACGGTCCAGGCTACCGACGGCCCGGCTTCATCCTCGACGCCTACCGCGACTGGACCTCGGACGCCGTGAAGAACACGGTGGTCCTGCCCTATGTCTCGATGCACGGCAGCACCAAGGTCATGGCGGACGCCCTGGCCGACTCCTTGGCGTCCCGCGGCGTCTCGGTGGAGCGCTTCGACCTCCCGACGGCGGACCTGGGCAGGCTCGCCATGGCCTTGGTCGACGCCGCCACCCTCGTCCTGGGCACTCCCGCCGTGCTCGTCGGGCCCCACCCGGCCGCGGTCAACGCCGCGTTCCTGGCCAACGCGCTGCGGCCCAAGCTGCGCTTCGCCTCGGTGTTCGGCTCCTTCGGCTGGGGCAACAAGATCGTCGAGACCCTTTCGGGCCTCATGAAGAACCTCAAGGTCGAGATGCTCCCGCCCGTGCTGGTCAAAGGCCTGCCCAGGGCCGACGATATCAGGAAGATCGAGGAGCTCGCCGAGGCCGTGGCGTCCAGGCACCGGGCCGCCGGCATCCTCTCAGGAGAACCCCATGTCACTCAAGAAGCCTGACGGTCAGACCCCGGACCCCAAGATGGACCCCGCCGCCTTATGGCGGGAAGAGACGTTCACCGACCGCAAGGTAGGCACCATCCGGCGTCTGACGCCGGTCAAGGCTGACGGCTCGCCGGACCCTGGCCGCAAGGCGGTCTTCATGGGCGAGGCGCAGCTCCTGACCTCCGTGGGATCGCTCCCCCTGAGCTTCGAGATCGCGGCGTCCTCGCTCGAGGAGGCGGTGGCGAAATACGGCAACGCGGTGCAGGAGGCCTTCGCGGCCGCCATGGAGGAGCTCAAGGACTTGCGCCGACGCGCCAGCTCCTCTTTGGTGCTGCCGGGCGCCGGCGCCCCCGGCCTGGAAGGCGGACTCCCCCCTGCCCTCGGGCCTGGCCTCGGCAAACTCAAGCTGCCCTAGCCCAAACGAGAAGGGCTCCCTCCTCGGGAGCCCTTCTCGTTTGCTTGGTCTGCGTTCGTCGTTACTTCACGAGAGTAGCCGCGTCGACCAATCCCGCTCCTTGCTCCTGCGGCTTCAACCCTATGGACTTGGCCGCGCCCTTGAGCGCCGCTCGCACCCCGGCCGGGCCCTTGGCGCCCCGCGCCACGGCCAGAGCCGCCAGACCGGCCACGTGCGGCGAGGCCATGGAGGTCCCGTCGTACCAGTCGTAGCCGCCGCCGGGGACGCTGGACTTGACGTCCACGCCCGGAGCGATGAAGTCCACGTCCGAGCCGCGGCTCGAGAAGCTGGCGATCCTGTCCGAGGAGTCGCTGGCGGACACCGCGATGGCGTCCCCGTAGCAGGCCGGGCAGCCGACACGGCCGCCGTTGTTGCCCGCAGCCGCCACGATGGTCGTGCCCCGCAGTGTGGCGTACTTCACGGCCGCCCGCATGAAGATGGTGCCGATGGGCGCGCCCAGGCTCATGTTGGCCACCTGGATGCCGTTGTTGCCGGCCCAGACGATGCCCTTGATGATCCCCACCAGTCCGCCGGAGCCGTCGCCGTCCAGGACCTTGACTGCGTAGAGCCTGGCCTTCGGGGCCACGCCCGCCACGCCCTTGCCGTCAAGGGCGCCGGCGATGGTGCCGGAGACGTGCGACCCGTGCCCGTTGTCGTCCATGCAGGAAGCCTTGGAGTTGATCGCGTTGTAGCAGCCGGCGTAGTTGGATTTGAGGTCCGGATGGTTGAAGTCGATGCCCGTGTCGATGACCGCGACCTTGACGCCCTCGCCCTTGGTCTTGGCCCAGGCGTTGGGGGCGTTGACCCTCTGGATGCCCCAGGGGATCTCTTCCTTAGAGACGCCCGGAGGCAGGGGAGGGAGCTCCGCGGCCTTGGCCTTGGCCATCTTGGGGAGCGATGCCATCACCTCGCCGAAGGCGGGCAGCGGCACGGCCTGGAAGGCGACCATGTCGCCCTGCAGCCAGTTGCGCACCTCGTTCTCCTCCATGCCGGTGACGGCCGACTCGGCCGAGGCCGCCAGGGAGAGGTCCGCCATCGCCATCCTGAAATCCGACGTCTCCGCGACCACCGCGTCGATCTCGGGCAGGGCCTCCACGAACTTCAAGCCCATGCGCTTGAGGGCCGCGCTCCTGTCGCTGGCCGAGACTTCGGCCTTGAAGCCGACGATCATCTGCTTGGCGTACGCGAGGGCCGCCTGGGAGAGAAGGGTCGCGGCCAGCATCGCCGTCATCAGAATCTTCATGGCTCCTCCTGGTGTACCATCTGGGTCCTTCAGCCACCCACAATATGGGTCCAATGTACCACTCGGGACCAGGGACCTAGGACCTATATTCGACCGGGACCTTTGGCCCCCAGAGGGCCTACAGAAGACCTAGGAGGACGAGAGGTCGCCGACGAGAGAGGCTCGGGACCGTCGGAGGAACGACTTGATCCAGTGCAGAAGACGCTCCCACCACGGTTCCCGCGGGACCACCTTGGCCGAGGGAGGATACGCGAGTCTCAGGGCCTTATAGAGCCGGTCCACGCCGCTGGGCGACATCCGGATGCCGAGCCGGCGCAGCGCGGCCTCGACCGCGATCCGGTCGCGTCCGGTCCAGTCCTTGCCCGCCTTCTCGAGGATGGTGCGCACGTCGCCGAGGGCCCGGGACATCGCGCCGCTCCGGCCCTTGCGCGATTCGGCTGCGGCGAGAGCGCCGTTGATGCCCGGGTCGAGCCTCCCGGACTTGCCCGCATCGCTGAGCGCGTCGAGGAATTCGTCGAGCTCCCTCTGTTCCTCATCGGTCAGCTCATCTTCCGCCCTGCCCGGGAACCTCCCGGGACCCGATGCCCCGGAGCGGCCGAGGCCCGCGCCGTCCGGATCCTTTCGCCCGGCCGCGCCGGGGGACCCCATACGCCCTTCGGGCGTCGCCCCAGGCACGGCCGGAAGAGGAACATCGCCGGCCGCCGACGACGCCGAAGGATTCGGGACAGCGCCGGGAAGGCGGGAGTAGCGGGACGCAACGGCGCTGACGCCTCCTCCCGGACCTTGTCCGCCGACGCCGGTCCCAGGGCCGGAAGGAATCGAAGTCGTCCCTGGCCCGCCCGCGGCCCGCGGATTCATCCCTGGCCGCGAGTCGTCGGAGCTCGCGCCATCGAGGCCTTCATCCGGCTTGTCCGGTCCGAAACCGCCTCCGGCTTTCCCCTTGATGCCGGCAACCGCCTTGGCCACGGATGCGGCCTTGCCGCCGTCGAGCGACCTCCTCTTGAGGAGATCGTCCGTGGCCTCGTCCGGTCCCAAGGCCGCCTCTTTCGTGGACCCAGACCCCGGGCGCGCCGCATCCGACCCCCCCCCAGGGCCCTGCGGAGTCCCCGGGACGACATCCGGGCCCCCCGGAGCGACGGGCTGGTCCGAGGGGCCGGGCCGGACCTGGGGCTTCTTCTCAGGAGGCTTCGCGGCCGGCTCGGAGTCCGGGGCCGCCTTCTCCAAGGCGGCCGAGATGACGCCGGGCTCGATGCCGAATTGGGCGCCCATCCAGGAGATCTCGGCCCTGCGCAACCGCGGCGCCCCATTGAAAACGACCAGCCAATCGTCGTTGGAATCGATGCAGATCTGGATGGCGTGGTTGACGCTCCTGCCGGAGGCCGACACGAAAGGATTCCCGCAGCGCGCGAAGGCCTCGGAGATGCGGCCGCGCTGGTCTTCAGGAAGACCGTTGAGCGCCTGTTCGATCTCGTCGGCCTTCCGGGAGAGGGCGTCTTGTCCCCCGTCGCCGGCGGAGGCAGGGACCCGCGACAAGACGAGCCACAGCCCGATCAGAACAGGGAGTCCCAGGGGTGGATTCATCAGTGTTCGGGCATCCTCCGGAGGGCTTCCTCCTTCTTGTCCGCGGACAGGAAGGAGCCCTCCACGGCCGAGCGCCCGACGCGGACGAGGTCCTTGAGTTCGAGGCCCATGCGCTCGAGCGCGAGGAGATACTCCTTGTTGAGGTCGGTGTCGAGGATCTCGGGGTCGTCCGCGCCGATGGAGGCCTTCACCCCGGCGCGGATGAAGCGCGGCAGGGGGTGAGCCTCGATGGAGTCCACGGCGTGGGTGAGGTAGTTGCTCCAGGGGTTGGTCTCGATGGTGACGCCCTGCGACCTGATGATCTCCAGGAGCCTGCCGGAGGGCTCGTCCGCCGCGCGCACGCCGTGGCCGATGCGCCGGGGTTTGAGCTCGCGCAGAGTCTCCTCCACCATCCGATAGTCCCCCTCCTCTCCCGAATGGACCGTGAGCGGTATGCCGGCGTCGCGCAGCCTCGCTGCCAGGCCCCGGTAGAGCGAGGCGGGGTAGGCGGCCTCGGAGTCGGCGAAATCGAATCCCGCGATGAGGCGACGGTGGCGCACCGCGAAGTCCACCGTCTTCTCGGCCGAGGCCAGCCCGTAGCCGCGCGAGGCGATCAGGATGACGCCGCAGACCACCCCGTGGCGCGCCTCGTAGGCCGCGCAGGTGCGGCTGATGAGCCCCAGGGTCTCGCCCCAATCGAGCGCCTTGCCGCGGAGCATGAAGTCCGGGCTGTAGCGCGCCTCGAGCAGCACGACGTTCTCCTTGAGGCGGGCGTGCTCGAGCATCTCGAAGACGATCTCCTCCACCGCCTCCAAGGAGACGAACACCGATTGGGCGATGGCGAACATCCGCAGCACGTCGTCGAGGCAGGCCATGGGGGCCTTGAGCTTGACGAGGGCGTCGAGCTCGGCCTGGTCGAAGCTCGGGAGCTTGAGCCCGTGCTTGCGGCCGAGCCGGATGATGGCGGGCGTCGAGACGCAGCCCTCGATGTGCCGGTGGAGCTCGGCCTTGGGAAGGGAGCGGACCGTCTCCCGCAGGGAGCCCATGGCCTCGATTCTATGAAAAAATGCATGATGGTGACCATGAACGAAACCCAGCCCTCCCTGGCCCAAGGAGGCCAGGTCCCCGAAGGGCAGCCGTTCTCCTCTCCCGGAGGGGGCCCGGCCCTGCGGAGGCTGGAACTGGCCGTGAGGCTGCTGTGGCTCGTCCCCGTCACGGCCGCGGTCTGCGCTCAGGCCGTGTTCGTGCTGGGATGGACCCTGAGATTCCCTCAGACGGCGCTGGCGAACGCGCCGAGGACCGGGCTCGAGCTGGTCTTCCTGGCGGTCATCTTCTGGTGGTGCGTCCGGGCCTGGCGCCGGACCGTGAGCATCGCCCGAGGAGAGGTCCCGCTGTCCACGGCATGGGTACTCCTGCGCTGCGGCGCCGTGTTCCTGCTGTGCGCCTTCGTCGGGCTGGTGGCCCTCCCGAAAGGCCTGGAGGTCCGACGCCTGTACGGCGAGGCCCTGAACAGGGACGGCCTGAGGCTGCTCCGGAACGCCCTACAGCGGCGCCTATCGGCGGCAGGCCGCTATCCAGACGACCCGAGGGAACTCGCCAAGGACCCGCGCGACGGCCTCGCTGCCATCCCATGGCTCTGGGACACCTGGGGAGCCCGATTCCCCCATCATCCCACCGCCGAGGTCTCCGTGCGCTACAAGATGGAGGCCGTGGACACCGGGCAGTGGGCCTATGTCGCGGTTCCCTCGGGCCCGGAGCGGGGCGCCATCTACGTGGACTGCACCCACACGGATTCGGTCGGAAGGGCCTGGGCCGCGTACTGACCCAGGCCCGCCGGGCGTCGCTCTGCAGGTCCGAGCCCTTGCGCCGTCAGCGGCCGGAGACCCGGCCGCCGCCATCGGACCCGGATTCGCGGGGCCAGGAAGCGCCTGCGGCCTCGGCGAGCTCCTCGGCCAGCTCCGCGTCGATGAGCAGGGGGATGTCCGGCTCGCTCCGGAAGCGCAGCTCGACGAGCTCGCTGAAGAACCGCTGGACGCGCCGCACCGAGACCTCGTGCCAAGGCACGCAGATCGGCTGATGGCCGGGCTTGAGCAGCGCCAGGACCGACAGCCGCAGGCCCGCGTGGTCGACCTGTAAGGTCAGGCAGTTGCCGTAGCGCGACCCGAACCTCATCAAGCCGCTGCGGAACCTCCAGCGCCGGTCCGACATGGGAGGCGCCATGTCAGGGTAGGCCCTGGCGAGCGCCGCCCAGCCGCTCAGCCTCGCGATGAGGCGGCAGACCAGGACCCAGAGCAGGACGATCCCGGCCACGATCGAGAGGCTCGTCGCCAGCAGGGCGGCGCCGACCGCCTCGGGCGCCGGCGTGGCAGCGGACATGGAATAATGATAGCATGTGCGCGCATGCCTGGCAGCGGGATCGTCTTCGCCGTCGCAGAGGTCGTCATCTTCCTGGCCGCGGTCGGCCTTTTCGCGTACAACGCCTGGAAGAAGGTCCTGCTCATCCGGCAGGGCAAGCCCGAGTGGGAGCCTCGGTGGGACCGCGTCCCCGAGAGGGCGGCAGCCGTGGCCCTCGAGGTCTTCGGCCACTCGCGCCTCCTGCGCGACCCCTTTTCCGGCCCCATGCACCTGGGCATCTTCTGGGGCTTCACCGTGCTCTTCCTCTCGGTGATCAATTTCTTCTGGGAGGGCTTAAGCGGCTCGGCCCTGCCGTTCACGGACGGGCGCCTCTGGTACCACTTGTCCATGAACCTCTTCTACGCCATCGTCCTGGTCGCCCTGGCCATGGCCTTCTTCCGCAGGCTGGTCACCAGGCCCAAGCGCCTGGAGCTCACCTGCGAGGCGCTCCTCATCCTGGGCCTCATCGCGGGCGTCATCGTGACCGACGTGATGCTCGACGGAGCCAGGATCGCGCGCCACGGCGCCGCCGCCCCAGGGGCCTTCCTGGGCGCGCCCATGGCGTCGGTCTGGCTGGCCATGAAGGCCGGGCCGCGGTGCCTGGACCTGGCCTACGCGGCCAGCTGGTGGCTCCACGCCGCCATCCTGCTGGGCTTCCTCAACTTCCTCCCCTTCTCGAAGCACCTGCACATCATGTTCGCGCCCTTCAACGTCTTCCTGAGGAGCCTCGCCCCCAAAGGCGCGCTCCAGCCCATCCCGGGCATCGAGGAGCGCGAATTCTGGGGCGCGCACGTTCTGCCCGAGCTCTCTTGGAAGATGCTCATGGACGGGCTCACCTGCACCGAATGCGGCCGGTGCGAGGAGCGCTGCCCCGCCAACCAGACCGGCAAGCCCCTCTCGCCGAAGAAGCTCCACCTGGACATCAAGCGCCTGCTCGTCCAGGAAGGCCTCAAGGTCCCCGGCGCCGAGCGCGAGCCCATCGTGTCGGACGAGTGGACGAAGACGGACGAGGTCTGGGCCTGCACCACCTGCCGCGCCTGCGAGACCGAGTGCCCGGTCGGCAACGAGCACATCGAGAAGATCGTCGAGTACCGGCGCCACCTCGTGCTGACGCAAGGCTCCATCGCCCGCCAGCCGCAGATCGCGCTCGAGAACATGGAGAAGCACTCCAACCCCTGGGGGCTGAGCTCGTCCACCCGGATGGACTGGGCCAAGACCCTCGACCTCCCCGTGTTCGGCAAAGGCGCCAAGGCCGAGTGGTGCTGGTTCGTGGGCTGCGCCGGAGCCTTCGACGACCGCAACCAGCGGGTGGCCCGCGACCTCGCCGCCGTCCTCAAGGCCGCGGGCGTGAGCTTCGCGGTGCTGGGGACCGAGGAAGGCTGCTGCGGCGACTCGGCCCGGAGGCTCGGCAACGAATACCTCTTCAAGGCCATGGCCGAGGCGAACGTCGAGGTCTTCAAGAAGTACGGCATCCGCAAGGTCTTCACCGCCTGCCCGCACGGGTTCAACACCCTCAAGAACGAGTACCCCCAGTTCGGCATCGATCTCGAGGAGGTCGCGCACCACTCCCAGCTCATCTCAAGGCTCCTGGCCGAAGGCAGGCTCAAGCCGGTGAAGGACGCTGCCCGGCGCGCGGTCTACCACGACTCATGCTATCTGGGCCGGCACAACGACCTCTACGCCCAGCCTCGGACGGTCCTGGCCGCGGTGCCGGGCCTCACCTTGGCCGAGATGCCGCGCTCGCGCGACCGCTCGTTCTGCTGCGGCGCCGGGGGGGGCCTGATGTGGGCCGAGGAGCACGGCGAGCGCGTCAACCACAACCGGTGCAAGGAGGCCCTGGCGGCCTGCGCCGAAGGAGCGGGCGCGCAGGACGCCTGCGTGGCCGCGGCCTGCCCCTTCTGCCTCACCATGCTCTCCGACGGCATCAACGACCTCACTCAGGGCAAGGGGCCCAAGGCGGTGGATATCGCCTCTCTGGTCGCGGCGAGTCTCTAGGAGTCCGCTCCATGAGCCAGAAGACGACGAAAGTGAAGGAGAAGCCCAAGCCGTTCCTGCTGCCCGCCTACTGCAAGGGGTGCGGGAGGTGCATCGCCGCCTGCGTCAAGGGCTGCATCACCCCGGGCGCCAAGATCAATCCTCACACGGGCTTGATCCCGGTCGCCCTGAACCTGGAGGCTTGCACCGGCTGCGGCCTCTGCGTCGCGGCCTGCCCCGAGCCCTACGGCATGAGGCTGAGCGTCTCCGAGGGCGCCGAAGGCGTGCAGAGCGATTTCGTCATCGAGGACCCGTCGAAGCTCTTCGGCCCGCGGCCTTCCGCGGCGCCCAAGCCCGAGCCCGTGGCGGACCAGCTCATCCCCCTGCCCGAGTGCGAGCCCCTGGTGACCAAGGGCACCTACGCCTCGGCCATCGGCGCCATCCTCGCCGGCTGCCGGCACGTCTACGGCTACCCCATCACCCCCTCGACCGAGGGCGCCGAGCTCATGGCCAAGTACCAGCCACTCCTCGACGGCGTCTTCTTCCAGGCGGTGAGCGAAGTCGCCACCGTGAACTTCATGTACGGCACGGGCGGGGCGGGGCTCCCCTGCATCACCTACACCTCCAGCCCGGGCTTCAGCCTCATGCTCGAGGGGATCTCCTACATGGTCGGCTCCGAGGTCCCCGGCGTGTTCGTCAACGTGATGCGCGGCGGCCCGGGCCTGGGGAACATCGCCCCCGAGCAGGCCGACATCAAGGTCATGTGCCGCGGCCTCGGCCACGGCAACACCTACTGCATCGTGCTCGCCCCCTCCACCCCGCAGGAGATGCTCGACCTCACCATGAAGGCCTTCGAGCTCGCCTTCAAGTACCGCAACCCGGTGCTCATCGCGGCGGACGGCTACCTCGGGCAGATGACCGGCATGGTCCGCATGCCCAAGAACATGCGCAAGCCCGGCATCCCGGACTGGGCGGTGTACGGCGACCGCAACCACCGCGGCAACCTCATCTGCTCCTTCTACCTGAGCGAGCTCGATCTCGAGAAGCACAACAGGCGCCTCAACCAGAAGTACGAGTCCATCCGCAAGAGCGAGCAGATGGCCGACCTCTACCAGTGCGAGGACGCCGAGGTGATCATCGTCGCCTCCAACACGCCCTCCCGCATGGCCAAGGGCGCGGTCGCGACCCTGCGCTCGCAGTGGGTCAAGGCAGGCCTGTTCCGGCCCATCACGCTGTGGCCCTTCCCGGTCGACTACCTCAAGCCCCTCCTCAAGAAGGCCAGGCACATCGTGGTGGTGGAGGCCTCCGCGGGACAGCTCGAGGACGAGATGAGGCTGGCCTTAAGCCTGGCCGACATCCGGGACTATCCCCCCATCCACCACGTCCGGCACATGGGCGGGGTGCTGCCCCAGCAGTCGGAGATCGTCGACAAAGTGCTCTCCCTGAGGGAGGTGCGGCCATGACACTGGGATCCTTCTACGGCAAGTTCGACCGCCACGCCGGCGGCGCCGGGATCAAGGGCCACAGCACGCACTACTGCCCGGGCTGCGGCCACGGCCTCGCGCACAAATACCTCGCGGAAGCCATCGAGGACCTCGGCATCCAGGACCGCACGGTCGCGGTCTCGCCAGTGGGCTGCAGCGTGTTCCTGTACTACTACTTGGACGTCGGCAACACGCAGGCCGCGCACGGCCGGGCCCCAGCCGTGGGCCTGGGGCACAAGCTCGCCAACCCCGAGACCATCGTGGTCAGCTACCAGGGCGACGGGGACCTGGCCTCCATCGGCTTGGCCGAGATCGTTTCCACGGCTCAGGCCGGCATCCCGATCACGGTCGTCTTCATCAACAACGCCATCTACGGCATGACGGGCGGGCAGATGGCTCCCACCACGCTCATGGGCATGAAGACCAGCACCAGCCCGCACGGCCGCGCGGCGCTCACGGGCCAGCCCCTGAAGGTGGCCGAGCTCATGGCCCAGCTCGACGGCGCGGTCTACGTGGAGCGCGTGGCCCTGTTCAACGCCAAGGAGCGCATGCGCGCCAAGGCGGCCATCAAGAAGGCCCTCCAGCTCCAGGTCGAGGGCAAGGGCTTCACGCTCGTCGAGGTCCTCGCCGAGTGTCCGACCCACCTCAAGCTCTCCCCGCTCGACACCCAGAAGTGGGTCCAGGAGAAGATGCTGCCAGTGTTCCCGCTGGGCGTCAAGAAGGACATCCAGCCGGCCGAGACCTTCAAGACCTTCACCCCGAGCTTCGACAAGGACAAGGCGGTCGGGATCGTGACCGAGGGGCTCACGGCCAAGCCCCCGACCTTCTGCCGGAAGTTCCCGGACCACATCGCGCCCAAGGACGTGGCCTTGAAGCTGGCGGGCGCGGGCGGAGACGGGGCCCAGACCGCCGCGCTCCTCATCACGCGCGCCGGCATCAACGAGGGCTACGACGCGACCCACATCCCGAGCTACGGGCCCGAATCGAGGGGCGGCACCTCCTACGCGGACGTCCACATCGCGGACGGCGAGGTGCTCTCCCCCGCCTCCCCCGCCCCCCATGTCCTGGTCCGTGGTCGCGGGCCGGCCCACCTTCGAGGGCAAGAAGGTCTACGGGGTCCCCTTCGCGCAGATCGCCAAGGACCAAGGCTCGCTCGTGGTCAAGAACATCGTGGCCCTGGGCGCTCTCCAGGCCGCGACCGAGATCCTGCCCAAGGACTCGTTCCTGACCGCGGTGCGCATGGAGCTCAAGCACAAGGCCGCCCTCATCCCGCTCAACGAAGATGCCTTCGAGGCGGGCATGAAGGCCGTGAAGTAGGTGCCAGGCTTGGGCAAAGGTCAGGAACCGCGGTTCAAGCCTGGCGCCTAGAAGGCGGAAAGTCCCGTCAGGGCCCGCCCCACCATGAGGGTGTGGATCTCGTGAGTTCCCTCGTACTTCTTGATGATCTGAAGGTTCCGAAGGTGCCTGCCGGAGTGGTAGGCCTCGAAAGTGAACACGTCGGCGGGCAGCATGTCCACAGACTCCTGGGCGACCTTGACGGACTTGTCAGCGTTGTTGTACTTGGCCAGCGAGATATGGGCGTAATGGAGCCTGCCCTTGGCCTTGAGCGAGGCGATGCGATGCGCGACCAGGCTCATGTTCTCAACCTCGTTGAGACACCACACCAGCTTGGCCACCATGGCCTGCTTCGAGGCGAGAGGACGGCCGAAGAGGTTCCGGTTCTTGACGAACTCCAGCACCTCCTCCACGCAGGCCCTGGCCGCGCCCACCGCGCCCCAGATGATGCTGAAGCGCGCCTCCGAGAGGCAGCGCAGCGGGCATTTGAGGTCGTTGGGCGGCTCCTGGACCGAGCCCGGCAGCAGATTGGCGTCCGGGACCTCGCACCGGTTGAACGTGAGGCTCGACGCCGTGCCGGCGCGAAGGGCCCACTTCTCCTCGTGCCGGACGGTGAAGCCCGGAGCGCCATTCTCCACGAGGAAGCCGCGGATGCCGTCACCAGTCCTGGCCCAGACCACGGCGAGGTCCGCGAAGCCGTTGGTGATCCAGACCTTGGTCCCGTCGAGCACCCAGCCCCGGGCGGTCTTCTCGGCCGTGGTCTTCATGCTGGCCGGGTCCGAACCGCCCTGGGGCTCGGTCAGCCCGAAGCAAACCAGCTTCTCGCCCCGGTACAGGAGAGGCAGCCACTTGCGCTTAACCTCCTCCGAGCCGAAGGTGTAGACCGCGAAGAGACCCAGGGAGCTCTGGACCGAGGCCAGGCTGCGCAGGCTGGTATCCACGGCCTCGATCTCCCTCATGACGAGGCCGTATCCGGCGGGAGTCATGGGGACGAACTCGGAGGCGTCGAGGTACTTCCCCATCTCGGGAAGGGTGGCGCCGAAAACATTGAGAGCACGGGCCAGCTTCACGGCGACGTCCCGGGTCAGGTCCTCTTTCCTGGCGTAGGGCTTGATGTCGCCCGCGTCCCAGGCGCGGATGTGGGGCAGAAGCTCTTTGCGGCAGAATTGCCTTGCCGAGTCCCGGACCAGCCGCTCCTCGTCGTCAAGGAACTCGTCGTCGCAAAGATAGAAATCCTCGACTGTCGGCAGGATGGTCTTGGAGGCGGACTGGACTACGGTCATGGTCGTTTCTCCGGCAAAGAGCGGAATGTGGATTGTCCGATTCTTTATTATATAACATCTGAGATAAGACCATGGCCAATACGCTGCGCTGCCCCGGGACGCTCGGCCCCTTGACGCCCACGGTCGGAGCGATGCTCTCGGAGCGGCGGGGGATGTTCCGCGGCCTCCCCGCCTACCGGGAAAGGCGGGGCGGGGTCTACCAGACCCTGATGTGGCCGGACTTCTACGAGGCCGTGGCCCGGGTGGGAACGGCGCTCGCGGGGTGGGGCGCGGCGAAGGGCGACGTCGTCGCCACCTACACGCGCAACCGCGAAGAGATGCTGCTGATCGAGCTCGCGGCCATGAGCATCGGCGCCGTGGCAGCCCCGGTCTTCGCCGGGTATCCGGCCCCGCAGCTGGACTACATCCTGGAGCACTCCGGGGCCAGGATGCTCCTGGCCTCGGACGGGCCCCACCTGGACGCGGTCCTGAGCACGAAGGCCTCCCGGAGGCTCAAACGGATCTTCGTCGCGGACCCCTGCGCCAGCCGGGACGGCCGGGTCGCGTCCTTCGAAACGCTCATGAGCGCCGGGGCGCGGGCCCGGCGCCAAGGCAAAGGCGCCTTCGAGCGTCGCCTCAAGGCCGTAGGCCCGAACGACGCGTGCCTGCTCATGTACACCTCCGGGACGACTGGGAGGCCCAAGGGGGTGCTGCTCAGCCACCGGAACATCCTGGCCCAGCGCAAGGCCATGCACCTCCTATGGAAGCTCAAGCCCGGCGGCCGGTTCCTGTCGTATCTGCCCTGGCATCACAGCTTCGGCGGGATTTTCGAGCTGTTCTGCGCCCTCTACACCGGGGCCTGCCTGACCCTGGACGAGAGCTACGGCAGGGACGTCCCGCTGCTCATCGAGAACTTTAAAAGGGTCCGGCCCACCGTCTATTTCAGCGTCCCAAGCATTTACCAGGCCCTGGTCGACGAAGCGCGGCGGTCCGCCAAGGCCGAGCGCGCCATCTTCCATCCCGAGCTCCAATTCGTGTTCACCGCGGCCGCGCCGCTTCCGCGGCACCTCTCCGACTACTTCGAGGCCAAGCGGATCCCCGTCGTGGAGGGCTGGGGCCTGACCGAGACTTCGCCATGCCTGACGGCGACGCGCGTCCGGGTCAAGAGGCGCCAAGGCGCCGTGGGCTGGCCGATCCCGGGCGTCGAGCTCAAGCTCGCCGAGGACGGCGAGATACTGGTCCGGGGACCCCACGTGATGCTGGGCTATCACAAGGACCCCGCCCTGACCGCCCGGGTCATCACCGCGGCAGGGTGGCTCCACACCGGCGACTTCGGGGAGTTCTCCGGGCACGGCCTCGTGCTCAAGTGCCGCCGGGACGGCATGTTCAAGCTGACCACGGGGCAGATGGTCATCTCCAATACGGTCGAGAACGCCCTGGTGGCAAGCCCCCTCATCCGGCACGCCGTGGCCGTGGGCAGGGACTTCGTCGGCGCCCTCATCTTCCCGGATTTCCAGGCCCTGGAGCGCCATGCCGGCGTCAAGCGCGGGGCATCGGCCTCGAACGGCCGGCTGCTCAAGGACGCCCGTGTGCGGCGCCTGCTGCGCAAGGCCCTGGACGCGGCCGCCCAGTCCGTGCCGGAGAAGTACGCCCGTCCCCGGGCCTTCGTCCTGGCACCGCGGGAGCTCAGCCTCGCCCAAGGCGAGCTCACCCCCACCATGAAGGTCGTCAGGTCCAGGGTGGTGGCCAACTTCTCCGCCCACGTGGACGCGATGTTCCGGCGCCGGGCGTCCGGCGGGCTCGAGCGAGGCATCATCCGGCTCCAGCCCAATCACCATGACCAGAGACCCTGAGGTCGCGGCGTTCCCCCTCCGGGGAAGGAAAGCCCTGGTGACCGGAGCAAGCCGGGGGATCGGCAAGGCAGTGGCCCTGGAGCTCGCGGCCCGCGGCGCGGACGTGGCGCTGGGGTTCGTGGGGGAGCCCTCCGAGGGCGAGGCCGCGGCCCTGGCCATCCGCGGCCTCGGCAGGAGATCCCGGGCCTTCCTCGTGGACGCCGCGCAGTGGAAAGCGGTGGAGGAGTACGTCGAGGAGGCGGTCCGGATGCTGGGCGGGATCGACATCCTCGTCAACAACGCGGGCATCACGGCCGACGCGGTCCTCTGGAAGATGACCGAAGAACAGTGGGACACGGTCCTCGCGGTCAACCTCAAGGGCTACTTCAACCACATCCGCGCGGCGGCGCCCCATTTCAGGAGCCAGAAGAGCGGCAAGATCGTCAACATCTCCTCCATCAACGGGCTCAGGGGGAAGTTCGGGCAGGCCAACTATTGCGCCGCCAAGGCGGGGGTCATCGGGCTCACCAAGGCCGCGGCCCGGGAGCTGGGGGCGTTCGGGGTCAACGTGAATTGCGTGGCCCCGGGCATGATCGAGACCGAGATGACGGTCAAGCTCCCGGAAGAGGTGCTCTCCAAGGCCAGGGCGGAAACCCTGCTCGGCCGGCTGGGCAGGCCTTCGGACGTCGCGCAGCTGGTGGCGTTCCTGTGCGGCGCCGAGGCCGGCCACGTGACGGGGCAGGTCATCCAGGTGGACGGAGGACAATATCTATGACGGAAACCGCGACCTACAAGACCATCGAGACTTCCCGGGAAGAAGGGCTTTTCACCCTGACGCTCAACCGCCCTCAACTCAATATCCTCAACATGGCGATGCTGGGCGAGATCAGCCTCGCCGTGAAGGAGGCCCAGGCCTCCGGCTGCGGGCTGCTCGTGCTCCGGGCCAAGGGCAAGGCCTTCTCCGCCGGCGCGGACGTGGGCGAGCATCTTCCGGACAAGGTCCAGCCCATGCTCGCCTCCTTCCACGGGGCGATCAAGGACCTCTATTCCTTCAAGGGGATCTCCATCGCCTGCGTCCACGGCTCCGCCCTGGGCGGCGGCTGCGAGCTGGCGCTCGCCGCGGACCTGGTGCTCGCCTCCGCCGTAGCCGCCTTCGGCCAGCCCGAGATCAAGCTGGGCGTCATTCCCCCTGTGGCCATGGTGCTGCTCCCCGTCCTGTGCCACGCGCGGGCGGCGCGCGAGATCGTGCTCTCAGGCGAGTCCGTCGGGGCCGAGGACGCCAAGCGCCTGGGGCTGGCCAACCAGGTCTTCGCCGCTGAAGAGTTCGAGGCCAAGACCCAGGAGTACGTCGGCCGGTTCAAGGCGATGAGCCGGTCGTCTTTGGCGCTCGCCAAAAAGACCATGCGCCGGCTGCACCCCGTGGACTTCAACGACAAGCTCGCCGCGGCAGAGGACGCCTACCTGAAGGAACTGCTGGCCACGCACGATGGAACGGAGGGCTGCAAGGCCTTCCTGGAGAAGCGCAAGCCGGCCTGGAAGCACTCCTGACCCGAAGTGGCGAACTGCGCATGAAAGAGGGCCGGACGCGCGCCCGGCCCTCCTTACGAACCAACCTGCTTCGGACTACTTGCCGCAGCAGGACGTCTTGGCCTTCTCCGTTGTCGTGGTGTTGGGCTTGGTCGTCGTCATCGGCTTGCCGCAGCAGGTCGGCGTCGTCGGCGGCGTCGTCTTGAATGTCTGGGACTTGCAGTTCTTCGGATCCACCGTACAGTAATAGGCCGTCATCGCTTGTTCTCTCCTCCTCGATCCCCGCAAGGGGTCACCGCCATTGTACTATATCAGGCCGCCGCCTTCTCCTTGGGCTTGCCCAGGACCTGGCCGAAGAACGCGTCGTCGAGGGGCTTGCCCGCGGCCACGAGCTGGCGGAACTTGACGAAGTCGATCACGTCGGTCCCGGTGAGCTTCTTCGTGTTGAAGGCCCCGAAGCCGAGCAGGGCCTCGCCGGACATGTTGGCCGCGAGCCAATGGCGGTTGGGGAGCTTCATCTGGTCCCAGAAGAACTTCTTCTTGGCGCGGATGCCGTCGATGGACTTCATGAGGCAGCTGGGGAACAGGTTGGCGAAGCGCCAGACCACGGCGTTGACCTCCTTGTCCAGCAGCTCGAAGTCCGTCGTGAGGGAGGCGAGGAGCTCCCGGGCCTTGGCGCCCTCGTCGCCGCGCTTGAGTTCGCCGTAGACGATCTCGCCGTCGGCCACGTAGGTGTCGGTGACGACGGCCGGGTTGCGGATGAAGGCGCCGTCCTTCTTGAGGACCGGCGCGACCTTGGTGATCAACCCCTTGAGCTTCATCTTGTAAGCGGACCACATCTCGCAGGAGACGCAGTTCCACAACGCGTCCTCGATGGAGAGGAACCACGGGAGGAAGTCGGTGGACCCGCCATCCGGCGCGGACCCGTGCTTGGGCCCGGCCTGCCCGAAGATCGCCAGGTCCGAGGAGATGGTGAGGTCGCAGGCCAGGCCGATCTCCTGGCCGCCGGCGATGCGCATGCCGTTGACCCGGCAGACGGTCGGCTTCTTGCAGTTCAGGATGGCGTCCACCATGCCGTTGAAGAGGTCCATGTACTCCCCGTACTCGTTGGGGCGGCTGGAGTAGTACTCGGAGTACTCCTTGGTGTTCCCTCCCGTGCAGAAGGCCTTGTCCCCGACGGCCGTGAAGACCACGGCCACCACGCTCCGGTCGAGGCCGGCGTTGCGGAACGCGGCGGTCACGCCCTTGACCATGCCCGTGGTGTAGGAGTTGTACTGCTTCGGGTTGTTCAGCCAGACCCAGGCCACGGCGAGACCGTCGACGGCCTTGCCGCCCGGGTCCTTGAGGGGCTTCTTCTCGTAGACGACGCAGGGGGGCTTGTCCATGCTCCCCCAGAACTGCTCGCCGCCGGTCCCGTGGTCCTTCAGTTCATTGTCCTTCGGCATCCAGTCCAGGCTCATGTCGCCTCCTAGAAATCAGGGGTCAGAACGACCCGCTTCTCAGGAGACCCGGCATCGTGGATCTCCTGAAAGGTCCGGGCGACGGCGCTCATCGGCCGCAGCTCGACGAAGGGCTCGACCAGGATGCGGGACCGCAGCACCATGCCGAGCACCGCCGGGTAGTGCTCGGGCAGGCAGCCCCACGTGCCGATGATCTCGGCGTCGAAGGCCATCAGGCGCGAGACGCTGTACTCGATCTTGGCCATGTTGAAGCCCACGATGACGAGCCGGCCCACGAACCCCAGGAGCGCCAGGCCGATCTCCTGCCCGGCCTTGGCGCCGCTCACCTCGAAGATTTTCCACCCGTAGTTGGGCAGGCCGCGGCCCTTGAGGATGCCCTTGTACTCCTTCTGCACGTCCTCGGCGGATTTGCCCTTGGCGTTGATGACGGCGTCCGACCACGACCACGTTGTCGCCGGGCTTCAGGCCGGCCCGCATGGCCGCCTGGTACGGGGTCGTGACCGCGTCGGCCACCACGGCGAGCTGGGCGAGCCCGATCCCCCCGCGGTCCGGCACGGGGCAGAGGTCCACAACTGGCGCCACGATGTGGCTCGAGAAACCGCCGAGGCTCCCCAGGCTGTTGCCGGGCATCTTCTGCGCCAGGCAGCGGTTGCCCCGGCCGGTCTTGCAGATCCAGCACTGCCGGCAGGGGAGGACCGCCGGGACGATGACCTCCCGGCCGATCCACGCATCCGCCCCCCCCACCACCACGCCGCTGATCTCGTGGCCGAGGGTCAAGGGAGGCTGGTGCACCGTGGGGACGCCGTCGAAGAAGAACCCGAGGTCCGTGTGGCAGACCCCGCAGCCAGCGATCTTGACGACCGCCTCGCCGGATTTCAGCTCGGGCATGGGCAGTTCGGCGCGGACGAGCTCGCCCTCGGTCACCTGGCCCGTGGCCGGGTCCTTGGACCGCGGCCGCGTCATCCGCCACGTCTGGATCGTCTTGGGAAGCTCGGGGGCCGGGACTTCCGCACGAGCGGATGAAGCTTGCATGGGACCTCCTCCTGTCAGGACGCGGATGATTCCGTTGGGCGCCGCAAACAATATATAATTTCGAATCCGGGCAAGCAATATCAAGGACGTGAGGGAGGAGTGATCAACGACGCGAAGCCCGCCTTCAAGCCCATCGCAGCCGCCGGCGTCCTGAAGAAGCTCCTGGCCGACCATTTCTACGCCCTCGACCGCGCCGCCAAGGAAAGGACGGCCAAGGTGGCGTGGTGCACGAGCGTGGGGCCGGTGGAGCTCCTGCGCGCCATGGGCTTCGAGGTGTACTTCCCGGAGAACCACGGGGCCATGCTCGGCGCCTCCCGCATGTCCACGGACCTCATCCCCGCGGCGAACGCCGTCGGCTACTCGCCCGAAGTCTGCTCCTACATGACCAGCGACATCGGCTCCTTCATCAGGAAGCAGACGCCGCTCCAGAAGGCCTACAAGGGCATCGAGGGAGTCCCCAGGGCCGACGTGCTCGTCTACAACACCAACCAGTGCGGCGATGTCAAGGACTGGCTGGCCTTCTACGGCAGGCAATGGGGCGCGCCCGTAGTCGGCGTCGAGACCTACCGCAACGTGGGTCCGGTGACCGACGCCCATGTCGCCGGCATCGCGGGGCAGCTCCAGGCCATGGTCCCGGCCCTGGAGGCCGCGGCCGGCGCCAAGCTCGACCCGGAGCGCCTGCGGGAGACGCTCCGGCTCTCCCGACGGTGCTCCGAGCTCTGGAGGGAGGTCCTGGAGACCGCGGCCCACGCCCCAGCGCCCTTGACCTTCTTCGACGGCACGATCCACATGGCCCCGGCGGTCGTGCTGCGCGGGACGCAGGCCGCCGTCGATTACTACGAGACCCTGCTCTCGGAACTGCGCCGGCGCGTCCGGGACGGGGTCCCGGCAGTCGACGGGGAGCGCTTCCGGCTCTACTGGGACGGCATGCCGGTCTGGGGCAAGCTCCGCGACCTCTCCGCCCTTTTCCTGGAGCTCCGCGCGGCCGTCGTGGCCTCCACCTACTGTAACTCCTGGATCTTCTCCCAGCTCGACCCCGACAAGCCCTGGGAGTCCATGGCCCGGGCCTACACGGAGCTCTTCATCGTGCGCGACAGCGGCTACAAGGAGGACCACATCGGCCGCATGCTCGAGCTCTATCATTGCGACGGCATCGTCTTCCACGACTCCAAGACGTGCCCGAACAACACCAACTCGCGCTACGGCCTTCCCCAGCGCCTGAGGAAGCGCACGGGCGTTCCGTTCGTCGTGATCCACGGCGACCTCAACGACCTGCGCTGCTACTCGGAGGAGCAGTCAAGGACCCAGCTGGAGGCATTCATCGAGCAGCTGCAGGACAGAAAATCATCCCCCTCGACGGATTACTCACCTCCCCGCGGGGGAGGCGAGTAGACACGGATGGCCGGCAGCCTATTTGGCGGGATCGACGCCGGCGCGACCGCCACGAAGGCGGCGATCATCGACGAGGCAGGAGAGGTCCTCGGCCGGGCGGTGGAGCGCTCCGGCATGGATTTCGAAGCCGCGGCCCGCGCGGCCTTCGACGGCGCCCTGAAGGCGGCCAAGCTCCCACGGGACGCGGTGACGCGGACGGTCTCGACGGGCTACGGCCGCAGGAACGTGCCCTTCGCGGCCGAGCGCAAGACCGAGCTGGCCTGCCACGCCCGCGGCTGCCGCCGCTATTTCCCCCAGGCGCTCACCGTGGTGGACATCGGCGGCCAGGACAACAAGATCATCCACGTGGACTCCGACGGAGGCTTCGAGTCCTTCCAGCTGAACCGCAAATGCGCGGCGGGCACCGGCGCCTTCCTCGAGGAGATCGCCGGCCGCCTGGGGGTCCCCTTGGACGAGCTGGAGGCCCTCGCGCGGCAGTCCTCGGCCGAGGAGACCCTGGGCTCCTTCTGCACGGTGTTCACCCAGACGGAGATCCTGGCGAAGATGCGCGCCGGCGCCAAGGCGAGCGACATCGTCAAGGGCGCGCTTCGCTCCGTGGTCAAGCGCATCGTGGAGATGGACCCCCTGGAGGGGCCCGTGGCGCTCACCGGCGGCGTTGTCGCCCACAGCCCCACGATCGTGGAGATGTTCGCCGAGCGGCCGGGCTGCACGGTCCTTCTGCCTCCGGACCCGCAGTGCGCGGGAGCCCTCGGCGCCGCGCTCTTCGCCCGGGGACCGCGATGCTGAGCGCCCTCTTCAAGCCGAGGGCTGTGGCCGTGATCGGGGCCTCCAACAACCGGCTGTCCATCGGCAACCGCATCGTCCAGAACCTCCTGGACTACGGCTACAAGGGGTTGGTCTTCCCCGTGCATCCCAAGGACCCCGTCACCCTCGGCCTCAAGACCCACGCGTCGATCCTCGACATCCCCGGGCCCGTCGACGTGGCACACATGGCCATCCCCGCGAAGTCAGCCCCCGCCGCGATGGAGGAGTGCGGCCAGAAGGGCGTGCGCTTCGTCATCATCAACTCCGCCGGATTCAGGGAGACCGGCCCCGAGGGCGCCGAGCTGGAGGCCCGGACGCTGGAGAACGCCCGCAAGCACGGCGTCCGGATCATGGGGCCCAACTGCCAGGGCGTCATCTGCTCGGACCCTGGCGTGCGGACCTACTGTAACTTCACCTTCACCTATCCCGAGCCGGGCAACGTCGCTATCGCGGCGCAGTCCGGCGGCGTGGGCGAGGTCATCAACCAGCGCTTCAGCGAGCTGGGCATCGGCGTGCACATGTACGCCTCCAACGGGAACGCCTGCGACGTCTCGATCCCGGAGATCATCCGCTACTGGGGCACGCTCGACGCCGTCAAGGTGATCGTGGTCTACGTGGAGAGCCTTCCCGACCCCGCGGCCTTCCTCGAAGCGGCGGCCGAGGTCGCGGCCCGCAAGCCCATCCTCGGCATGAAGGCGGGACGAACGGCCGAGGGCGCCAAGGCCGCAGCCTCCCATACCGGCGGGCTCTTGAAAACGGACGCGTCCGTGGACCTCGTCTTCGACAAGGCCGGCGTGGTGCGCCTGCGGACCCAGGAGGAGCTGGTGCAGGCCGCCTACGCCCTCTCCACCCAGCCCGCGCCCAAGGGCCCCCGCGTAGGCATCATCACCAACACGGGAGGCCCGGCCATCATCGCCGTGGACGAGCTCGTGGAGGCGGGCCTGGAGCTTGCGCCCCTCTCGGAGAGCCGGCAGGCCGCCCTTGGAGGAAAGCTCCACCCCGCCGCCTCGGTGGGCAATCCCGTCGACGTGCTGGCCACGGCCGGGGCGGGCGATTTCCGGGCGGCGCTCGACGCCCTCCTGGCCGAGGACGCCTGCGACAGCGTGTTCATGAACGTGGTGACGCCTTTCTTCGTCGACAACGAGGTCGTGGCCCGCGAGATCGCCGCCGCGGCGCAGAAGGGCTTGAAGCCCGTCGTGGTCAACCTCATGACGGACCGCCGCCGATGGGTGGAGCCCGTCCGCGTCCTCAAGGAGGCCGGGGTGCCGCACTACGCCCTGGCCGAAACCGCGGCCCGGGCGCTCGCCGCGATGGCCGAGTACGCGAGGCTGCGCTCCCGCAAGGCCTGCGGCGATAACGCCGCAGGGGCCTGCGAGCCCGCGGGCTTCACGGACATGGACCTCGCCGCGGCGAGAGGAATACTCGAGGATGCCCCGGTGGACGAGCACGGCTTCCTCAGCCAGAAGGACGCCTACCGCCTGTTGGACGCAGGCCGCATCCCGGCGGTCCCGCACGCGTGGGTCGCCTCGCCGGAAGAGGCGGCTGCGGCCGCAGGGGCGCTCGGCTATCCGGTCGCGATCAAGGCCGACGCTCCCGGGCTCGTCCACAAATCCGAGGCCGGGGCCCTGGCCCTCGACCTGGCGGACGAAGAGGCCCTCCGCCGGGAGTTGCGCCGCATGGTGAAGGTTTTTGGCGGGGACCGGCCCTCCTTCCTGGTCCAGAGGTTCATGGCCGGCGGGACCGAAGTCATCGTGGGGGCGAGCAGCGTGCCCATGCTCGGTCACGCCGTGATGTTCGGGCTGGGCGGCGTCTTCGTGGAGGTCCTCAAGGACGTCAGGTTCAAGCTCGCCCCGGTGGGGGACTCCGAGGCCCTGGACATGATCCGCTCCATCAAGGGCTTCCCCGTGCTCGCGGGCGCCCGGGGGAGGACGAGCGTCTGCATCGAGGCCCTCGCCGCGATCATCCGGCGGATCTCGCAGATGGTCGTCGCTCTCCCCCGGATCCGGGAGCTCGACCTGAACCCGATCCTCGCTTTCGGCGATGCCGCCCTCGTCGCCGACGCGAGGATCAGGAGATAACATATGCGCAAGAAAAGCATCGTCGTCGGCTGCGGCGCGGTCGGCAGCATCCTGGCAGCCCATCTCGCGTCGCTCGAAGGGGAAGTCTTCGTCGCGGACGCGGCCGGAAGCATCGTCGACGCCGTGGGCAAGGACGGGCTGGAGATCAGCGGGACCCTGGAGCGCCGCGCCCGCGTGGCCGGGACCTTTCCCAGCCTTCGGGAGGCGGCCGGGGTCGACCCGGACTACGTCTTCGTGTGCGTCAAGACCACGGCCCTCGCGAGGCTCGCGCCGGAGCTTTCGAACTTCGAGGAAAGCCGCAGCCTGGTGGTGAGCGTCCAGAACGGCATCGACACCGAGGAGGAACTGGCGGCCCACTTCCCCCGCGGGCGCGTCCTGCGGGTGGTGGTGAACTTCGCCGGCGTGGTGCTCAGGCCCGGAGCGGTCAAGGTCACGTTCTTCCACCCCCCGAACTTCATCGGCTCCCTGGCGCCCGAAGGGGCGGCCGCGGCCGGGGAGGTCGCCGGACTCCTCACGGAGGCCGGGCTCAAGACGGTCTCCTCCGAGTCCGTCAAGAAGGCCGTCTGGCACAAGGCGATCCTCAACTCCTGCATCATGCCGGTCTCGGTCCTGACGGGCCTCACCATGAAGCGACTCATGGAGCTTCCGGGCCTCCGGGAGCTGGTGAAGCGCCTGATCCGCGACTTCACGGCGGTCGCCCGGGCCGAGGGGCATGTCTTCGAGGACGACTTCATGGACCAAGCCATGCGCTACCTCTCGGGCGCGGGCGACCACAAGCCGTCCATGCTCGTGGATTTCGAGGAGGGCCGGCCGCTCGAGATCGACTTCCTCAACGGCAGTATCCAGCGGTACGCCGACCGGCACGGCGTAGCCTGCGAGACCAACCGCATGCTCCTCGCGCTGGTCGAGGGGCTTCTGCGGGGCAGACAGGGATAGAATAGGAGGGAATATGGCGACAATCGCCGCGCAGGACATCCTGATCCGGGCCCTGAGGCCCGAGGACATCGACCGCATCGTGGAGATCGACGAGGAGGTGTCGGGCCTCAACCGCAGGGAGTATTACGAGAAGAAGTTCTCGTCGGCCTTCGAAGGGACGCGCCCCATGACGATCTCTCTCGTGGCGATGGTGGAGGGCAAGCCGGTGGGCTTCGTCATGGGCGAGGTGCTGCTGGGCGAGTTCGGCATACCCGCCGACACCGCCACCATCGACACCATCGGGGTCGATCCGGACCGGCAGGGAAGCGGCGTGGGCCGGGCTCTCATGGAGGAGTTTAGGTCCCATGTCCGCAAGGCCCGGGCTCTCATGGAGGAGTTTAGGTCCCATGTCCGCAAGGCCGGGGTGCGGACGGTCTTCACCTTCGTGAACTGGAACGAGTGGGGGCTGCTCCGGTTCTTCGAGTCCGCGGGGTTCTCCCCGGGACGGATGGTCAACCTCGAGCTGAAGCCCTCGGCTTGACAGGGCCGGTGGGGGGTGTGGTATAGTCCTCGACATGATCCCCCTCGAGACCAAACTCACGGCAGGAGATTGACATGCAAGCCAGGTTCAAGGAATGGTACACCTCCAGACACGAGTACGCCAAGGAATGGAAGAAGAGGACCGGCGGCAAGGTGATGGGCTATTTCTGCACCTATGTGCCGGAGGAGATCCTCTACGCCGCCGGGGTCCTTCCCGTCCGGATCATGGGAAGCCATGAGCCTCAGGACGTGACGGAGCCGCACATCTTCGGCATGTTCTGCCCCTTCTGCCGCGACTGCCTCGCGCAGGGCCTCAAGGGCAGGTTCGACTACCTCGACGGCGTCATGATCGCGCAGTCCTGCCTGCACATCAGGCAGACGTACGCCTCCTGGCAGATGCACATCCCGGTGGACTATTCCTATTACCTCTGCGCGCCCCACCATGTCCAGAGCCCCCGCGCCGCGCCTTTCCTGGCCGGCGAGCTCAAGGAGTTCACGAAGTCGCTGGAGGGCTGGCTCGGGAAGAAGCTCACGGATGAGGACCTGGATCGGGGGATACGGACCATGAACAGGAACCGTTCGCTCCTCAGGCGCCTCTACGAGCTCAGAAGGGGCGAGACTCCGCCTATCGGAGGGCTGGACGCCATGTACGTCGTGGCCTCCAGCCAGACGACGGACAAGGGTGAGCACAGCCGCGCCCTGGAGGACATGATCAAGGCCCTGGAGGGAGGCAAGCCCGGGAAGCCCCCGGGGAACAGGCTGATGCTGATCGGGAGCGAGGACGACGACACCGAGTTCGTGAAGATGGTGGAGTCCGCGGGCGCCACCATCGTCATCGACGACCACTGCACGGGATCGCGGTATTTCTGGGAGGATGTCCATGCCGACGGGGACAGGCTGGGCGCCATCGCGCAGCGGTACGTGGACCGGGTCCCATGCCCATCGAAGGATTGGCCCGCGAGGAAGCGCCTGGACCGCATCCTCGAGCTCGCCAAGGACTATAAGGTGGAAGGGGCGCTCGTGATCCAACAGAAGTTCTGCGACCCGCACGAGCTGGACATCCCCGCGATCAAGAAAGCGCTCGAGGAGAACGGCATTCCGTCCCTCTTCCTCGAGTTCGACGTGACCGTCCCGGTCGGCCAGTTCAAGGTGAGGGTCGAGGCCTTCCTGGAGATGATCCGGCAGGAGGACCTGTTTTAGAGGAGGACAGCATGGCGAACCAAACGATGACACACAAGACC
>JACQWX010000009.1 GCA_016209035.1 Elusimicrobiota bacterium | reverse complement strand
GTAAGGGGGTCGCAGAGACACGGGCAGGTAAGGCTTCACGTCCTCGCCTGCCTCCTCCCAATCCTGGAGGCGCCGAGCATGGGGGACTATTGTCCCTCGTGATCAAGGCCGCCGGCTATCTTGCGGCGGGGAAGTTCTGCACGCAGCCCTTGAGGTCAAGCCGGCTGGTCAGCCGGGGCAGGCTCGGGCCGATAGGCCGCTTCGATGGCGCAGGCGAGCCGGCAGCCGCAGACATCGGAAGACCCGGCGTAGATGGGGTTCTGGCAGACCCCGGAAGACTCGCTGGCCGTCTGGCGGGCGCTGAGCACCGCGACGACCTTGGCATCGAGGTCGAACCGGCCTCCGCCGCAGCGGCCCGGGCAGGCGACTTCGAAGCCGCATCGGTCGGCCGGCCCGAAGACCCGGGTCTCAGCCGCGAGGAGCTGCTTCTGCGGTCCCGTGATCTCCAGGCGGATGGAAAGCCGCTGGACCGAAGGGAACCTCCGCGCGAGCGTGTCGCCCGAGCGGGCGAGCCTCTCGGACTCCAAGTTGCGCTGGACCTTCAGGTCGTTCTTGCTGGGGCCGGTGTTTCGGCGCTTCTTGTAGAAAGGGGGCATCAGGCATTATAGAAATATTGTAGGATGGATGGGAAGGACACATGGCCAGGAACCTACGCCGAGTCCCCAGGCTCCGGACCCTCATCCCACTCTTGACGGGCGCGTTGCCCCTCTTGTGGCTCGCCTCCTGCGCGGGCAGCCCCCCTATGGACGAGGAGTACGTGGCCCCCCCTCCACCGAGCCCCGGATCCGCGTCGGAGACCGACGCGCCCCCGGCCGCCGACACCCTTTCCGAGGGCGGCCGGGGCGCTCGGTCTCCGACCTCGACCACGCCCGCCGGCATCGAGGACCATTTCAAGCGGGCCGACAAGTACATCGGGGAAGAGAACGCCGCCGAGGCGATCCTCGAGTTGCAGGAGACGGCCCGGCGCCTCGATCCCAACGACCCTCGGATGGTGCGCTACCACGAGCGGGTCGGCGGCGTCTATCTCATCGAGAACAACCTCGCGGCGGCCAAAGAGGCCTACGCCAAGGCCATCAAGCTCTCCAAGGACATCCAGCTCCAGGGCGAGACCGTCGCGGACGTCTACGCCGGCATGGGCCTGTGCCTGGTCAAGGAGAACAACCGCGCCTATGCCGTGAAGTTCTTCAGGAAGGCTCTCTCCCTCGAACCCTCCGAGGGGACCCGCAAAGCGGTGGAAGGCGAGCTCCGCAAGATCGAGGGGTCTTCCCGCCCTTGACCCCGGCCCTCCTCATCCGCAACGGCCTGGTCATCGATCCGGCGCAGAAGATCGAGGCCGTCAAGGACGTTCTAGTCGAGGACGGGAAGATCGCGGCAGTGCAGTACGGCCTTTCCAAGAAGAACGCCTTAAGGGGAATCCCTTCGCTGAACGCGAAGGGAAGATGGGTCGTCCCGGGCCTAATCGACATGCACGTGCACTTGCGCGAGCCGGGCGGCGAGGAAGCGGAGACCATCGCCACAGGCGCGGCCGCGGCCGCCAGGGGCGGGTTCGCCACGGTCCTGGCCATGCCCAACACCAGGCCCGTGGTCGACGCTCCGGACCTCCTGCAGGACCTCCGGGCCAGGGCCAGGGACGCCGCCGTGAACGTGCTGTTCGCCGCCGCGGTCACGGCAGGGCAGCAGGGGCGGCGGCTCAGCCGCCTGGAGGCGCTCCAACGCGCCGGCGCGGCCGCCTTCTCGGACGACGGCAGGCCCGTGGCGGACGCCGGGCTCATGCGCGAGGCCCTGCGGCTCTCGCACGAGCTCGGGGCCTTGGTCATCGACCATTGCGAGGACCCGGGGCTCATGGGAACCGCCTGCGAGACCGTCATGGCGGCGCGGGACATGGCCTTGGCCGAGGAGACCGGAGGCAGGCTCCATGTCGCGCACGCGAGCGCCGCCGGCACCGTGGAGGCGCTGCGCCAAGCCAAGGCCAGGACCGCGTCCGTGACCGGCGAGGCGGCGCCGCACCACTGGACCCTGTGCGAGTCGGACATCCCGGGCCGCGCCGTCGGCCGCCAACGCCTTCCCCGAGGGCGGCCGGGGCGCTCGGGCTCCGCCCTGGACCGCGACGCCAACTTCAAGATGAACCCGCCGCTGCGTTCCCCGGACGACCGCGATGCCCTCCGGCGCGGCTTGGCCGACGGCGCCATCGATGCGATCGCCTCCGACCATGCCCCCCACTCCCGCCGGATGAAGGCCTTGGGGTTCGATCGGGCGCCCTTCGGCGTCATCGGCCTCGAGACCTCGCTCGGCCTGGCGTTGACCGAGCTGCTCGGCTCGGTCCTCTCCCGTTTGGCCTTGGTCGAGCGCATGAGCTCGGCCCCGGCCCGCATCCTGGGCCTGAGGTCCAAGGGCGGCCTGGCCGTCGGGATGGACGCGGACGTGACCGTCATCGACCCCGACGCCGCCTGGACGGTGCGGCCGCCTTTCGCGTCGAAGTCCTCGAACTCTCCCTTCGTGGGGATGAGGCTCCGCGGGCGCGCAGCCGCCACGGTCGTCGGCGGGAGGATCGTCCATGCTCTATGACCGCGTCGTGCGTCCCGCGCTTTTCAGGGCGGACCCCGAATCCGCCCACGACGCGGTCGTGGGCCTGCTGTCCATCCTGCAGAGGCTTCCCGTGGGGCGACGGTTCCTCTCCTTGGCGGCGGGGTCCGAACCCCCGGACGGCGCGCTCCTTGAGACCGAGGTCTCGGGCCTCAAGTTCCCCAACCCCGTGGGCCTGGCCGCCGGCTTCGACAAGGATTGCCGGCTCGCGGGCATCCTGCCGGCGCTGGGCTTCGGGTTCCTCGAGCTGGGGTCCATCACCCTGCGGCCCCAACCCGGCAATCCCCGGCCTAGATTGTTCCGCGTCGTGGAATCAGGAGCCATCATCAACCGCATGGGGTTCAACGGGGATGGGGTTTTCTCAGCGGCCGAACGCATGAAGGCGTTCGGCCGAGGTTCCGTTCCCGTCGGTCTCAACATCGGTCTCAACCGGGACTGTCCGCAGGAGCGAGCTCCCGCGGAGTACGCGGAGACCTTCCGCATCCTCGAGCCGTACGGGGATTACTTCGCCGTCAATGTGAGCTCCCCCAACACGCCGGGATTGAGGGCGCTTCAGGACAGGCTCCAATTGGAGAGGATCCTCAAGGCGATCGGTGACGCCAACAAGACCCGCAAACCCCTGTTGGTGAAGATCGATCCGGACATGGCGGATGAACACCTATGTGACCTCGCGGCGCTCGTTTCGAGCGCCGCTTCGGGAATGATCGTCTCCAACACGACGCTGTCGCGCGACGGCGTCCCTGAGGCCTGGGCCGGGATCCAAGGGGGCTTGAGCGGCCAGCCCCTGGCCGGGCGATCGACCCGGCTCGTGGCCAGGGTCTTCGAGCTCACTGGAGGGCGCCTCCCCATCGTGGGCGTGGGCGGCATCTTCACAGGGGCCGACGCATATGCGAAAATCAGGGCTGGGGCGAGCCTCGTGCAGCTCTACACGGGCCTCGTCTACGGAGGCCCCGGAGCCGTCAACCGCATCCGGGCGGAGCTCGCGGAGTGTCTCAAGAGAGACGGGTTCAAGAACATTATGGAGGCTGTTGGAAAATGAGACGACCGCTCGCCCCCACGATGCTCGCCTCCCCGTGGGGGAGGCTCGCGGCATGACCACAATCATCGTAGCGCTCGACGTGGACACGATCCTCAAGGAGGAGGAGCTCCTCAAGGCTCTCAAAGGGACGATCACCTACTATAAGGTGGGCCTGAGGCTCTTCACCGCGCACGGCAAGCGCGCCGTGGACCTCGTGCACCACTACGGCGGCAAGGTGTTCCTGGACCTCAAGTTCCTGGACATCCCCCAGACCGTGGCGCACGCGGTCCACGAGTCCCATCGCCTCGGCGTCGAGGCCGTCTCGCTGCACCTATGGGGCGGGGCCGACATGATCAAGGCCGCAGCCCTGGTCCAGCCCAGGCCGAAGCTCTGGGGAGTCACCGTCCTGACGCACATGCAGGCCTCGGACATCCGCGTCTTCCATCAGAGCGCCCGCCTGCCCACCATGGTCAAGAACCTGGCCAAGATGGGCTGGGTGCACGGCATCGACGGCATCATCTGCTCCGGCCAGGAAGTGGCTCACCTGCGCAAGAAGCTCGCGCACCTGGACATGCGCTTCATCGTCCCGGGCATCCGCCCCGCCGGCGCGCGCAAGTACGACCAGCGGCGGACCATGACGCCGGGCGACGCCGCGGCGCTCGGCATCGACTACGTCGTCATCGGCCGTCCCATCACCATGGCGCCCGAACCCCTCAAGGCGGCGCACGACATCCTGCGCGAGATGGTGGACGCTTCACCCAGCGCTTTGGAGGCGACATGAAGCCCGACGTGCGGCGCCACCTCGTCGATTGCGGCGCGCTCCTCGAGGGGCATTTCCTTCTCTCCTCCGGGCTCCACAGCGACCGGTACCTGCAGGCCGCCCTGCTCCTCGCCGACCCTCGCCTCGCCACCAGCATGGGCAAGTCCCTGGCCGCCCTCCAGGAAGAGAGGCCCGACGCCGTGGTCTCGCCCGCGGTGGGCGGCATCGTCATCGGGCAGGAGGTCGCCCGGGCTCTTCATGCGAAGAAGGCCTTCTTCGCGGAGCGCGTCGAAGGCTTGCTCACCCTGCGCCGGGGCTTTCGCCTCATGCCGGACGAGAAGGTGGTGGTGGTCGAGGACGTCATCACAACGGGCCGCTCGGCCGGGGAGATCGTCGCGCTGGCGAAGTCCTGGGGCGCCAAGCCGCTGGCGGTGCTCGCGGTGGCGGTGCGCAGCGTCAAGGACCCCGACTTCGGGGTCCCCTTGAAGACGCTCCTGCGCCTCCCCCTCGTGACGTACAAGCCGCAAGATTGCCCTCTATGCCGACAAGGCCTGCCCGTGGTCAAGCCCGGGAGCAGGGAGTTCCGGAAGATGGCGGGAAACGCGACAAAAGGAACAGCTTGATGAGAGAACGCAGACCTGGCCGCCGGACTGCCGTCCGGCGGAAGACGACCTACCTCCGCTCGGGCGTGAACACCGCCCTCGCGGACAAGCTGGTCGACTACATCGCGCGCCGCGCCGAGGGGATCGGAGGGTTCGCGGGCCTCTTCCCCCTGGACCTCGCCGGAGGCGGCGAGCACTCGCTGGTCGCCTGCACCGACGGCGTCGGCACCAAGCTCAAGATCGCCTTCCTCCTCGACCGCCATGACACGGTCGGCATCGACCTGGTCGCCATGTGCGTCAACGACCTCATCACCACCGGCGCCAAGCCCCTCCTCTTCCTCGACTACTACGCGACCGGCAAGCTCGACCTGAGGGTTTCCAAGCGCGTCATGGACGGCATCATGGAGGGCTGCCGCCAGGGGCGCTCGGTGCTCCTGGGCGGAGAGACGGCCGAGATGCCGGGCTTCTACGCGAGAGGGGAGTACGACCTGGCGGGGTTCTCGGTCGGCATCGTGAAGCGCTCCCAGGCGGTCGACGGCTCGAAGATCTTCCCCGGCGACCTCATCCTGGGCCTCCCCTCCTCGGGCCTGCATTCCAACGGCTTCTCCCTGGTCCGCAAGGTCTTCTCCGGCGCGCAGTTGCGCAAGCGGGGGCGCGAGCTCCTCACGCCCACCAGGATCTACGTGCCGCAGATCGCGCGGCTCCAGGAAGGCTTCGAGTCCGCCGGCCACATCATCCTCGGGATGGCCCACATCACGGGCGGAGGGATCGTCGAGAACCTGCCGAGGATGCTGCCCCGCGGGACCAAGGCGGTGCTCCAGTCCCACGCGTGGAAGGTCCCCCCGATCATGCTCGACCTCCAGCTGGCGGGCGGGGTCCCGGAGGCCGAGATGTGGCGCACCTTCAACATGGGCATCGGCATGATCGTAGTCATCCGGCCGGACGCCTTCGACGCGGCGCGGTCGCTCGTCCCCGAGTCGAGGCTGATCGGGGAGATCACGGCGGGGAAGAGAGAGGTAAGGATTGAATGAAAACGACAATTCGCCCCCACGACTACTTGCCCCTGGCCGGGTCCTACAACCGGCCAGGCCGTGGGGGAGGCAAGTGACCAAGATCGCCGTCTTCGCCTCGGGCGAGGGCACGAACCTCCAGGCCGTCATCGACGCCGTCCATGCCCGCCGAATCCGGGGCCAGATCGTCCTCGTCGTCTCCAGCAACCCCGAGGCCGGGGCCTTGAGCCGGGCCCGCCGGGCCGGCATCGACATCCTGGTCTGCCATCCCAGGGATTACGGCGCGGCCGACGAATACAGCGCCCGCCTCGCCTCCGAGTGCAAGAACCGCGGCGTCGACCTCATCTGCCTGGCCGGCTTCATCCACCAACTCAAGGAGCCCCTCCTCAAGGAGTTCCGCTGGCGCATCCTCAACGTCCATCCCGCGCTCCTGCCCGCCTTCGGCGGCAAGGGCATGTTCGGCCGGCACGTGCACGAGGCGGTCCTCCGCGCCGGCGCCAGGGTCAGCGGCTGCACCGTCCATTTCGTGGACGAGCAGTACGACCACGGCTGGACCGTATGCCAGTCGGCGGTGCAGGTCCTGCCGTCGGACACTCCGGAGACCCTGGCCGCCCGCGTCCGGGCGGTCGAGCATTGGCTCTATCCCAAGGCGGTGGCGCTCTTCTGCGAGAAGCGCCTCGATGCGTCGGAGTCGGGCGTGCGCATCCTCCCCTCGCCCCTGGAGCGCTCGACTCGCGTCAAGAGGGCGCTCCTTTCCGCCGCCGACAAGCGCGGCCTCGTCGAGTTCGCCAAAGCCCTCGAGGACATGGACGTGGAGATCGTGTCCACCTCGGGCACGGCCAAGCTCCTCCAGGAGTCGGGCGTCCTCACCCGCCCCATCGACACCATGACCGGCTTCCCCGAGATCCTCTCGGGCCGGGTCAAGACCCTGCACCCGAGCGTCCACGGCGGCATCCTCTTCCGGCGCCAGGACCCCGAGCAGGCCCGGGAGGCCGAGCTCATGGGCATCGAGCCCATCGACCTCGTCGCGGTCAACCTCTACCCGTTCGCCCAGACCGCGGCGAGGCTCGACTCCCCTTGGACCCTGGAAGCGATCGAGGCTATCGACATCGGCGGCGTGGCCCTCATCCGGGCCGCGGCCAAGAACTTCGAGCACGTGGCCGTCCTGGTCTCTCCCACGGACTACGCCTCGGCCGTCCAGGAGATGGAGTCCTCCCAGGGACACTTGAGCGTCGAGACCCGCAAGAGGCTCGCCCTGACCGCTTTCCGGCACACCGCCGACTACGACGCGATGATCGCCAAAGCGTGGCGGCTGGCCTTGGAGGCCAGGACCCTCGATCCCGTCGCCGCATCTCCCGCCGGAGGGGCGCTCCCCGCAGGCGAGAGCCCGGCGCAGGCCCGAACGCCGGAGCTGTTCCCGCCCACGCTGACCGTCGCGCTGACCAAGACGGCCGACCTGCGCTACGGCGAGAACCCCCATCAGAAGGCCGCGCTCTACTGCCGGACCGCCTCGCCCAAGTGGCGCCAGCTCCACGGCAAGGAGCTCTCCTACAACAACCTGCTCGACGCCAGCGCCGCCTGGGAAGCCGTCTGCGAGTTCCAGGAGCCGGCCGCGGTCGTGGTCAAGCACCTGACCCCGTGCGGGGCGGCCACGGCCGAGTCCGTCTCCGAGGCCCTGGCCAAGGCCTGGGCCTGCGACCCTCTCTCCGCCTTCGGCGGCATCGTGGCGCTCAACCGGCCCCTGCCGGTCGAGGCGGCCCTTGCCCTGTCCGGCCGCTTCCTCGAGGTGGTGGTCGCGCCCGGGTTCGACGACGACGCTCTCTTGGCCCTCCGGAAGAAGCCCAACCTCAGGCTCATCCTGCGCCAGGACCCGCCCTCGCACGCGCCGGTCCTGCGCTCGATCGGCTCCGAGGTCCTGGTGGCCGAGCCCGACCACGTGACCTTCGGCGGCAGCCTCAAGGTCGCCACCCGGCGGCCGCCCTCCAAAGAGGAGGAGGAGGCCCTGCGCTTCGCCTGGATGGCCTGCAAACACGTCAAGTCGAACGCCGTGGTCCTGGCCGCGGCCGACGCGACCGTCGGCATCGGCGCGGGCCAGATGTCGCGCGTCGACGCCGTGAAGATGGCCGGCATGAAGTTCCAGGCCTACCTCAAGGACAACCCCAAGCCCGCCGTCCTCGTCATGGCCTCGGACGGGTTCTTTCCGTTCCGCGACGGCGTGGACGCAGCCGCCTCGCTCGGCGCGACCGCCGTCATCCAGCCCGGCGGCTCGGTCAAGGACCCCGAGGTCGTGGCCGCGGCCGACGAGAAGGGCCTGGCCATGGTCCTAACCGGGGTGCGGCATTTCCGGCATTGATGCATGCGCATCGGGATGCTGGGGCTCGCCGCAGCGGGCAAGAAGACTCTCTTCGGGCTGCTCACCGGGGCCGCGCCCCCGGCCATCCCTTCCGGGGGCCTGCCCGGGGTGTTCAAGGTCCGAGACCCGCGTGTCGAGAGCTTGAGCCGCCTAGCCAAGCCCGAGAAGACCACCTACGCGCTCCTCGACCTCACCCTCCTGCCGGACGTGGAGAAGACCGAGGGCAAGGCTCCCTGGCTCTCCGACGTACGGCTCCTCGACGGCCTGGCCTTCGTGGTGCGCGCTTTCCCCGACCCGACCGTGTTCCACCCCCAGGGTACGGTGGACCCCATGCGGGACGCCCAGCTCTTCGTCTCCGAGCTCCTCTTCGCCGACCTCCTCCTCCTGGAGAAACGCGCGGAGAAGCTCAACGACGAGCTGCGCGTGCGCAAGACCGTGGAGAAGGTTGGCGAGCTCGAGCTCGTGAGCCGCTTGGCCAAGGTGGTCGAGGGCGGCGCCGGCGTCCCCGACGCGGGCTTGACCGAGCCCGAGCGCCGCCTCATCAGCCATTGCCTGTTCCTCACGGACAAGCCAGTGGTCGCCGTCGTCAACACCTCCCACGGCCAGGACGCCGCCCCCATCGAGGCCGGCCTGGCGCGGTTCTACGGGGGCCGCATCAAGACCCTGGCCTGCGACCTCAAGCTCGAGGCCGAGATCGCGGCCTTGGCGGACCCGGCCGAGCGCAAGGACTTCCTGGGCGGCATGGGCATCGCCGAGCCGGCCGTGGCGCGGCTCACGCGCGTGCTCTACGACGCCATGGGGCTGATGTCCTTCTTCACCATCGGCAAAGACGAGGTGCGCGCCTGGACCGTGCGCAAGGGCTCCACCGCCCCTCAGGCCGCCCGCGCCATCCACACGGACCTCGAGAAGGGCTTCGTCCGCGCCGAGGTCATGAAATACTCGGACCTCATGGCCTTGGGCAGCGAAGAGGCCGTGGCCAAGGCCGGCAAGGCCCCGCTCAAGGGCAAGGACTACGTGGTGGAGGAAGGCGACATTCTCTCCATCCGCGCGTCGAACTGACGCGGCCCGCCGCTCCACCCGATGGAGATGTCGAGCTTCCGCAAGTTCTTCCGATAGGCACGGGCTCGACCGCGGAAGGCCGGCTCCGTCAGAGCATCGCTGTCAAGGCTTCCGGCGGCTCCATGAGGTTCGACAGGATTTGCAGACAGTCTCCCCAAAGGGATACAATCCTTTCCAGATGAAGCTGGCAGGCAAAGCTCTTCTCGCCAAGCTCGGCAGCCTTTTTCTCCTGGCCGCGTTCTCTTTCGCGGTGATCGGCGATTCCATCGGTCACGCGGTCTCTCCGCATGACGACTGCGCTGTCTGCGCCATGGTCGGCCACGGGATGGCGCCGGGCGGTCCCGAGCCGACGTTGGCCCGCGGACCCGTGGATGTCACCGCGCTGGCCATGGATGCCGCCGCGCCGATGCTCTGCGTCAAGCATCCGGTCCACCTTAGCCGGGGCCCTCCTTCCGCATAAGCCTTTTCTAGCAGAGCCCGATCCACGGGCATTTGCCGTTTTCTGCGGTTGTCACACGGATTCAGTTTGGACGAGATGGCATAGCGAGGACAATGATGAATAAATCAATTGCATGCTTCTCTTTGAGTTGTGCGGCGCTTGTTGGGACAGCGTCGGCCGAGGATCCTGGGCGGACGCCGGAATTCACCACGGGACGCATGGAGGCCGCCGCTCCGCCCCAGGGGATGCGCGGCAGGCCCCTCAACCTGCCGGATATCAGCATCATCGGCGTCGTGGACGGCCACCTGACCGACGACCGGTCGGACGCCTATCGGGACCGGCTGGAATTCCGCGAGGTGGAGCTCGCCTTGCAGGGCTTCATCTACCCGCAGATGCGGGCCGATGTGTTCCTAGCCCTGCACAAGCACGAGGACGAATACGATGCCGAGATCTGCGAGGCGAAGGCCGGCTTCCTGCGCCTAGCCGAGGGCCTCTCCGCCGAGGTCGGCAAGATCCACGTCAACTTCGGCAAGCTCAACAAGATGCACACCCACCACAGGCCCATGATCGACCAGCCCCAAGCGCTTACCGGCTTCTTCGGCGACCATGGGCTGATCGGGCAGGGCGGGACTGCAAGCTATCTATTTCCCCTGCCGTTCTATCTTCAGGCTGAGGGAGGCGTTTGGCGCGCTCCCGCGCATCATCATCACGCGGAAGGCGCGGCCGAGGTGGCGGACTTGAGCGGCAACACAGTCAACGCTGCGGTCTACGAGGAGTCCGAGGAGTTCTCCATGTCGGGCGAGCTCTTCACGGGAAGGCTCAAGGCGTCGTTCGCTCCCACGGCCAAGTCCGAGCTCGAGATCGGCACGAGCCTGGCTGCGGGGCACGGCTCACACTACACGCATCACAAGGACAAGGCGATGGTCTCCGCCGTGGACCTCACCTTCAGGGTCTGGCCGTCGTCCTACGCAAAGTGGACCTTGCAGAACGAGTGGCTCCACCTGTCGAGGAAAGTCCCGCCCGGCAACCTCGAAAGGGACGGGTTCTACAGCTACCTGAGCTACCGGTTCGACAAGCACCTCGACCTGGGAGGCCGCTTCGACTACGCGGAAGGGGCGTGGCCGGTCAGGTCCTTCGAGCGCTCTTTCTCGGCCATCGCGGGGTATCACCTGACGGAGACCAGCGCGGTCCGGCTGCAGTACAAGGTGCGCGGCATGGACGACAAGACGGTCCATGAAGGCTGGCTGCAGCTGGCTTTCGGCCTCGGCCCGCACAGCCACGAGCTGGAGTAGATGACAGCGGCAAGGAGATCCCCATGAAACGAACATCCCGTCTTGCGGCCCTCTTCTGTCTCCTGTTCCCCGCAGCCGCATGGGCCAAGCTGCGCGTCGCCGCGACCACCACGGACCTCGAATGGCTGACCGAGGCGGTCGGCGGGGAGTCGGTGGAAGTGGAGAGCCTTTCCACCGGCGACCAGGACATCCACTTCGTCGAGCCGAGGCCGAGCATGGTCATGAGGCTGAAAAGAGCGGATGTCCTGGTCCGGACCGGGCTGGACCTGGACATGTGGGCCGACAGCCTGGTGGCCGCGGCGAGGAACGGCAAGGTCGTCTACGGCGCCCCCGGCTATGTGGACGCCTCGGTCGGCATCGAGCTGCTGCAGATTCCCGTGGGCAAAGTGGACGCGGCCATGGGCGACATCCACGTCTTCGGCAATCCCCACTACTGGCTCGACCCCGCCAACGCCGCGGTCATCACCAAGAACATCCTGGACGGGCTTGTCCGCGGCGACCCGAAGAACGAGGCCGCGTTCACGGAGAACAGGGAGAGGTTCCTGGCCGCGCTGGACGCCAAGCTCAAGGAGTGGGACCTGAAGGCGGCTGGGCTCAAGGGCCTCAAGCTCGTGACCTACCACAACTCCTGGGTCTACTTCGCCAAACGGTTCGGCGTGGAGCTCTTCGGCAACATCGAGCCCAAGCCCGGCATCCCGCCCTCGCCGTCGCACTTGGAGCGGCTGATCTCCATGATGAAAGAGGATGGAGTCCGGGTCATCATGGCCGAGACTTACTATCCCGTGAAGGGCTCCAAGATGGTGGCTGAGAAAACAGGGGCCGAGCTCGTGATTGTTCCAAGCTCGGTAGGCGGCCTGCCCGGGATCAAGGGCTACTTCGACGTGTTCGATTGCGTTCTGAACCACCTGGTTGATGCGGTCGGAGTCAAGGGAGACGCGCGATGATCGACCTGATGTTCTTGCCGTTCATTGCATGCCTGATATTGGTCGGGATACATGCTTATCTCGGAATTCATGTAGTGGAGCGGGGCGTGATCTTCGTTGATCTGGCTTTGGCCCAGATCGCGGCGTTGGGAGCGGTCTTGGCGGCGCTGATGGGGTTCCCGCTGTGCAGCCCCCAGGCGTACTTCACGTCCCTCGGCCTGACGTTCGTGGGAGCCGCCGTCTTCTCGCTGACGCGCTTCAAGGGCTCCGAGGTGCCGCAAGAGGCCATCATCGGGATCGCCTACGTGGTGGCCGCGGCGGCGGCGATCCTGGTCCTGGACCGGATCCCAGGGGAGGCCCAGCACATCAAGGAGATGCTGGTCGGCAACATCCTGTTCGTGGATGGGAGGCATGTGGCCGAGATCGCGGCCCTCTACAGCGCGATCGGCCTCTTCCACTTCATCTGTCGGGACCGCTTCATCCTCGTCTCCCGCGACCCCGAGAAGGCGGCCAAGAAGGGGCTCTCCGTCAGGCTGTGGGACTTCCTGTTCTACGTCACCTTCGGCTTCGTGGTGACGAGTTCCGTGGAGCTGGCCGGGGTGCTGCTGGTGTTCTCCTTCCTCATCATGCCGGCCGTGTGCGCCGTCATGTTCACGAAGGACTTCCGCAAGCGACTGGCCTTCGCCTGGGCCGCGGGCAGCGTGACCAGCCTGGCGGGCATCTATGCCTCTGCGGCCGGGGACCTGCCGACCGGGGCCGCGGTGGTCTGCTGTTTCGGCCTGCTGGTCGTCGGATGCGGCGCCGTCAAATTCTTCTCGGCATCGTTCTCTGGTGCAGCTTCATAGCTAGGACCAGAAAGAGGATGCTGAAGGCAACCAGGGCAGCCAAGTCGATGCCTACGGGCAGATGGCCGCTTGCCTGCAGTGAATGGCGGGCCAGGTCGGTGAAGTAGGTCAGGGGAGACACGAAGGCGATAGCCCTGCCCCATGCAGGCAGGTCGCTCAACGGGATGAAGACGCCGCTGACAAAGACCACGGGAAACTTCACCATGGCTGAGAGCATCATGACGGTGCTGGGCATGCTTGTCGGGGCGGCGGAGAATATCAGACCCAGCGCGGAGAAGCAAAAAGCGGCCAGGATCAGCCCCGCGGCGAAAACGAGCGGCTGGTGAATAGTCGCCCCCATGCCCAGGCCCGCCAGAACCGTCACGAGGGAAATCAAGACTCCAAAGGCGAAGGAGGCAAGAATGTCGCCCAGGATGATGGTGGAGATGCTCACCGGGCAGGACATCAGCCTTTCCAGGGTCCTCGCCTGCGTCTCCCAGGGCGCCACAACCGGTGATATCGCGGTGGCCGTGAAGAAGACAACCATCCCCAGCAGTCCGGGCATCATGAAGTCGATGGTCAAGTTTCTCCCAATAACGAAGGCGAGGAACAGGAAAACAGGGAACAGGATGCCGAAGATGACCACCGGCCCCTTGGCATAGTATATGCGGATGTCCTTCTTGGCGACAGCCAGGGCGCGCCGCACCTGCTGGAATACGATCGCCCCGTCAGCCATTCCCGTCTCCTTTCTCAGTAAGCGCGACAAAGGCATCCTCCAGTGAAGGCGTCAACGTGCTCAGGGACACTATGTTCAGACCGCAGGAGCGGCAGTGGTTCACCAGCGACGTCACCAGGTCGCCAGGGCTCGCGGTATAGAGGCGGTACTTGTCCCCCAGCTTCTTTGCCGAGCTTACACCGGGGAGCTTCTCCAGGGTTTCCAGAGGCACGGCGCCGCCGAAGCTGACCTCGACCGAGCGGAGGCTGCTGGTAGCCGTCCTAAGTTTCTCCGGGGCGTCGATGGCTACCAGCCTTCCCTGGTTGATAATAGCTACCCGGTCGCAAAGCTCGTCGGCCTCGTCCATGTCATGGGTGGTGAGGAATATGGTCTTGCCGCTCTCATTAAGGCTGCGCAGCAGGTCCTTGATAAGGCGAGCGCTCTGCACGTCAAGCCCGGACGTGGGCTCATCCAAGAAGAGCAGTTCGGGGTCGCTGATGAGCGCCATACACAGGATGAGGCGCTGCTTCATGCCCTTGGAGTATCCCTTTACCAGGCTGTCTTTCCTCTGCGGCAGCCCCAGCGCCTGAAGCCAGCTGCCGGCTCTCCGGCGCGCCTCTCTTAGCGATACTCCGTAGAGTTCCGCCATCAGCATCAGGTTATCCCAGCCGGAGAGGTCGATGTAGGCGTTGGCCATCTCAGGCACAATCCCGGAAAGCTGCTTGGCCCCGATACCGCCGGCCGGGCGGCCCATGAGCAGGGCGTCGCCTCCATCCGGCTGGATAATGCCGGTGAGCATCCGTACTGTGGTGGTCTTGCCGGCGCCGTTGGGGCCGAGGAAACCGAAGAACTCGCCTCCATTGACCACAAAGCTGATGCCATCAACGGCAACAAGCCCATCATAGCGCTTGGTGAGATTGCGCGCCTCGATTGCCGCGTCATTCATGTCTTCTTAGGCTGGAGCGACTTCTCGGGCAAGCCCTTCAGGAACCGGGGCGCCAGGAAGAAGAGCGCCCCGGCGCCCGCGAAGGAGATCGCGACGGGGAGCAGCATGCCGGGTAAGGCCGGGGAGTGCAGGCCGGCCCAGTAGCTGAAGATGCCGTAGCCCAAAGAGACCGCGGCGTTGAAGAGCGAACTCTGGATGCCGATGAACTTCTCGGTCTGGCCCTTGGGGGTGTTCTTGTAGAAATAGCTGGAGAGGGCGACGTTGGCGGGCCCGAAGAAGAGCCCCATCATGAGCACGGCGAAGAAGAGCACTGGGATGTTTCCCCAGAACAGGAGCGGCAGGGTGATGAAGGCGAAGCCCGCGCCCAGGTACTTGATCCAGCCCCTGTTCGTCATGCGGCCGCTCAAGGCCATCAAGACGGCCGCCACGGCCAGGCTCGGGGCCAGGGCGAGCCAGTTGCCCGGATAGAGCCTAAGGAAGACCCAGGCGGCGGTCAAGCCCAGGACGCCCAGCTGGATGAGCCGCTGGCTGCTCACGCGCCCCAGGAACGGGATGCGGGGACTCCCGAGCGCGGCCTGGCTGGTGTTGGAGATGAGCTGGCCGAAGAACAGCGCGCCCAGGAGGTTGCTCAAGAGCTCGGCCTCGCCCGCCTTGCCCGCCAGGGTCTCGGCCATGAGCGGCAGGCCGAAGTACTGCAGAGGGAAGAACAGGAAGGCGCCGGCCAAGAGGAAGAGGAGCCCGTTGCGCAGGGGCTTGTCTGCCCAGAGCTGGCGGAAGCCGCCGGTGCGCGTGATCCAATTCAGGAGGGCCAAGGTCGCAGGCAGGGTGCTGTGCACGACGAAATAGGAGCCGAGGCCCGCGGCGAACATGAGGGCCTCTTTCCAGTAAGTCTTCAGGAAGGCCGGGACGCGGGCCAGCCTCTCCTTGAGGCCCTGCAGCCAGGTGGAGGCCTTGGCGAGCGCCGAGGCCGCGCCGGGGGACAACTCCAGCCGGTTGGGGATGGTCTTCCAGATGATGGGCAGGATGACGCCGAGGTTGAGGGCGGTGGAGAACCAGTACGGGAGCATGGGGTTGAACTTGTCCACCAGGCTGCCCACTCCCACGATGAGCCCCATCGCCACCTGGATGACCACATAATTGATCCAGGCCAGCGCGTTGAAGGCGCCCAGATGCTTGCCGGAAAGCCGTTTGACGTAGATGTTCTCCGTGGTGATGACGGACGAACTCACCCAGCCGTTGGCGATGGAGGCCAGCAGCAGGGTCCAGAAGCTCATCAGCCCGAACGCGGCCAGGAGAGGCATGGAGGCCGCCAGCACGGCGCGCACCACGGTGTTCAAGGCCATGGCGTTGCGCGCCGAGAGCCTCTTGGCGATGTAGCCGTTCAGGGGGCCGGTGGCGATGGCGGCCAGGGGCCCCAGGGCCATGAGCGCGCCGAAACCGGCCACGCCCACGACCGGGATGGCGACGAAGGGGTACGCCACGGATGTCAGGACGAAGGCGATGATGCTCAAGGTCCGCTGGGCGAAGAGCCCGCCCACGGCCTTCTTGTCGACGCCGCCGGAGCCCCTGGCCGAGAGCGCGGCCATGATCTCCTGGGTCGCGGAGAAGCCCCGGGACGGCCAGACGAAGACGCGCTCCACGCGGGGGTCGGCCACGCCGCCGACGGCCAGGGAGAGGCCCTCGGGAGCGGCCTTGGTCATGTTGAGGTCCTCGACCCGAGACCCGAGGAAATGGTCCCCGACCATCAGGACCTTCTCGCCCGGCGCCGCGGCGCGCGGGAGCCTGGCGGCGGCATTGGCCGAGAGGCCCTGCAGCCAGGAGGGCAGCCTCTGGAAAACGTCGCGCAGGCGGGCGTAGTAGTCGCGGTCGGCCCGCAGCCGGGCCACGCCCAGGGACTTGTCGTACTTGCTGACCACGAGGAAGGATGGCCTCGCCGGGTTGCGGGCGCCGCGGCCCGAGATGGCTGCGGGCCGGACCCCGCGCCGGGCGAGTTCGGCCTCGAGGAGCTGCGCGGCGGCCGCCACGTCCGCGGGGCTCGTGCCGACCGGCAGATAGATGGAGAAGGAGTAGTCCGTCAGCAAGCCTGCGCGCTCGACCATGGCCTCGCCGTAGCGGGCCTTCACCACGCGGGCCGCCTCCTGGATGCCCCGCCGCTCGGCCTCGGTCCAGGCCGGCTCGCTCGCCACGAGCCTGGCCTTCCCTTTGCGGTCGAACACGAGGATGCGCGCCCCGCGGCTGGCGCCGATCACGAGGCCGCGCTTCTGCTTCGGGGTAAGGGTGCTCAAGGAATCGAGGACCGTCTTGCCGGCCACGTCGTCGGGCCGGTCCGAGCGCGCGGTCAGGACCATGGTCTCGACGCCGGCGTCGGACACGGATTCAAGCGCCGCGGCGGTCCTGGGCGAGGCCCTGCGCTGGTTGCGCTCCAAGGTGTCGTCGTAGTCGAAGACCGCGGCCTCGGGCTTGTCCTCGGTGAGCGACTTGAGGATCTCGTCGGCGTGGGAGCGCGAGACCGGCGGCAGGCTCACGACCTCTCCCAGGGCGGCGAGGGCCTGGAGAGCCTTGCGCTTGACCTCGTAGTCGAGCGCCCCGCCTTCCGGATTGGCGCGTCCGACCGCCTTGAGAACCGCCTTGGCCTCGTCGCTCACGGTCGCGGCGATGGCGGTGACCACGGCGACCCGCTCGGCGAAGGGGAGGGCAGGATCGTTGGCAGAGGCTTCGAGTTCCGCGAGGGGCTTGCCGGACTCGATTCCAGCGGGCGCTGCCGCGAGAGGCCGGTACGGGGAAAGGGTCGGGGTCGCTGCCGCGAACCGCGGGGCGGCGGAGATCGAGACGATGTCCTCGGATTCGGCGATTGTTCGGCCGCCGAGGTAGACGTGGTCGAGAGCGTTCTGCCGGCCGCTCTCCCCTTCGGCTCTGGAGAGGTCCTCGACGCCGATGTTCAGAACGCCGAGCGAGGAGGGGTCGGCCTCGTCCGCGGTCTCCGGAGCCGGGAACCGGCGGGCCGGCGCCTGGAGGGGCACGGCCGGCTTCGGGGATGCGGCATCGGGCCCGGACACGGGGACGATGACTCCGACCTCCGGAATCAGGGCGGGAGCCGACTCAAGGCCAGGCAGGCCCGGCAAGGCCGGGGAGAGCCCCGGGTTGGAAAGGTTGACCGGCGTCGAGAAGCCGGACACCGCAGGAATGCCGGCCTGGACGGGCGTGGTCGCCTTGGATCCGGCCGCTCCGACATGGGCGCGGACCACGGCGGCCGAGGCTTCGTAGCAGGCAGGGCCCGGGGTCAGGCCAAGGAGGGCGGAAATGACGACGAGACTGAGCGTTTTCCTCGTTGGTGAGGCGCTCCGCTGTTGCACGTCATAAGGATAACGTCAAGACAGGCGGGATGTCAGGGCCGAAGGGGCACATGGAGCCGGCTTTTGGACCTACCCACTGGCAGGCACCCGGCTTTGCTGTTATACTGGGGGCATGGAGGCCCGGTGGTTCGTCCTGATCCTGCTCTTGGCGGCCGCCTGTTCGAAAGACGCCTGGGCGGGCATGAAGATCGTCTTCGACGACAAGTCTTCCGACGCGTCCTCAGCCGTAAAAGAGCTGGACATCAAGCTCAAGGCAGCGAACATCGGGAAGGGGAGCCTGCCCGGAACGGTCCAAGGTCCCCGGGTCTACTTCCTGGACGAGATACCCGCTTCTTGGTCGGAGGTCGGCGCGGAGATACGAGGGAGCATCGGCGCCCTGGCTGTGAACGAGGAGAAAAGGAGCAAGCTTGAGTCCAGGGGAGTCCATGCGGCCAAGGAGATGGAGGCTCCATGCATCCTCGTCCAGGAGTCCTATTGGGCGGCTCTGAGCGAGGCCGACAAGGAGGCCTTGCTCGCGCATGAGGGAGCCCACCTCTTCGATTTCGACAAGATGCGGACCCTGCCCGAAGACAAGCGGAACCTGTGGTTCAAGGTCATCACCCAATACCTCAAGCTGGACCTGCGCCCCGAGGTCAAGGCGGAGATACGGTCGAACTACAGGGTCTATGAGGATTACGTCAGGGAGAGGAAGTCCGAATCCCTGGCGCGCTTGATCAAGAGAAGCCCCTCGGGCGACGAATACTTCGACCTGTTCCTCGAAGGCGTGGACAAAAGCGCGCCCGTGGGCGAACTGCTCGACATGCTCGCCGCACAGGACAGGCGGAAGGAACACAGGTTCCTGCAACAGGAGTTGGACGGGGGCTATGAGCATGACCGCATCATGGCCCTGCAGACCGCGCTCGCCCCCTACCTGGCTCATTCCGAGCTCTACGCACGATACGAAGAGGCCAAGGCGCAAAGGAAGAACGGCGTCTCTTTCGAGGCCTGGGCCGAGAAGCTGAAGATCACCTATCCGCCGGATTCAGACGGGGAGGTCGTCTACGGCTACATCCTCAAGCAGATGCGCAAGCTATGGGACGCGGCCGGGCAGCACGACCTGCTCGGACTCTTCAGGAAAGAAACCGGCTCCTAGCGGTTCCTCGCTGGGACCTTCCGAAAGCGCTTCGCAGGCGCGGCCTTCTTCCGCCTTGAGCGCGAAGCCAAGGGAGCCTCGAGCCTCTTGACCACCGCGGCGTCCAAGGCGTCGGCCTTGACCTCGACCTGCCGGAGCAGGGCATGCGCCTTGTCCAGGGTCCGGCCGGCCCAGGCCTTGTCCCTGATGGACGCGAGGTTGATGAGCACGTTGTAGTACGCGCCATAGGCCGCGGCCCGGGCCATCAAGGAGGCTACGCCCGCGTCCGAGAGCGAGTTGGGGTTGCCTTTGTCGGCCGCGGTCCCGGCGCAGTCGAGAGCGGGCACGGCGCGCCCTAGCACGCCGAGGGGCTCCAAGGTCGCGGCCTTGGTCGCGTCCTGGATGGCCTTGCCGCGAACCGCGGCGGCATCGCTGTCGCCCTTGGGCAGGCCGAAGGCGTCCATGACCTTGTTGAAGGCCGCGGTGTCGTCGTCGACCGCTTTGAGCTGGGCGGCCAACAACTCGTGGGCGGCCACCGCCATGGCCTCCATCTCGGCGCGCGCCCCCTCGAAGCCCTTCTTCTCGAAGGTCAAGGCCGAGACCATGGCCGAGAGCGCGGCCGAGAGAGCCCCGGAGAGGGCGGCGACGGACCCGCCGCCCGGCGCCGGAGAGCGGGACGCGAGATCAGCCAGGAAGCTCGCGACGGTCTTGGACGCGAGCGGGGCCGGTCTGCGGAAGCGCTCCTCGATGACCTTCTGGGCGGGGTCGAAGGGCCCCACATCGCGCAGCCCCAGCGACTGGACGGCGGTCTCGACGAGCTCCTCTTCCGTGACCCCGACGCTCGAGCCCTGCTTGCGCAGGAAGTAGCGGCCGGCGTCGAGGAGCACGGAGCGCGGCACCATGCCCACGACCTCTGAGCCGGTCACCCGCAGCCCGAGCTTGGCGGCGAGGTCGCGGCACGCGTCGTAGACCTTGTGCACCGGCGCGGCCGCCAGGTCCAGGATGTTGATGGTCACCTGGGCGCGCCTGTACTCCGGGATGAGCCAGCCGGTGGCCTGCACTCCCTTGAACAGGCCGGGCTCGCGGAAGTCCCTGCCGGCCGCGTCGCGCTTCAACCGGCCCGACTCGCGGATGGCTGATGCGATCTCCTTGGCCTGCGCCGCGCTGGAGGTGTTGAGGTTCACGTTGTAGGCGATGAGGAAGTCCCGGGCCCCGACCGCCGTGGCGCCGGCCTTGGCGTCGAACCTGGCCGGCCCGAAATCGGGCTTCCACTCGGGCTTCTCGATCTTGCTCCCGAGCGCCTCGTACTCGCCGGCGCGAACGTCGGGAAGGCGCCGGCGCTCCGGACGCGACGCCGCCTCGGCGTAGAGGTACACCGGGACCTCGAGCTCCCGGCCGACGCGCTCGCCGAGCCTGCGGGCTAGGTCCACGCAGTCCTTCATGGCGACTCCCGAGATGGGGACGAAGGGGACTACGTCGCAAGCGCCCTGCCTGGCATGGGCTCCCTTGTGCCGGCGCATGTCGATGAGCTCGACGCCCTTCTTGACTGCCTGGAAGGCGGCCTCGAGGACCTCCTCGGGCGGGCCCGCGAAGGTGTAGACCGTGCGGTTGGTGGCCGCGCCAGGGTCGACGTCGAGGACGACCACGCCGGGAACGGCGCGGGCCGCGTCGGCGATGGCGTCGATCACCTTGCGGTCCCGGCCTTCGCTGAAGTTGGGGACGCACTCAACGAGTCTCATGGAGATATCATAGCATTCCGTCCCGCGGTCGACATCCGGACAAACATGATAGAATAGCCGCGCCATGACGCGCATCGTCGTCGTCGGCTGCGGCCGCTGGGGCCCCCTGCATGTCCGGACCTTCAATTCCCTGCCCGGAGCCCGGGTGGTCGCCGCGGTGGACACCGACCGCGAGCGCCTCGGCCGCATCCGCCAGCTCTACCCTTGGACTCGCTGCGGGACGGACCTCGCCAGGACCTTGGGGAGCGTCAAGGCGGACGCGGCCGTCATCGCGACCCCCTCCTCGACCCATTTCGATCTGGTCCGCTGGTCGCTCGGCCGCGGCCTGCACGTGCTCTGCGAGAAGCCCCTGTGCCTGAGAGCCGCCCAAGCCCTCGAGCTCGGCGCCCTGGCGCGCAGGAAACGCCGCATCCTCATGACCGGGCACGTCTTCCTCTTCAACCCCGGCATCGTCAAGCTCAAGGAGCTGGTGGATTCCGGCGAGCTGGGCGACATCCACTACCTCTCGTTCACCAGGACCAACCTAGGCCCCATCCGGGGCGACGTCAACGTGGCCTATGACTTGGCCTCCCATGACGTCTCCATCGCCAACTGGCTCCTGGGAGCCGAGCCTTTGAAGGCGTCGGCGACCGGCGGCGTCTACCTCCAGGAGGGGATCCACGACGTCTTCTTCGCCACCCTGACCTACCCGGACCGCAAGCTCGTCCACATCCAGGGCAGCTGGCTCAACCCCAAGAAGGTCCGGCAGCTCACGGTGGTGGGAGGCAAGAAGATGGTGTCCTGGGACGACCTCGAGCTCAACACCCCCCTGGCTGTCTACGACCGGGGGGCGCACGTGACGCCCGAGTACTCGAGCTACGGGGAGTTCCTGCGGGTCTCCATGTGGGACGCCGACGTGAGGCTCCCCAAGGTCGCGACAGTCGAGCCTCTCAAGGTCCAGAACGAGCACTTCCTCCAGGCGGTGCGCGCGGGCCGGCTGGGCCGCTGCGACGCGGGCTTCTCCGCGGGCGTGGTCCGGGTCCTCGAGGCCATCAACGAGTCCATGGCCAAAGAAGGCGCCCCGGTGCGGCCGGCATGAAGAAGGTCTTCATCCACCCCAAGGCCTTGGTCGAGACGCGCTCCATCGGACCCGGCACCAAGGTCTGGGCCTTCGCGCACGTCATGGACGGCGCCAAGGTCGGCAGCCGCTGCAACGTCTGCGGCCACTGCTTCATCGAATCCGGCGCCGAGGTCGGCGACGACTGCATCATCAAGAACGGGGCCCTGATCTGGGACGGGGTGACGCTCGAAGACGCGGTCTTCGTCGGCCCCGGCGCGGTGTTCACCAACGACCCGAGGCCCCGTTCCCGCGGGCTCCCGGAGGCCGCGCCCCGCTACGCCAGGCGGGAGGCCTGGCTCGTCCGGACCACGGTGCGCGCCGGCGCCTCCATCGGCGCGGCCGCGGTCATCCTGCCCGGCGTGGAGATCGGCGCCTTCGCCATGGTGGCCGCGGGCGCGGTGGTGACCCGGTCCGTGCCCCCCTTCGGCGTCGTGGCCGGCGTCCCGGCCCGGCCCGCCGGCTGGGTGTGCGCCTGCGGATCCGGCCTCAGGTTCTCCGGCGACCGAGCGCGGTGCTCCGCCTGCGGGAAGGCGTACGAAAGACATTCTGGGAAGGTGAGCTTCTCCAAGGCTCGGCGGAATCCATGAAGAACCGCCGACCTTCGACCCGAGACCTCAGGTCGCCGGTTGGGACCGAGAAACGCCCGGTCCCCGCCGGGAATCTTCGATTCCCGGCGGGGGTCCCATTCGTCGACCTCGGCCTCCAGCACCGGGAGATCGGGGCCTCCCTGGCCGCCGCGATCAAGCAGGTGGTCGAGAAAGGCGACTTCATCCTGGGCTCCCAGACCGGGGACTTTGAAAAGGAGTTCGCGGCCTACCTCGGCGTGAAGCATTGCGTGGGCGTGGGCACGGGCTCCGACGCCCTGCACCTGGCCCTGCGCGCGCTCGGCGTAGGGGCGGGCCACGAGGTCATCGTCCCGGCCATGACCTTCGCGGCCACGGCGTTCGGCGTCTGCCATGCCGGAGCCCGGCCGGTCTTCGTGGACGTCTCCGACCAAGGCTGCGGCTTGGACCCCGGCCGCATCGAGGCCGCGCTCACCCGCAAGACCCGGGCCATCCTGCCGGTCCATCTCTACGGCTTCCCGGCGGCCATGGACGCCATCCTCGACCTGGCCCGCAGGAAGAGGCTCTTCGTGGTCGAAGACGCCTGCCAGGCCCACGGCGCGCTCTACAAGGGCCGCAGGGCAGGCGCCTTGGGGGATGCCGCGGCCTTCAGCTTCTTCCCGTCGAAGAACCTCGGAGCCATGGGCGACGGCGGCATGGTCGCTGCCTCGAGCGACGAGGCGGCCTCCCGCGTGCGTCTCCTGCGCAACTACGGCCAGCCTGCCAAGTACGTGCATGAGAGCGTAGGCTACAACAGCCGATTGGACACCGTGCAATCAGCCATCCTGAGGCTCAAGCTCTCCAGGCTCGACCGCTGGAACGCCCAGCGGCGCCGGGCCGCGGGCCTCTACCGCAAGCTGCTCGCCTCTTGCCCCGTGACCCTGCCGGAGCCCTTGGAGGGGACGGAGCCGGTCTACCATGTCTTCACCCTGCTTTCCGAGCGCCGGGACGACCTCCAGGCCTTCCTCAAGGCCGCGGGGATCGGGACCGGACTCCACTACGACAAGCCCCTGCACCTTCAGAGGTGCTTCCAGGACATGGGCCACGCGCCCGGCGATTTCCCCGTGGCCGAACGCGTGGCCCGGCAGACCCTCTCCCTGCCCATGTTCCCCGGCATCACCGAAGAGCAGGTCCGCGCCGTAGCGACGCGGATCAGGCGGTTCTTCGCGGTCCGCTAGCTTGCAAAACGAGCAAGGCACTCGATGAATTCAGGCAGGGATTCCAAACCTGGCGCGCAGAGTCTCCACCACCGCGCGGTCGGCCTTCTCCGACGCCAGTTCCAGCACCGTGCGGCCTCGCTTCCAGCCCGACCAAAGGACCAGGGCCATGAGGAGGCCGGCAATCGCGACGTTCTGCCAGGCGTTGTGCTCCCAGAGGAAAGGCGGGCTCGACCGGAGCATGGCCCGGGAGGCAGGCCATAGGTAGGCGATCCCCCAATCCTCGCCGCTGCCCACCAGGTCCGCGAGCAGGTGCGCGTGGAAGGCCAGGCCCGTAGCTCCTTGGAGTGCAGGAGGGTCAGGCCGTCGAGGTCAGCGGCCAGGGATGCCGCGGCCACGAGCAGTCGGTCGCGCTTCTCCTCGAGCGGGCGGGCCATGAGCCAGCCCGTCATCACATGCGAGACAGGGTCCATGCGCAGGAGATTCTAACGCATTTCAGGCCCCGCGAGAGCGGGGCTCAGGACTTGTCGCGGCGGAAGCCCAGGTAGAGGGTGCGTTTAAGCGGGATGGGGATGAGCCCGTGCTCCGCGACCTCCACCTTGCAGAGGAAGCGGTCCTCGTCGTTGGAGCGGCAGGAGTAGGACTTGAGGGCCTTGGCGCCCAATCCGGGCTCGTAGACCGTGGTGAACTTCGAGGGGTCCTGCAGGTCCAAGACGACCGCAGGCGGATCGCCGCGCAGACGCGCGAGCCTGCTCACGCGGATGCCGACCTCCCGGACCCTGAAGACGGCGGAGCTGTTCACGTACGGATTCTCGCTCCACACGATCTCCTGCGTGAACTTGAGGTAGGCCTTGGCCGGCGGCGCCTTGCGGTCCGCCCAGACCAGGCCCGACGAAGAGTAGGCCACCTCCGTCTCGGACGCCCAGAGCTCCAGGTTCCAGATGCCCTGCCGCGCCACCATCTCGGCGGGATCGAGCATGGCGCCCATGCCCTTGTAGGCGTTCTCGACATCCCTGAAGTTCCGCCGAGCCTCTTCTCGGGTGGAGTCGGCCGCAACAACAGGGGCATCCTCGGGAACGGGGGCGGCGCCGATGCCGGCGGTCCCGGCCTTGAGGCTCGACGACAACGCGCCGTACTCGGCGGAGAGGTCCGGCGCCGGAGCGCCGCCGGCGGAGCAGGGGAGCGCGCACACGACGGCGGTCGCGAAGCTCGCAAAAGCCATGCGGCGTCCCTGAGAACGGCCCAGCCTGAAGCAGGCCATCATCCTAAAGGATAGCCTCCCCTCGCGGCTGCGGACAGGGGCATTGGCCCCACTCCCGCCTGGGACCAATGGGCCGGGGGTGCATTCCCCTCGTGGCGGTTCGCCGTAGCCCAGAAACGCCCCCTCCGACCCGCCTGATGCCCTAAATCTCTCGGGCGTGGCTACTTTGAGACGACATCCGTGGAGGGCCTCCAGTGCCCCTTGGGATAGAGGCGTCGCTGCTCCTGATCGACATGGTAGTCCCAGTACTCTTCGAAGTCACCCGATAAGTAGAGCGCTCTCATCTTGACCAT
>JACQWX010000008.1 GCA_016209035.1 Elusimicrobiota bacterium | reverse complement strand
GTAAGGGGGTCGCAGAGACACGGGCAGGTAAGGCTTCACGTCCTCGCCTGCCTCCTCCCAATCCTGGAGGCGCCGAGCATGGGGGACTATTGTCCCTCGTGATCAAGGCCGCCGGCTATCTTGCGGCGGGGAAGTTCTGCGCCGGCATCCTGCGATAGAACGCTGCGCCTCGCGGCTAAGGGGAGCGCCGACTGGGGCGCTCGCAGAGCTCCACAAGGACCCCGCCGGCGGACTTGGGATGGATGAAGGCGACCCGGGCGCCGTGGCTGCCCGGCCGGGGCGCCGAATCGATGAAGGAGACTCCAAGGCCCCGCAGGCGCTTCATCTCGGCTTCCAGGTCGTCCACCTCGAAGGCGAGGTGGTGCAGGCCCGGGCCGCGGGTCTCCAGGAATTTGGCGATCGGCGAATCCGGCGAGGTCGGCTCGAGCAGTTCGACATCGGCCCCGCCTCCCGAGAAGAAGGCCACCTTCACCTTCTGCTCCGGCACCGTCTCCAAGCCCGAGCTTTGCAGGCCCAGGACGTCCCGGTAGAAGCGCGAGGCTTCCTCGATGTCGCGCACCGCCACCGCGATGTGGGCGAGGCCCTTCACGCCTTCTTCCCGCGGCCGCTTTCCTTGCGCACCCAGTCCGCGATGTCCTGGGTCGAGGACCCGGGAGGGAACACCTTGAGGATCCCGGCCTTCCTGAGCGCGGGCACGTCCGATGCCGGGATGATGCCGCCCCCGAAGACCTTCACCGAGCCCGCGCCCCGGGCCTTGAGCAGCCGGACCACCTCGGGGAACAGATGGGCGTGGGCGCCCGAGAGGCAGGAGAGCCCGACGAAATCGACCCCCTCCTGGACAGCGGCGCTCGCGATGGCGTCCGCGGTCTGACGGATGCCGGTGTAGATGACCTCCATGCCGGCGTCCCGCAAGGCGCGGGCCACCACCTTGGCGCCGCGGTCGTGGCCGTCGAGGCCGGGCTTGGCGATTAATACTCTCACTTGCCTCCATGTCACTTCCCTCCCCCGCGGGGAGGGAAGTAGCCGTGGGGGCAAACGCCGTTTCATCAAAGGGGGCCTCTTTCTCTTCATCGCTTACCTTTCCTTGTATTCCCCGAAGACCTCCCGCAACGCATCCGATATCTCCCCCAAGGTGGCGCCGGCCTTCACGGCCTCCATGATGGGGAAGACCACGTTGTCCGTCCCGGCAGCGGCCTTCTTGACGCCGGAGAGGACCGACGCGATCGCGTCGCCGGAGCGCCGCCGGCGGTGGGAAGCCAGCCGGCCGCGCTGGCGGCGCTCGACCTCCGGCCGGATGCGCAGGAGACGGCGCGGGGGCTTCTCAGCCGCCTGGAACTGGTTGACCCCTACAACCACGCGGTCCCGGCTCTCGACCTCGCGCTGGTGGCGGTAGGCGCTCTCGGCGATCTCGGACTGCATGTACCCGGCCTCGATGGCGGCCACGGCTCCGCCCATTCCGTCGATCTTGTCGATGTACTCCCGGGCCCGGGCCTCGATCTCGTCGGTGAGGGATTCCACGCAATACGACCCCCCCAAGGGGTCCACGGTGTCGGCCGCGCCGCTCTCGTGGGCGATGATCTGCTGGGTGCGCAGCGCGATGCGCACCGATTCCTCGGTCGGCAGGGCCAGGGCTTCGTCCCTGGAGTTGGTGTGCAGGGACTGGGTGCCGCCGAGCACCGCGGCCAGGGCCTGGAAAGCGACACGGACCACGTTGTTGTCGGGCTGCGCCGCGGTCAGGGTGCAGCCCGCGGTCTGGGTATGGAAGCGGAGCATGCAGGACTCGGGCCTCTTGGCCTGGAAGCGCTCGATCATGATCTGGGCCCAGAGCCTGCGGCAGGCCCGGAACTTGGCGACCTCCTCGAGGAAGTTGCTGTGGCTGTTGAAGAAGAAGGAGAGCCTGCCCGCGAACCCGTCCACGTCCAAGCCGGCGGCGAGCGCGGCCTCCACGTAGGCGATGCCGTTGGCCAGGGTGAAGGCCACCTCCTGGACCGCGGTGGCCCCGGCCTCGCGGATGTGGTAGCCGCTGATGCTGATGGGGTTGAAGCGCGGCATGCGCTCCCGGCAGAAGGCGAAGAGGTCGGTGACCACCCGCATGGACGGCCGCGGCGGGAAGATGTAGGTGCCGCGGGCCGCGTATTCCTTCAGGATGTCGTTCTGGATGGTGCCCTGAAGGGACTCGGTCTTGACCCCATGCCCCTCGGCCACGGCGGCGTACATGGCCAGGAGGATGGCCGCCGTGGAGTTGATGGTCATGGAGGTGGAGACCTCGCCCAGCGGGATGCCGTCGAAGAGCGTCTCGGCGTCCCGCAGGGACGAGACCGCCACCCCGACCTTGCCCACCTCGCCCCGGGCCAGCGGATGGTCGGAGTCGTACCCGATCTGGGTCGGCAGGTCGAAGGCCACGCTCAGGCCCGTCTGTCCGTGCTGGAGCAGGTAGCGGTAGCGGCGGTTGGTCTCCTCGGCCGTGGCGAAGCCGGCGTATTGGCGCATGGTCCAGTACCGGCCGCGGTACATGGTGGGCTGGACCCCTCGCGTGAAGGGCGGCTCGCCGGGGAAGCCCAGCTCGTCGAGATAGTCCGCGCTCGCGGCTTCGAGCGGGGTGTAGAGCCGGCGCACCTCGATGCCGGAGCTGGTCTCGAAGCGCGCCTTGCGTTCGGGAAGCCTCTCCAGCGAAGCCTTGAGCGGCCCGGCCTCCCAGCGCTGGAGCCCGGCTTCGAGGTCCATCACAGCGGGATGTTGCCGTGCTTTCGCCATGGGTTCACGTCCGTCTTGGTCTTGAGGAGCTCGATGGCCTGGATGACCTTGGGCCGGGTCTCCTCGGGCTCGATGATCTCGTCGACGAAGCCGAGCTCGGCCGCCTTGTAGGGGCTGCAGAACTTCTCCGTGTACTCGGCCACCAGCCGCTCCTGCGCGGCCTTGGGGTCCTTGGCCTTCTTGATCTCGTCGCGGAAGATGATGCTCACCGCGCCGGCCGCGCCCATGACGGCGATCTCGGTCGTCGGGTAGCAGAAGTTCATGTCGCCCCTGATGTGCTTGCTCGACATGACGTCGTAGGCCCCGCCGTAGCCCTTGCGGGTGATGACCGTGATCTTGGGGACCGTGGCCTCGCAGTAGGCGTAGAGGAGCTTGGCCCCGTGCCGGATGATGCCGCGCTCCTCCATGTCCATGCCGGGGAAGAAGCCCGGCACGTCCACGAAGGTGACCAGCGGGATGTTGAAGCAGTCGCAGAACCGCACGAACCGCGCCCCTTTGACCGAGGCGTCCGGGTCCAGGGCGCCGGCGAGGCAGTTGGGCTGGTTGGCCACGATGCCGACCGGCATCCCGTTGAAGCGGGCGAACCCGATGACGATGTTCCTTGCGTGGTCCCTCATCACCTCCAGGAAGCGCCCCTCGTCCACCGCCGGCAGGATGACGCTCCGGATGTCGTAGGCCCGCCTGGGATCCTCGGGCACCGCGGATTTGAGCGCCTCGTCCATCCTGCCGCTCGGGTCCGAGGTCAAGGCCACCGGAGGCTTCTCCCGGTTGTTCTGCGGGAGGAAGGAGAGCAGCTCCCTGATGATCCTGATGGTGTCCTCGTCTGAATTGCCCGCGAAATGGGCGACGCCGGACTTCTCCATGTGCACGCTCGCCCCGCCCAGGAGCTGGGAGGTGATGGGCCTGCCGTCGTCGGTCGTCTCGGCCTGGGTCACGGCCCGGATGACGTCGGGGCCCGTGATGTGCAGGCAGCTGGTCCCCTTGGTCATGAGGACGAAGTCCGTCATGGCCGGGGAGTAGACCGCGCCCCCCGCGCAAGGCCCCATGATGGCCGAGATCTGAGGCACCACGCCCGAGGCCAGGGCGTTGCGCAGGAAGATGTGGGCGTAGCCCGCCAGGCTCTCCACCCCCTCCTGGATGCGCGCTCCCCCCGAGTCGTTGATGCCGATGACGGGGACGCCGGTCTTCATGGCCAGATCCATGACCTTGCAGATCTTGTTGGAGAACGCCATGCCCAGCGACCCGCCGATGACCGTGAAGTCCTGGGAGAAGACGAAAGCGGGCCGGCCCGCGATCCTGCCGTGGCCGGTCACCACGCCGTCGCCGTAGAACTTCTTCTTCTCCATCCCGAAATCCGCGCAGCGGTGGGTGACGAACCGGTCGATCTCGACGAAGGTCCCGGCGTCGAAGAGAAGGTCGATGCGCTCGCGCGCGGTGAGCTTGCCGTCCTTGTGCTGCTTTTCGATCTTGTCCTGCCCGCCGCCCAGCAGGGCGAGCTCGCGGCGGCGCTCCAGCTCCTCTCGGATGGATTTCATGTCTCGGCCCCCTTGGGAGCCCTATTCTACCCTATCTGGGCAATCCCCGGCTGTCTGCCAACATCGCATGTCGCTCTTGCTCGTCTTATCGCGCCCTGCCCTTTGCCTGTTGATGGAACCATTTCACCAAGGCAGCGCCAAGCCCGCAGCCTGCGCGGCCTCGTTCAACCGCTCGTCTAAGGAGGCGAAGACGGCCCCCGGATCCGACTCCGCGACACGGCGAGCCGAAGCGAGTTGCAGGGCGTCCGCTGGCCTCAACCCCAGCTCCGGCACCAGGCGCCGGGCATCCGAGAGGACTTCGGGGTCCGGCCAGACGACGCCTAAAGCAGACTCGATCTTCTGGGCATGAAGCCTTAAGCGCGCCATGGTCTCGGCGGTCAGAGATCCTTCGGCGAGCCGCCTGGCATAGGCGGCCTCCATCTCCACGAAGGTGAAGAAGGAGGTGTACCCGGGAAGCCCCCCGCGCTGCACCGCCAGCTGGCGCGCGCGCGCGCCGCCAGCCTCTGGAAGCAGGAGAGCGAGCAAGGCTGACGTGTCCCAATAGCAGGGCGCCATTCAGGCGTCGCGAAGCTGCCGCACCAACGCGGCGGCGGAGGTCTTCGGCCGGCGCCTGTAGGCAACGGGCGTTCCGGCGAGGACCGCGGCGGCGTCGCATTTGGGCAGCCGCGGCAGGCGCGAGAGAGGAACGATGCGCGCGACGGGCCGGTTGTGGTCCGTCACGACGACCTCCTCCCCCGCCGCGACGTCTGCGATGATCGAGGAGAGCCCGTCCTTGAGCCGGGCGATGCTGTAGGACCTGCAATCCATATGATATTATAGCCTAATATATGGCTATTTGCAAGGCCTAAATCCACCCCCTTCCCCGAGCGGGCCTCGGTCTTGACGATGACGCGCTGCCAGCCCCCTTCGGCGAGCGGAGAACGTCCGGCGCCTGACCCGTCCTCAGGACGGGTACCCCGGCGGTCTTTACGACTTGACCCGGCAAAATATATCACATATAATTATCATGTGATATATGGGCAAGAAACGGCTCGCCGAACTCCTCAAGACTCTGCGAAAGCGCCTGAACATTAGCCAGGCGGAACTCGCCAGGTCGCTGAAAGTATCGTTTCCGACCATCAACCGATGGGAAAACGAAAAGACCTTTCCCGATCCCTTGGCGCTCCACGCCATCGAGCGCTTCGTCCTCAGCCGAGGAAACGAGTGCGCTGATATTATAGCGAATTTCTTTCCCGAAGCCGAGCCGAATGGCGAGTCCGCTTCCGATGAGCCGCATGAGGACTCCTCTTCCGACCAGCCCCTTCCATTCCGGGGGCCAGCGGCCATGCTTGACGTAAAGACCATGGAAGGGGTGCTATGGCAGGCCGCCTGCTCGATCCGCGGCGAGAAGGACGCCCCAAAGTTCAAGGATTACATCCTTCCTCTCGTCTTCATCAAGCGTCTCTCGGACGTTTTCGCCGATGAGATCACCCGGCTCATCAAGACCTTCGGCAACGAGGTCACAGCCCTGGAGAACGTAGAGGCGGACCATGGCCTTGTCCGCTTCTACATCCCGGCCTTGGCTCGCTGGCCGGTCATTAGCGGCAGGAAGAAGCACTCCTGGCCAGGAGGCCGCACGCCCAAGACCCTGGGGGAGCTTGTGACCGCCGCGACCCGCGCCGTGGCCAAGGCCAACGAATCCCTCCAGGGCGTTATTGACATCGTGGACTACAACGAGACTCGCAACGGGGAGCGGGAGATCAGCGACAACGCGCTCTCGCGCCTCATCGAGATCCTCAGCCGGCACAGGCTGGGATTGAGCGACGTGGAGCCTGACTTCCTGGGCCGGGCCTACGAATACCTCCTGCGCAAGTTCGCCGAGGGCCAGGGCCAAAGCGCGGGCGAGTTCTTTACCCCTCGCGAGGTCGGCCGCCTGATCGGCAAGATACTGCGCCCCAAACAGGGCGAGGAGGCATACGACCCCTGCTGCGGCTCCGGCGGCCTCCTGGTCAAGTGCGAACTCGATCTCACGGAGCGCGAGGGCCGCGTGGCCAGGCCGCTGAAGCTCTACGGCCAGGAACTCACAGGAGCAAGCTTCGCCATCGCCCGAATGAACATGGTCATCCACGACATGGAGGGCGAGATCGTCCGCGGCAACACCATGACCAACCCAAAGTTCCGGGAGGGCGGCCGGCTCAAGCGCTTCGACATCGTGGTCACGAACCCCATGTGGAACCAGGACAACTTCGACCCGGAGGAGACCTACGAGAAAGACCCCCTGGACCGCTTCTCCAACCGCGGGGGCTTCGCTTCCCGTCAGAGCGCGGACTGGGCCTGGTTGCAACACATCCACGCATCATTAAACGAGAAGGGCCGCGCCGCCGTGGTCTTGGACACCGGCGCCGCCAGCCGCGGCAGCGGCAGCCAGGGCGACAACCGGGAAAAGTCCATCCGCCGTTGGTTTGTGAAAAAGGACCTGATTGAGGCCGTGATTCTCCTGCCCGACAACCTCTTCTACAACACCACGGCCGCGGGCATCATCATCGTACTCAACAACGCCAAGGCTAAAGATCGTAAGGGCAAGGTGTTGATGATCAATGCCGGCGGCGAGTTCGAGAAAGGCCGGCCTAAGAACTTTCTCACCGAGGCCGCGATTGGGAAGATCGCGGCGGCCTTCCATTCCGGCAAAGACGGCGAGCGCTTCGCCAAGGCCGTCAAGGCGGAGGAAATCGCAGGCAAGAACGACTTCAACCTGTCTCCTTCCCGGTACGTCGAGACCGCCACCGCGACCGAGCACAGGGATATCCAGGAAATTCTCAACGACCTCGCCAAGCTCAAGAAAGAGGCCGGCCGCCAAGACGCGGAGATGCGGAAGATCTTTGAGGAACTCGGCTACAAGTACGAACAAGGAGGCACACGCTGATGCCCGCGCAATCGAGATGCCTGTTGCCTTCTGATATCGAGAGCCGTCTGCGGCAGAACAACCCCTGGTGGGTGGAAAAGCCGCCGGAGGCTTTGCCGCGGTTTCGTCGTTGGGCATTCCAGCGCGTTCTCAAGAACTTCGAACTGGGGTTGGCTCCGGTCGTTCTTCTGAGGGGGCCCAGGCAAGTGGGAAAGAGCACTCTTCAGGCCCAGATCATCCAACATCTTATCGAGACCCGCAAGGTCCATCCCAAGGAAATCCTCTACGTTCAATTCGACAATCTTCCGTCCTGGAAGGGGTTCAAGAAGGTTTCGCTGGACCCGATCCTGCACATCGCGGGATGGTTCGAGGACAACATTCTCCAACGGTCCTTCAATGATCTCGCGCGCGAAGGAAGGACAGCATATCTGTTCTTCGATGAGGTCCAGAACTTCCCGGAATGGGCGAGCCAGATCAAGCATCTGGTGGATCACGCCAAGGTCAAGGCCCTCGTGACCGGCTCCAGCGCCCTGCGCATCGGGCTCGGCAAGGAGAGCCTGGCCGGCCGGGTGAGCCAGGTCAGCATGGGCCCCTTGCGGCTCTGGGAGATCGGCGCCATGGGCGGGCTGGACTTGGTCCCCTACTTCCCGCAGAACGGCGCGGATGCTTTTACGAAACCGGACTTCTGGAAGGGTCTTGTGGCCCATGGCGCGGCCCGCGCGGCCGCTCGGCGGCAGGCCTTCGCCTACTTCTCGGAACGCGGGGGGTATCCCCTGGCCCAGGTGCGTCGTGACGCGGCATGGGAGGAGGTCGCCGCCGAGCTCAGGGCCGCCGTCATCGACAGGGTGATCCAGCTCGACCTCCGATCCGGGGAGAAGAAAGGCCAGAAGCGCGACCCCCGCATCGTCGAGGAGACCTTTCGCGTGGCCTGCCGCTACAGCGGCCAATACCCCAGCCCGGCCAAACTCGCCGACGAGGTCGGCCGCGCCCTCCAGGAGAAGACAGGGGCCCGGCGGCTCCTTTATTACCTTCGCTTCCTGGACCAGTCCATGCTTTTGCGGCTTGTCGCCCCGCTGGAGCTCAGGCTCAAGAGGCGTCGAGGGTATGACAAGATTTGCGTGTGCGACCATGGGCTGCGCAAGGCCTGGCTGGGAGAGTCGGTACCCTTGGACTCCGAGGGTCTTGCTCTCGATCCTGACGCCGCGACGCTCGCCGGCCGCCTGGTCGAGGGCGCAATCGGCTACTACCTCGGAGAATTCCCGGAACTTGGCCTGCACCATTTCCCCGCCCGCGAAGTTGAGCCGGAGCTGGACTTCGTCATCACCGCGGGCGACCGCCGCATCCCGGTCGAGGTCAAATACACCAAACGCCTGGACCCGGTGGACGATACGGACGCTCTCAAGCGCTTCATGGAGAAGTCCGGCAACCGCGCGAGCTTCGGGCTCCTCGTGACGCGGGAGGACACGGAGCCGGATCTCGATCCCCGCATCATCCGGATACCGGCGAGCACGTTGCTCCTGCTCCGATGACCCCCCTGACCAACGATCCCTCGGACTGGCGCGAATATCTGGAATTCTTCGATGACGACTCCGGCCGAAGGCCGAAACTCACGCGGGCCCGGTTTTTCCGCTACGATGAGGAACTCGTGGACTTGATCACTTGGGAGAATATCCGCCGGCACACCGCCGAGCAGCGGGAGAGACAAACCTTCCTTCTCTATCTGCTCCAATCAGCCGGAACCACTTATCGACGGGTTTCTCAGGCCTACAGGATGGAGCTTGATCGCATGCGCCCGAAGAAATGAATCGGCTGAGAAAGCTTCTGTTTCATGTTGAAATGCTCGATTCCGCGGTCGATCAAAAGCGGACGTTTTTTGGACCCATAATCGGCCATGTCCGGCGTTTCCAGCAACTGTTGCTTGAATCGCCAGAGGGGCTCACTCAGGGCGAATTGTTGCTGCTTGCCCGCGCGGTCGATCTGTTCTTCGATAAGTGGAGGCCGTCTCGTACCAACTCGTCGGTGATTTTTATTCCTCCGAGAGAAATAGCGGCGATGGACTGGACGGTCAAGGAAATCAACGCGCTTGTCGGCGAACTCGCCCGGATGCCGGAATCCGCGTTCAGACGGCTTTTACGGCCGGCCAAATCTCCAAGCGCGAAGAAAGGATTTGAGGCCGTGCGGCGATTGATGGCGCCGCCGGAAAAGACCAAGCGGCGGATTGGGTTTGTTCAGTGAACAACACTCTGACAGCTAAGAGTAAGAGACGGCAGGTTGGCGCCTTTGACAAAAGCTCACCCCACATGACCGAGGTTGGCCAGTTGCCAAGAGATTGGCACATCTCTTCCCTTGGGAAGTTGTTCGATGTACGGCAGGGCAAGGCAATGTCAGCGGCGAGCCGTAACGGTCCAGCGCCGAAGCCTTTCCTGAGGACATCCAACGTCCTTTGGGGCAAGGTCGATCTCTCGACAGTAGACAAGATGCACTTCACGGATGAGGAGTCAAAGAAATTCGCATTGCGGCCCGGAGACCTGCTGGTATGCGAAGGCGGCGAAGTCGGGAGGGCCGCCGTCTGGGACAATCAATTGCCGGGCTGCCTCTATCAAAATCACATTCATCGCCTCCGTCGCATAGGGGAAAACGTTGACCCTAGATTTTTCATGTACTGGCTTCAAGAAGCGATTCTCCACCTCAATATTTACGAAGGGGCTGCCAATAGGACGACCATCCCCAATCTTTCCGCCGCACGTTTGAAGGAATTCGCAATCCCGCTCCCCCGGCCAGAAGAGCAACGCGCCATCGCGGCGGTCCTCTCGAAAATCCAGGCTGCGGCCGAGACCCAGGGCAGGATAGTGGCCGCGCTCAAGGAACTCAAGGCCGCGACGATGGCGAAGGTGTTCAGGGAAGGATTTCACCGAACCGATGCAACGCAACAAACCTCCTTTGGTGAGATTCCGTCTGGTTGGCAGATGCTTCCTCTTCGAGAAGTGGCTTCCGTCCAAACGGGACTCGCCAAAGGGCGCCTCTTGGTTGGGGAGGATGTTGTTGAGCTTCCGTATCTGCGCGTAGCGAATGTCCAAGCTGGCTACCTTGATTTGGCAGAGATCAAAACAATACGACTTCGAAAAAGCGAGGTGCCACGGTACGCTCTGGAACCAGGAGATGTTTTGCTCACAGAAGGAGGTGATCTGGATAAACTGGGTCGGGGGCACGTCTGGAGGGGTCAAATTCCGAAATGCGTCCATCAGAACCACATTTTTGCCGTGCGCCCGGACACCAAGAGGCTTTTGCCCGAGTTCCTGGCTTACCTCGCGCAGAGCCCCTACGGCAGGTCGTACTTTTTGAGCGTGGGCCACAAGACAACGAACCTCGCTTGCATCAACTCAACCAAGCTTAAGGATTTTCCCGTGCCTCTTGCGAACCTCAATGATCAACGGAGAATTTCAAGCCTCCTAGAGAAGTTGGATCAGCAGATCGAGTGCTATCAGAGGGAACAGGGGGCGCTGAATTCTCTGTTTGAAAACGCACTGAAGGGATTGATGTTGGGAGAAATTAGATTGGGCAGCCGGGAGGCCGAACAATGATAGTTTCGCGTATCATGCTTAAGAACTGGCGCAATTTCCTGAGTGTTGACGTTCCGCTCAGCCAGAGAGTCTTCCTGGTCGGGCCCAACGCTTCTGGGAAATCGAATTTCATGGATGCGCTCAGATTCCTGCGGGACATCGCCAAGGAGAAGGGGGGCGGCCTGAAGCAGGCAGTCGAAGATCGCAAAGGCATTTCGAAGATACGCTGCCTTGCTGCCGGGAGGCATCCGAACATTGAGATGGAGATCGAACTATCCAGCTCGCCGGGCAAGCCCGCATCCTGGAAGTATGCGATAGGCATCAAGCAGGAATCTCGCGGGGCGCGGCAGCCATATCTGGCATACGAACATGTGTGGCGAGGCACAGAGAAAATTCTCACTAGACCAAATTCCGATGATGATAAGGACAGACTGCGCTTGACGCAAACACATCTTGAGCAGATCAACGCAAACGCCGATTTTAGAGAAATCGCGAAGTTTCTGGAATCCGCTCTGTATTTTCACATCGTCCCGCAACTTTTGCGCTATCCGCACGCATTCTCCGGGCCGGGACTGCCAGGGGACCCGTTCGGCCTGAATTTTCTGGAACGCGTGGCCAAGACGCCGCCCAAAACCCGCCGGGCTCGCCTCAGGAGAATCGAAGCGGCCCTGCGACTGGCCGTCCCGCAGATGAAGGAATTGGCAGATGTCCAAGACGAGTCTGGCGCGACTCATCTTGAGGCCGTCTATGAACATTGGCGGGCGCGCGGCGCCAAGCAGCGCGAGGATCAGTTCTCCGACGGGACATTGCGACTGCTGGGATTGCTTTGGGCCCTTCAGGAAAACAACGCTCTCATGCTGCTGGAGGAGCCCGAATTGTCCTTGAATTCCGCCATCATCAGGAAGTTGCCTGCGCTTGTCCATCGCTTGCAGCGCCACACCGGCAGCCAAGTCATACTAAGCACGCATAGCGCCGACTTGGTCTCCGACAAGGGTATCGGACCTGAAGAAGTCCTGCTCTTGGAGCCGACCAGCCAAAAGGGAACCCAGGTTGAGCCCGTCTGGCACATAGAGGAAGTGAAGCGACTGCTGGAAAGCGGCCTTAGTATCGCCGACGCAGTGCTTCCGCGGACCAATCCTCCCCAAGCCGAGCAACTGCACCTCTTTCAATGACGAACCCAATACCCGTCAACTTGGCCGTCGAGGACGACCTTTCCGAATCCGTCCTCCGGGTCATGCTGCGCCAATTGCCGCGCCAGTATGCGGTAGGAACATGCTTTTCCAGGGGCGGGTTCGGTTATTTGCGCAAGACCATCCATGGGTTTAACAACGCGGCCAAGGGGACTCCATTCCTTGTCCTGACCGACTTGGATGTTGCCGAGTGCCCGCCCGCGCTTATCCAAGAGTGGCTACGACAACCCCGGCACCCCAACCTGCTATTGAGGATTGCCGTGCGGGAGGTCGAATCATGGCTTCTCGCTGACAGAGAAGCCTTTGCCAAGTTCCTTGGCATATGCGCAAGCTTGATTCCAGACAACGCTGACGGCATTGCTGATTCGAAGAGATTCCTGATTCGGTTGGCAAGGAAATCCCCTTTCCAGGGCCTGCGGAGAGACATCGCCCCTCCGCGGGGAAGCAGTAGAGAGCAGGGGCCCGACTACAACGGACGGTTGTCCTGGTTCGTGTGGAATCGGTGGAAGGCTCGCCGGGCAAAGACCCATTCCCAAAGCCTGCGTCGCACAGTGGCCAGGCTATCGCGATTTGTCCCGCGGTATGGCTCTTGACCGATGAATACGAAACCGCACGACTACCCCCTCGCCACGGCCGTCCACTACGGCCCGGACGACAAGAGGACGACCAAGGCGGGGACCCAATGACGCCCGGCATGGGCGGCGAAAGGACGGCGGTCCAAGACCCTGTCCTGGCCTACTGCCAGGAGATCGGCTGGTCCTACCTCGCGCCGGATGAGGCCCTAAGCCTCCGGCGAGGGGCGGGCGGCTGGCTGCTCTACCCGGTCCTGCGGGAAAAGCTCATCGCGCTCAATCCCGGCGTGGTGGACGAGAATAACGCGGACGACATCATCGGGCGCATCGAGAGCGTCCGCTGCAACATCGAGGGCAACGCCGAGGTCTTGAAGTGGCTGCGGGGCGAGCACTCGGCCCAGTCCGAGGGAGAGAAACGCAAGCGCAACGTCGCAGTCATAGACTTCGACCAGCCCGCCAACAACGTATTCCACGTCACCGATGAATGGGAGTACACCAACGGCCAGAAGGGGAACCGCGCCGACATCGTGTTCCTCATCAACGGCATCCCGGTCGCCATCGCCGAGACCAAGAGCGCCAGGTTTGCGGACGGCATTGACCGGGCCGTGGTCCAGCTTCGGCGCTACCACGAGGAAACGCCTGAGCTCATGGCCGCCCCGCAGGTATTCGAGGCTACCCAGCTCCTGGATTTCTACTACGGCGTCACCTGGGACTTGGACCGCAAGAACATCTTCAACTGGAAGGAGGAGGAGCCCGGAAACTTCGAGGCGAAGGTCAAGCGCTTCTTCGGCCGCGAGCGATTCTTGAAGCTCCTGCGCGACTGGATCATCTTCTTCCTGAAAGACGACGAGCTCAAGAAGGTAGTCCTGCGCCAGCATCAGTCCAGGGCTGTAGAGAAGGTCGTGGAGCGGGCACTGGACTCGGTCAAGAAAACCGGCCTCATTTGGCACACCCAGGGCTCGGGCAAGATTACGGCCGCGCGCCGGCTCCTCGAAAACCGGGCTTTTGGAAAGCCCACGGTTTTGATGCTGGTCGATCGAAACGAGCTGGAGGGGCAGCTCTCCGGCTGGATCACGAGCGTCTTGGGCGAGGGCAAGGCCGAGGTGGTCCAGACCAAGAAGCACTTAAGGGAGCTTCTACGCACCGACTACCGCGGACTTGTCGTGACCATGATTCACAAGTTCGACAAGGCGGACAAGGACCTCTGCGCTCGGGACAACATCTTCGTCCTGGTGGACGAGGCACACCGCTCGACCAGCGGGGACCTGGGAAACTACCTCCAAGCTGCCCTTCCCAGGGCCACCTTCATAGGCTTTACCGGGACGCCCATAGATAAGATCGCCTACGGGAAGGGCACCTTCAAGGTTTTCGGCAAGGACGACCCGCAGGGCTACCTGGACAAGTATCCAATCAAGGAGTCCATCGAGGACGGGACGACCTTGGAGTTGCACTACGCCCTGGCCCCCAATGAGATACGTGTGCCGCAGGAAACGCTTGAGGAGGAATTCTTCGCGCTAGCCGAGACCGAGGGGATCAGCGATATCGAGGAGCTGAACCACGTTTTGGATGGGGCCGTTAAGCTCAAGGCTTTCCTGAAAGCAAAGGACCGGGTCCGGCAAGTGGCGCGGTTCGTGGCCGAGCATTTCAGGCAGAACGTGGAACCGCTGGGCTACAAAGCCTTCCTTGTGGGCGTGGACAGGGAAGCATGCGCCCTCTACAAGACGGAGCTGAACAAGCTTCTGCCCGCGGACTACTCCACCGTAGTTTACACCTCTCGTCACAATGATGCGCGTCTCACCGCCCAATTCAAGCTCAAGGAGGATGAAGAAAAGCGCGTACGTAAAGCATTCACCAAGCCGGGCGAGAAGCCCAAGATTCTCATCGTGACCGAGAAGCTCCTGACCGGGTTCGACGCCCCGATCCTCTACTGCATGTACCTGGACAAGCCCATGCGGGACCACACCCTGCTCCAGGCCATCGCGCGAGTCAACAGGCCGTATGAGGCGGATGACATCAGAAAGCCCGCCGGACTGGTCGTGGATTTCGTGGGCATCTTTGAGCGGCTGGAAAAGGCGCTTTCCTTCGATTCGGATGTGGTGCAAAGCGTCATCAAGAACCTCGATGTCCTCAAGGCCCGCTTCGTCCAGATGATGAAGGCCGAGGCCCCGCCCTACCTGGCCTTCTGCCGGGGACGCATGGACGACAAGGCCGTGGAGCGGGCCGTGAACGCCCTGGCTGAGAAAGCCAGGCGGGACGAGTTCTTTGGTTTCTTCAAGACCCTGGAGACTTTCTACGAAATCATCTCTCCGGACCCGATGTTGCGCGACTACATGGACGATTACGCCAGGCTCTGCCGGCTCTACCAGGTGGTCCGGGCAGCTGTCAACCCGCGCCGGGGGCTGTATTTCGACCTGATGAAGAAGACGGAGCTGATCGTCCGGGACCGAGCCCGGGCCCTGGGGTTCGACGATTTGACCGCCGTTTTTAAAATCAACGAGGCCGCCTTGGACGCACTAAAGAAGAAGCAAACCCCGCCGGCCACGAAGATCATCAACCTGGCCCGTATTCTTGAGGGGCTGGGACAAACGCAGGGCGATCTCCAGCCGTTCCTGATACCCATCGGCGAAAGGGCTGAGGCGATCCGCAAGAGCTACGAAGACCAGCAGATGACGACGGAGGAGGCTCTCAAGGAGCTTGAGGCCCTGCAAAAGGAATACGAGGGAGCCAAGCGCCAAGCGCAGACGTCCGGGCTTTCACCCGAGGCTTTCGCCGTGTTCTGGCTTCTGGACCGGGCCGACGCGGCCAAAGCCGAAGCCGTCGCCCGGCAGGCGGACTCCCTTTTCGCGGAGCGTTTCCCTCACTTCGCGGACAACGCCGGGGACATGCGACAGCTCAAAGCCGAGCTGTACAAACTATTGCGCCCCGTGGTCGGCCTGGAGCGCATGAAGGGCATGGCCGAACAGATCATCAAGCTGCGCAAGAAATGACTCCCTCAACGAAGACCAGAATCGCGCCAGCGACCCATTTCAAGCGACGCGTGGAGCGCTGGGCGGCCAAGATAGGAGTCAGGCCAAAACGAGTCTTTGTCCAAGCCATGCGCGGCAAGTGGGCCTCATGTTCCACGGCAGGCCGGGTCTATTTCAGCTCCGATCTCCTGAAGGAGCCGACTGACTTCCAGGATTCCGTGATAGCCCACGAGCTGATCCACCTCCTGATCCCCAACCACGGAGCGCTATTCAAAAGCTTCCTCGACGCCTATGTCCCGCGGAGAAGCCTCCGCAGGCCGCGCTGAGCCGCGGCGCGCGGGTCCATCCGGCGGCAAGCCAGGCCTTCAAGCAACGTCTTCCAGGCCTTGTCAGAGGCAAGGTTCTTCTTGATGCGAGTCCGGACCCCGACCTCAAGGAGCTCCTCAAAAGCGGCCTTGGCCATGGCCTGCGAGCGCCGCTCCCAAGCCCCGCCTTGCGCCAGGCTCTCGCGGTGGCGGCGCAGCATCACCGCGAGCTCATCCACCCCCTTCCCCGAGCGGGCCTCGGTCTTGACGATGACGCGCTGCCAGCCGTCGCGGCTGGGAACACCGTCGAGCGCCAGATGGAGGGAGCGCTCCAGGGTCTCGGCGTCCGCCATGTCGGCCTTGTTGACCGCGTAGACGTCACCGATCTCGAGGATGCCGGCCTTGATGGCCTGGATGTCGTCTCCCATGCCCGGAGAGAGGACCACCAGCACGGTGTGCGCGGCTCCCGCGACCTTGACCCCGTCCTGGCCCACGCCTGCCGTCTCGATGAGGATGAGGTCCTTGCCCATGGCGTCCAAGACCGTGACCGTGTCGAAGACCGAGGCTGAGAGCCCTCCCAGGGAGCCGCGGGTGGCCAGCGACCGGATGAAGACGCCCTTGTCCGTCGCGTGGCGCTGCATGCGGATGCGGTCCCCCAGGACCGCGCCGCCCGAAACCGGGCTGGTGGGGTCCACCGCCACCACGCCCACGCTGCGGCCCTCCTTGCGGGCCAGTTCCACCAGCCGGTCCACCAAGGTGGACTTGCCCGAGCCAGGAGGCCCGGTGACGCCCACCACATGAGCGCGGCCCGCGTGGGCGTAGAGCGCCCTCAATGCCGCTCGCGCCTCCGGCTCGCCGTCGTCCAAGGAGCGCATCAGGGCCGCAGCCGCAGCCATGGCCCGGGGAGCCGGGGTCCGGCGCCCAGCCCGATCGGGTTTTCGCGCCATGATAATTCTAACAGGCATCTCCGGGATATTCAAGCGCGATGACGGCCGAACGGAAGGTCACAGGCTTCTCCGGTACCGCCCTCCAGCCTCGAAGAGAGCTCCCGTGATCTGACCCAGGGAGCAGCACTTGGCCGCATCCATGAGGGTCTCGAACACGTTCTCGTTGCCCAGCGCCGCCCGGCGCAGGCTCTCGAGCGCGGCCGGGGAGCGGTCGGCGCGGGTCTTGTGCAGGTCTTGCAGCATCCGGATCTGGTAGCGCATCTCGGCCCCGGAGGCGCGGGTCACGCTCTTGGGGCTCACGGTGGGCGAGCCGCAGGGCGAGAGGAAGGTGTTGACGCCCATGATGGGGAGCTGGCCCGTGTGCTTCAAGGTCTCGTAGTGGAGGGACTCGTCTTGGATCTTGCCCCTTTGGTAGGCCGTCTCCATGGCTCCGAGCACCCCGCCGCGGGCGCTTAGACGCTCGAACTCGGCGAGCACCGCCTCCTCGACGAGGTCGGTGAGCTCCGAGATGACGAAGGAGCCCTGCAGGGGGTTCTGGTTCTTGGACACGCCGAACTCGCGGTTGATGACGAGCTGGATGGCCAGGGCCCGGCGCACGGACTCCTCGGTCGGCGTGGTGATGGCCTCGTCGTAGGCGTTGGTGTGCAGGGAGTTGCAGTTGTCGTACGAGGCGGTCAGGGCCTGCAGGGTGGTGCGGATGTCGTTGAACCCGATCTCCTGGCTGTGCAGGGACCTCCCCGAGGTCTGGCAGTGGTACTTGAGCCGCTGGGACTGCGGGTTGGCGCCGTAGCGCAGCTTCATGGCCTTGGCCCAGATGAGCCGGGCCACCCGGCCGATGACGGACGCCTCAGGGTCCATGCTGCTCGAGAAGAAGAAGGACAGGTTGGGCGCGAACTCGTCGATGGCCATGCCCCGCGAGAGGTAGTGCTCGACGTAGGTGAAGCCGTTGGCCAGGGTCAAGGCCAGCTGGGTGATGGGGTTGGCGCCCGCCTCGGCGATGTGGTATCCCGAGATGGAGACCGAGTAGAAGTTCCGGACCTTGTTCCTGATGAAGTACTCAGCCACGTCGCCCATGAGCTTGAGCGCGAAGTCGATGGCGTAGATGCAGGTGTTCTGGGCCTGGTCCTCCTTGAGGATGTCGGCCTGCACCGTGCCGCGGACCTTCGAGATGGTGTCGGCCTTGATGCGCTGGTACTGCTCGCGGGAGAGGTGTTCCTCTCCCGTGCTGCCCAGCAGGAGCAGACCGAGCCCGTCGTGTCCGTCGGGAAGCCTCCCTTGATAGACAGGGAGCCGGACCCCCTTCTCCCTGTAGAACCGGGCAATCCTGTCTCTGACCTCCTTCTCGCGCCCCTCGGCTTTGATCTGCCGTTCGCACTGCTGGTCGATGGCCGCGTTCATGAAGAAGGCGGTCATGACCGGAGCCGGGCCGTTGATGGTCATGGAAACCGAGGTAGCCGGGTCGGCCAGGTTGAATCCGGAGTAGAGCTTCTTGGCGTCGTCGAGGCAGCAGATGGAGACCCCGGAGTTGCCGATCTTGCCGTAGATGTCGGGCCTCAGGTCGGGGTCGGCGCCGTAGAGGGTGACGGCGTCGAAGGCGGTGGACAGGCGCGCCGCGGGCATGCCCTCGGAGAGGTAGTGGAACCTGCGGTTGGTGCGCTCCGGGCCGCCCTCGCCCGCGAACATGCGGGTGGGGTCCTCCCCCTCGCGCCGGAACGGGAAGACGCCGGCGGCGTAAGGGAACTCCCCGGGCAGGTTCTCCTTGAGCATCCAATGCAGGAGGTCCCCCCAATCCTTGTAGGGCGGCAGGGCGACCTTGGGGATGCGAAGTCCCGAGAGCGACTGGGTGCCGGTCTTGACCTTGACGCGCGCGCCCCTGACCTCGTAGACGAACTCCTCGGCCCGGTAGGCCGCGGCCTTCATCTGCCAGCCCTCGAGCCGTTCGAGGTTCCCCGGGTCGAGCCCCGCCTCGAGCTCCTTGCAGGCCGCCCTGAGGTCCTGGACCGCGGCTTCCTTCCCGTCGCCTGAGAGGACTCCCGCCGCTTCCCTCAGGGCCTGGACGCGGCGCGCCACCCCGGACTGCTCCTCGGCGCGCTGGTTGTAACCCCGGACCGTCTGGCTGATCTCGCAGAGGTAGCCGGCCCTATTGTTCGGGATGATGACCGCGTGCTCCTGGGCGCCGGCGCTCGTGGCCGCCGAGGATTCGATCTCCCACCCGGCCTTGGGCGCGAGTAGCCCGAGCAAGGCGCGGTAGACGCGGTCAACGCCGGGGTCACCATATTGCGAGGCCCTGGCGCCAAAAACGGAACGTTCCGCCGCGGCAACGTCGCCGCGGCGGTTGAAGGCGTACTGCTTGCGGACCGCGCGCAGGGCGTCGTCAGCCCCGCGCTTGTCGAATTTGTTGATGACCACGAGGTCCGCGTAGTCGAGCATGCCGATCTTCTCGAGCTGGGTGGGCGCCCCGAACTCGGGGGTCATCACGTAGAGCGAGAGGTCGCAGTGGCCCACGATCGCGGTGTCGGACTGGCCGATGCCCGGGGTCTCGAGCACGATCAGGTCGAAGCCCGCGACCTTGAGGATGCCGAGCACGGCGTCGATGCAGGACGGCAGCCCCCAGCCGGGCTCGCGCACGGCCATGGAGCGCATGTAGACCCTGGGAGAGTCGATGGCGTTCATGCGGATGCGGTCGCCCAGGAGCGCGCCGCCGGTCTTGCGCTTGGAGGGGTCTGCGGCCACCACGGCCACCGAGCGCTCCGGGAGATCGCGCAGGAAGCGGCGGAGCAGTTCGTCGATGAGGGAGGATTTCCCCGAGCCGCCGGTGCCGGTGACGCCTAATACCGGCGCGGGCGCAGCCCGCGCCGGAAGCCCCGCGACCGTTCGCCTCCCCTTTTGAGGGTCCTCCTCCGCCGCCGTTATGAGCCTCGCGATCGCCGCGAAGTCCTTCTTGAAGACCCGGCCCAAGTCGCCCTTGCGCACGCCGCGCTCCACGACCCCGCAGGCCCGCAGGAGGTCCGCGATCATGCCGTCTAAACCCATGGCCCGGCCGTCGTCCGGGGAATAGATGCGCGCCACCCCCGCGGCGTGCAGCTTCTTGATCTCCGCGGGCAGGATCACCCCGCCCCCGCCCCCGAAGACGCGCACGCGGCCGCAGCCGCGCTCCCGCAGGAGCTCGAGCATGTACTCGAAGTACTCCATGTGCCCGCCCTGATAGGAGGTGACCGCGATGCCGTGGCTGTCCTCCTGGACCGCGCAGTCCACGACCTCGCGCGCGGAGCGGTTGTGGCCCAAATGGATGACCTCGGCCCCGGCCGAGAGCATGACCCGGCGCATTACGTTGATGGAGGCGTCGTGGCCGTCGAAGAGGCTGCCCGCGGTCACCACGCGCACGGGGGCGCCGGTGAGTCGCGTCAAGGGCGCGGGTTCGGCTTTCGGAGTCTTTCCCATAGGTCAGGTGGGGCTTATTGTAGCATGCTTGGATCGCGATGAGATTGTAGCATGGTCCTTATGCTACCATCTCGTCCCATGGTGTTCCGCATGCGCAAGGACCTGGGCCGGCGCGTGCCGGTCAAGCGGCCCCAAGCGGAGCAGGATTCCGACGACGCCGCCCAGTGGCTCAGGCTCTCTCCAGACGAACGCGTCGACGCGGTCGGCTTCATGACGCGCCAGCTGCACTTTCTGCGCCACGGCCGCGACCTGCCGCCCATGGACAAGACGGTCGGCCGCAAGGCCAGCCGGCACGATGCCCGAGCACAACATCCATAGCGATTTCGCAGACTTCCTCCGCGCCCTCAACGATCATGGGGTCGAGTACCTCGTCATCGGCGGGCATGCCGTGGGCTTCCACGGCTTCCCGCGCAACACCGGAGACATGGACATCCTCATCAAGCCGTCCTTGGAGAACGCCGAGCGGCTCGCCCGCGCGGTCGAGGCCTTCGGAGCCGGCGCTCTCGGCTACACCGCTCAGGACTATCTTTCCAACGACTTCATCCAGTTCGGCGTGGTCCCCGTCAGGATCGACGTGACCACCCTCTTCGAGGGCGTGCCGCGGGAGAAGCTCTGGCAGGACGCGGTCCCCGGCAGACTGGCAGGAGTGCCGGTCAAGTTCCCGTCCAAGGAATGCCTGCTGGCAAACAAGCGCCGGACGGGCCGGGACAAGGACTTGCGCGATCTCGAGATGCTCGACCGCGGTCCAGAACGACCGGCCTGACTTAGGCTCCCCGGCGGTACACGATGGCCACCACGGTCTTGTCGTCTCCGCCCATGTTGATGGACAGGCCGTAGGGCCGCTCGGGCGAGAGCTTGATCTGGGCGTCGCCGGCCTTGGCCGTCAGCTGCTCCCAGAGGGTGACCGCCTGGTGCACGCCGGTCGCGCCCGTCGGGTGCCCCCACCCGACCAGGCCGCCGGTCGTGTTGAACGGGACCTTGCCGGTCCGGGAGGTCTCTCCCTCGAGCACGAAGTCCGGGCCCGAGCCTTGCTTGGCCAGGCCGATGGCCTCGGTCGCGATCACGCCCGCGATGGTGAAGCAGTCGTGGGTCTCCACCGTGCCGATATCGGAGGCCTTGATCCCGGCGGACTCTAGGGCATCCTCCACCGCCCGGCGCGTGGTTTCGAGCCGGGTCAGATCCTCGGGCGGCACGGTCAGGTCCGCCTCGACTTGGCCGAAGCCGACAATCTCTGCGGCATCGCCCTTGGCGATGCCGCAGCGCTTCAATCCCTCATCGGACATGATGGCGATCGCCGAGGCTCCATCAGACACCTTGGAACAGTCGTAGACATTGAGGTGATCCACGAAGCTCTTGGCGTTGGGCTCGGTCATGCCCTGGGCTTCCAGGTCCTTCTGGGTGTTGTGGAACTCCTGGGCGGTTGGGCAGAGGCGGGCGTTCTCGATGGCGTTGCGGTACCACCGGGCCATGGCGCGCCGGGTCTTGTCCCTGCCGTGCTTGGCGTAGTAGGCGCCGGCCCGGTCGCTGAACTTGCCCGGGAAGAAGTGCGCATGGCCGGCCTTGCGCTCCTGACGCCAGCCTGCCGTGGAGAGGATGTCGGCGCCGTAGACGGCCTTGACCGTGTTCTGCACCTCTACGCCCACGGCCAGGACGACCTCGGCGGTCTCGGCCAGGGCCGACTTGACGCCGGCCATGAGCGCCAGGGCCCCGGAACAGCAGGCGCCCTCGACGCGGGTGCAGGGCTTCCACTGCAGCCCAGGGTCGATGGCCGGGATGAGCGCGGCGAGGTTCCCCTGGTTGTTGAACCGCGCGGCCATGAAGTTGCCGATCACGCCCTCGTCCACGTTCTTGGCCCCGCCGATACGTTCGAGCGTGCCGCGGCCCGCCTCGCGGACATAGTCCTCCAAGCCCGGGCGGGCCTTCTTGGGATGGAACTCCTTGCGGCCCGAGCCCATGGACACGGTATTGAACCCGGCCGTCATGTAGACCTTGCGTCGAAGCTTGTTCATCTCGAAGACCTCCATCTCTAAGTCGCCGCCTTTGCCGGGGAAACCGTTCGAGCGAAGTAGTCGTTGACCGGGCCATAGGCGTGGAAGAACCCGGTCAGGAGGACCTTGTTGACGTCCTCAGGGCTCGCGGCCACGCCGTCCGAGACGAGCTTGAGGCCTATCTCCTTGGAGCGGCGTCCGTAGCGTCGCCACAATTGCGCTCCAAGGGTCGTCATATTCTCCAGCTTTCCGAAGAATTCCTCCAATGCCTTCTCTCTTGATGGATGCTTCACCGCCGCCTTCCAGGGCAGGGCCGGCTCGGGCAGGGGCCCGAGCTTCTTGTCGCATTCGGCCTGGAATTCGGACAACGGCGCATACCGCCCGGCATCGGGATCGTAGACGCCGGCCGGTCGGCCGGCGTCATAATGGAGGAACCCATCCTTCTGGGAGCCGTCGTGGTTCTGCCCGCCCTTGACGCCCTGGCCGAGCAGACGGTCGATGAGCGGGCTCTTGAGGTCCTGGCCGGGGAGGCGCGGGTCCATGACGTTGAGGATGCACTGGCAGACGTCCAAGCCCACATAGTCCGCCAACTGGAAGACGCCCATGGGCCGCACCAGGAAGTCCTGGCTCACCTTGTTGACGCAGTACACGGCATGCGGGAACGGCATCTCCTTGCCGAGGCGTTCCGCCTCGGAGATACCGTGCAGCATGTCGCGCATGAAGTGGCCGTTCCCGATGAAGCCGGCCACGTCGTTGGACGGGACCACGGTCTTGCGCAGGCTCTTGGTGAGAGCCTCGGCGAACTTGGCGACCTCGGGCAGGGTGGTCTTGCCGCGGATGAGCTCGACGAGCTTCTGCACCGCGGGCGGGTTGTAGAAGTGGAAGCCCATGATCCGGCCGCCCAGCCTGGCCTTCTCGTCGATTTCGTGGATGGGGATGGAGGAGGTGTTGGTGAACACCCAAGGGGTCTTGGAGCCATCCCCCGAGGCGCAGGCGAGGAGCTTGAGCTTCAAGGCCAGGTCTTCGGGCGCGGCCTCGAACACCACGTTCGCCTCGGCCGCGGCCGCAAGCAGCGTGGCAGGACGCACGACATCGAGCACGTGGTCCACGTAGGCGTCGATGATCTCCCCGTTGTCCACGAGGTCCTTGCGGTCCGCGTAGGCGGACCGCAAGGTCGTGATCTTCTTCTCGGCTGATTTCCGAACCTGCTCCCGAAGGTATTTCACCAAGCCCAGGAGGGCTTGGTGAGAAACGTCGACCGCGTGCAGGACGAATGTCTTGGAGCGGTTCTCCGGCTTCAAGGCCAGGTCGGCCATCTCCTGGCTGACGAGCAGGACGATGCCGCTGCCCATCTTGCCCGCCGCGCCCAGCACCGCCACGTTCTCGAGTCTCTCCGCGTATTCCATGGTGCGCCCCCCTTAAGCGACGGCCATGACCCCGCCGACGACTACAATCATACAAATTACGCGCAGCCGGGGCGGTCGCGCGGGATAGGCCTTTGCGCCTATTGCGGACTGGGCCCAAAGAGGGTCCTGCCATTGCCCGAAAGGTCCTTGGTGGATTTGCCGGGCGGCGCTATAATCTGGCTATGATGTGCCTGCCGGATCCCCGCCTGATCCTGGTCCTCCTCATCGACCTTACGTCCGGCCTCTAAGCACCCCTCGCCTTGCCCCTTTGCGGGGCCTCGGTCCGTTGCCGGCCCAAGAAGCGCCAAAAAAGCTGGACTGGAGAGAAACCATGAACGATCGAAGAGACGGAACACGGATACGACTGCCGGCGTCGGCTGTCGCCGCTGGATTGCTGGCCATCCTGAGCCCAGGCCCCGCCTCGGCCGGGCCGAGAGACGAGGCCTTCGCCCAGGAACTCGGACGGGTTCAAGGCGCCGTTCGGGAAGCCGCGCCCATCGGAGAGTCCTCGAAGGCGCTGGCAGCCGGGTTCTGGGACTGGCTCTTCCCCAAGAAAGAGTCGGTCACCGCCTCTCCCGGCACGGTCCGCGTCACGAAAGACGTCGCGCTCACGGATGTCGGCGGCGCGGCCGTGGTCTTGAAAGCCAATGCCCGGCCCGAGCCCACCGACGACTCCGAGCCGCCGGTCATCCCGGGAGTGACTTTTCCCGAGGACGGGAAGCTCTGCGGCAAGCCGACCGAGTTCCCCTTGATCCTGGAGCAGACGAGGCTCGTGGTGGACGCGGCCACCATCGCTTCCAGGCTGGTCTCCACCCCCGCCCCGAGGCAGTTGACGCCGGAGGAGAAAGCCACCCTCAACCGGATGCCCGCTTGCGAGCCCTTCCTCGGCTTCCTCCATAGCGTCTCCAGGCTGCTGAAAGACGACGGCACGCCTCCCCTACCGGAGGACCCCTCGGGCAAGCTCACCGAGATCGTCCTGGCGAACTCCAAAGACTTGAAGACCGGGGTGCTGGGCCTCAAGGTCGGCGACAAGCTCGCCTACTTCCGGCTCGGCCGGAAGCTCGAGTTCGACAACGACGGCGACATGTGCTTCGTCGGCGACCTGGCGGCGCCTGCGGACAAGACCGGGCAGGGAGTCGGGGCTGCGATCTCCGGGACGATGGGCGAGACCCGCAAGTCCCACTACACCACCAAGGAGTCCTGCTCCGGGACCAGCGTGCGCAGGGTCTGCCGCGACGGCCGCTGCCACGACGTGAGCGTGACATGGTACGGCAAGCGCGAGGCGCGCTACGAGGGCGCCTACCGGTCCGATGAGTACCGGCTCAAGCTGACCGGCCCGGACCAGGCGGTCCTGGGAGAGCTCGACTTCACGCTCTTCGACCACGACGACGGGACCCGCTCGTACGGGCCCTGCATCGAGGAGTCGTTCGACCGGCGTGACTGACCGGGCTACGGGGCGCTGCGACGGGACCGCTTCGGCGGTCCCGTCGGCTTTTCCCTCTCGTAGGACGGCTCGTCCTTGCAGCACGCGGGGTCGCGGGCCACGAGCAGGTCGTAGGCCTTGGTCAACTCCTCCCAGTCCGCCTGAGCAGGCGGCCCTTCGGAAGAGGCCGGCTGCGCCGCGGAGCCGGCGCCGCGCCGCTCGTCGGCCAGGACCCTGTATCGCGACTGCAGCTCGACCATGTCTCGATGCACGCGCTCGGGGAGGGCAGAGGTGCGCAGGAACCTGGAAAGGTTCTCGATGTGCCAGGGACCCCGTCCCGTGGAGAAGAACTTGAGCCTGCGCCGCAGGCCCGCCTCGAGGCGCAGGATGCCGTCGAGCCCGCCGCGGGTCCGCTCGCTCTCGTCGAGCTCGAAGCTGATCGAGCGCAGGCGCTCCTCGGCGATGAGCCCCGCCCCGACCACCTTGCGGATGCGGTATCGCCACACCGGCGCGCGCGACAGCATCCTCCTCGCCCCGCGCTTGAGCTCAGGAACCGTCAGGGCCCGCCTCTTCCAGGCGCTCATGGGGTCGGCAAGGTCCTCCCGACACAAGGCGCCGTTCTCCTCCTGGCGGGCCATCGCGTCCTTGAAGGCGGCCGTGCTAGCCTCCATGGCCAGGGAGATCTCGTCGCGCTCGGGCGTGCCGCCCAGCTCGAGGACGATCACCTCGCCGGCCAGGTAGCAGTAGAGCTCGTCGTCGAAGAACAAATCCCACAGGTAGAGCCCGGCCGCCTCCGCCTCCGACTGGATGAGGGCGTGGCAGGCCTCGTGCCAGAAGACCCGGCTGAAGGCCGGGACATCCGCCTCGCGCATGGCCGGGACCATGCCGATCTTGGCTGTCCCGGAAGCGGCGGTCAAGGAGCCCCAGAGCCCGGCGACATATTGCTCTCCGAACTCCACGGCCAGCGGCAGGCCCCGTTCGACCAGCCGGCGGCCGAGGTCGCGGGCCATGGGGGATCCGAGGGAAGCGCGGACGCGCTCAGCGACCAGCCCGGAGTCCCCGGGAGCCGTCGAGATCGAGACGACGCGGGGCAAGAGGTACTGGGCGAGCTCGGCAGCCTCCCTGCCGCCGCAGCCGCCCGGGTAGAAGGCGTATCCCCTGCCGCCGGCGCAGCTCACGCAGGCGCAATCCTTGATATCCCCCTTGCCGTTGGTCTCGTGGCGCGACACGCCGCAGGCGGCGCCGGGGGCGATATCCATCTCGAGCATGTTGGACCGATGCACATAGCATCTGCCGCAGCTGAAGTCGAGACTGACGCCGTCGTCGAACTTGGTCGTGCCCTCGAATCGGCAGGCGGTCCGGGGCTGGGCGGCATCGAGCGCGACCGCGAATCGGCATCCGGAGGCTCCGCCGTCCTCGACGGCACGGTACGTGAAGGCGTCGTCCGGACGGTCCGTGACGGCCGTCACGAGGTAGGGATCGGATGGGAAGCCGAAATAGACCTCCTTGCCCAAGAGGTCCTCCGGATCATCGACCGCCAACTCCCGCCGGGGCGCCGGCCCTGACCGAGCATAGCTCGGCTTCTCGTAGTCGCTGGTATCGAGCAATCTCCATTTGCCGCCCCATCTGACGGCCATGCCGCCGTGGCCGTTCAGATGGGCCCCGGGCTTATATCGTTCCAGCTTGGTCCGGCCTTCATAGCAGGCTTGGACATAGTCCTGCTTCACGGACGAAGCGACCCGCCGGACCTCAAGGCCGGTCTCGCGGGCGAGCTTGTGGAAGACCCTGACGTCGCCCGTGCAGCCCGTGATCTTCTGAAGCAGCTTGTGGTCGATGATCTCTTCCGCCGTGAAGGCGGCGAAGACGTCCTCCGGCCGTATCCCGGGCTTCTTCTTCAAGACCTCGTCGTAGAGCCGGCAATATTTGTCGTCGCGCAGGCCTTCGCATCGGCCCGGCCGACGCACGATGTCCTCGAGCGATTCCCGGGGATTGGGTTCGGTGAACGGGCTTTGCCCGCGGATCTCCCGCATCCGGCGATGGATCGCTTGGATACTGGCTTCGACCTGCTCCCGCGATTGCTCCGGCGACGCCCGGGGGCCGGCCAAGGCCAGGCTGACCGCAGCGGACAGGACAGCAGGGAAGACGAGCCCGAATCTTCCCGACGCGGTCACCACTTGGCCGGTCTCTTCTCCAAGAAGGCCTTCATCCCCTCGGCGCCCTCGTTCCCGAACAGGGACCCGAAGAGCTCCGATTCCAGAGAGCAGCCGGCCTTGAAATCCCCCAGCATGCCCTGGCGCACCAGGCGCTTGGCCAACCTGACGGCCTTGGGCCCCTTGGACGCGACCTTCTTGGCCATGGCCTGCACCTCGGGCATGAGCGCCTCGGGCGCCACCACTTTCTGGACCAGGCCGAGCCTGAGCGCCTCATCGGCCGCGATCATGTCCCCGGTCAGCAGGAGCTGCAGAGCGGCCCCAGAGCCGACGAGCCTGGGAAGCCTCTGCGTGCCGGCGTAGCCGGGGGTGAGGCCCAGGTTCACCTCGGGCTGGCCGAACTTGGCGGCAGAGCTCGCCACGCGGACGTCGCAGGACATGGCCAGCTCGCAGCCTCCGCCCAGGGCGAAGCCGTTCACGGCCGCGATGACGGGCTGGGGCAGGTCCTCCATGGCCTGGAACACGGCCTGGCCCAGGCGCGAGAACTCCGAGCCCTGGCGGGAATCCATGGTCACCATCTCAGCGATGTCCGCTCCGGCCGCGAAGGCCTTGCCGTCGCCGGTGAGGATCACGACCTTGAGGTCCGCCCTGCCGGAAAGGTCCTTGAGCAGGGCCCCCATCTCGGTGAAGAACCTCGTATTGAGGGCGTTGAGCGCCTGGGGGCGGGAGTTGGTCACGGTCAGGATCCCGTCCTTCTCTTCCAACTTCAGGGTCTCGTAGTTCATCGCGCAATGGCTCATTTGGCGATCGCTTTTAGCAGCTCCTCCTTTAGGATGGGGACGACCTTGAAGAGGTCGCCCACGATGGCGAAGTCGGCCTTCTCCATGATGGGGGCGTCCTTGTCCGTGTTGACGGCGATGATGAACTTGGACGAGCCCATGCCCGCGAAATGCTGGATGGAGCCCGAGATGCCGCAGGCGATGTAGAGCACCGGGGAGACGACCTTGCCGGTCTGGCCGACCTGGTGCTTGTAGGGGATCCAGCCGGCGTCCACGGCCGCGCGCGAGGCGCCGACCGCGCCGCGCAGGGTCTTCGCGAGCTCCTCGACGACCTTGAACCCATCGGCCCCGCCCACGCCCCTGCCTCCGGACACGATGACCCGGGCCTCGGTCACGTCGATGGCGCCCTCCGCCGCCTTCAGGGCCTGGAGCACCTGGGCGCGGATGTTGGTCTCCGCTGAAATCGGAACGATTTCAGCGGAAAGGTCTCTTTCGGGTCCAAGAGGAAAGACGTTGGGCCTCAAAGTGATGACCTTCTTCTCCGAGAGCAATTCCACCGTCGCCAGCAGCTTGCTGGAGTAGACCGGCCGTATGACGGTGAGCGGCTTGCTGTCCCAGCGGACATCCGTCACGTCGCTCGCCAGGGCGGCGTCGAGCTTGGCCGCGAGCCTCGCCGCCAGGTCCTTCCCCAAGGCCGTGGCGGACATGAGATAAATCTCCGCGCCGAATCGTTGGCCGGCCTCGGCCACGGCCGCGGCATAGGCTTCGCTGGAATACTTCTCGAAGCCCGGGCCGGCCGCGGTGAAGACCTTGGCGGCTCCCAGCCTCCCCAGGGTCTCGGCCGCGCCAGGAGCGTCCCCGCACACCACAGCGGCCAGAGGCGCGCCGGACATCTGCGCGAGCTTCGAGCCAGCTGCTACGGCTTCCCGGGAGGCTTTCCGCACCTCTCCGTTCGAGACTTCAGCCCATACCAGGATTCCTGCCATGTCAGATCACCTTGGCCACATCGGCCATCCACTCGATTCCCTTGGCCGCCACCACGGCTGGTTCGCCCTCGACGCGCACGCCCGCGGCACGCGGGGGCGGGGCCTTCAGCTCCGCGATGCGGCTCTTCTGCGGCCCCGATTGGACCCCCAGCTCGGCCAGCGAGACCTTCCTGATTTCCTTGGCCTTGGACCGCTTGATGGCCATGAGGCTGGGGTAGCGGGGCTCGTTCAACCCCTTGGAGCACGAGACAGCGGCCGGAAGGCTCGCCGCGATCTCGAGGCTCCCCCCCTCCACCTCGCGCAAGACCACGGCCTTCTCCCCATCGAGCGTGATCTTGCCGGCTCCCAGCACATGGGGGATGTCCAGGAAATGCGCCACGACGGCCGCCAAGGCGTCCTCCTGGGTGTCGATGAGCTCGCGGCCGGCCAGGATCAGGGACGGGGCGAAGCCCTTGATGGCCGCGGCCAGGATGCGGCCCTGCGTGACCACGTCCGCCTCCACCGCGGCCGGGTCGGAGACCAGGACCGCGCGGGCCAGACCCAAGGCCAGGGCGCTGCGCAAAGCGGTCTCGGCCCGGTCCGGCCCGATGCAGAAGCCCACGGCCTCGCCCCCCCCTCCGGAGAGAGGAAGGCCGCCAGCTCCTCCGGGGACCTGGCCCCCTGGAGCCAGGCCGCCCCGCTCGATAATGCGCACCGCCTCCTCCACCGCGTACTCATCGTAGGGGTTTAGGATGAACTTGATCTCCGACTCCATGATCCTGCCGCGCAGGTCAGGGTCGGGCACGACCTTGGCCTCGGTGTCCGGCACCTGCCTTAGAAGGACCGCGATGTTCATGGCTACCCCAGAATGCCGCGCGCGATGACGAAGCGCTGTATCTCGGAGGTGCCTTCGTAGATTTCCGTGATGCGCTGGTCGCGGTAGAGGCGCTCGACCTTGTACTCCTTCATGAAACCGTAGCCGCCGTGGACCTGGATGGCCTTGTGGCACACCCGGTGGGACATCTCGGAGGCGAAGAGCTTGAGCATGGCCGCTTCCTTGGTGTAGCGCTTGGCCCCGGACTCCTTCATCCACGCCACCCGGAAGAGCATGGTCTTGGCGACCTCCACCTCGGTGGCCATGTCCGCGAGCATGAACTGGATTCCTTCGAGCTCCGCGATGGGCTTGCCGAACTGCACGCGCTCCTTCGAGTAGCGCACGCTCTCGTCCAGGGCGGCCTCTGCGATGCCGATGGCCTGGGCCGCGATCCCGATGCGGCCTCCGTCCAAGGTGGTCAGGGCGATCTTCAGGCCCTTGCCCTCCTCGCCGAGCAGGGCCTCCTTGGGGAGGCGGCAGTTCGTGAACACCATCTCGGTCGTGCTCGAGGAGCGGATGCCCATCTTGTTCTCGTGCTTGCCGATGGAGAACCCCGGGGTTCCCTTCTTGAGGAGGAACGCGGAGTTCGCGGGCTTGCCCCCCAGGTCGCAGCGCGTGAACACGATGACCGCGTCCGCGATGGCGCCGTTGGTGGTGAAGTTCTTGGTCCCGTTGAGCAGGTACCCGTCGCCGTCCTTGACCGCGGTCGTCCTCATGGAGGCCGGGTCGCTGCCAGCGTTGGCCTCGGTGAGCGAGAAGCAGCCGATCCAACCACCGGAGGCGAGCTTGGGCAGGAATTCACCTTTCTGCGCCTCGGTCCCGAAATGCTCGATGGCATCGTTGACCAGGGAGTTCTGCACGGACATGGCCACGGCCACGCCCGCGTCCACCTTGGCGACCTCCACCACGGACCCGGCATAGGCCACCGCGCCCAGGGCGGAGCCCCCGTGCTCCTCCGGCACGGTCATCCCGAGGTAGCCCAGCTCGCCCAACTCCTTGAGGAGCTTGACCTCGACCTCGGCCTTCTCGTCGCGCTCGGCCGCGCCCGGCCCGAGCTTCTCCACCGCAAAGCGCTTGGCGCCGTCGATCGCCATCCTAGCCTCGTCGCTGAACTGAAAATCCATCTCAAACCTCCGTCAGCTGGAATGCCCGCACCAGACTCTACAACATTTTTTTGTATATTCTACCCGTTGCGACGAATCTGCCTTAATTCATAAAGGAAGGACCCCCATGGACTTCGAATTCGCCAGCCCCGTCAAGATCGTCCAGCGCACCGCCCGCGATTTCGCTCGCCAGGCCGTGGCGCCCCTCGTGCCGGGCATGGAGGAGACCGGGAAGTTCCCCCGGCCTCTCATCCGACAGATGGCCGAGGTGGGGCTCCTGGGCCTGGTGACCCCGAAGAAGTACGGAGGCTCCGAGCTCGGCTATCTCGCCCGGACCGTGGCGCTCGCCGAGATCAGCAAGGTCTCCGCCGCCGTGGGCATGAGCCTGCAGGTGCACCACATGCAGGCAGCGGCGCTGCTGGACTGGGCGAGCAAGGAGCAGAAGGATGAATACCTCCCCCGGCTTTGCCGGGGGGAATACCTCGGCACCGTCGCGGTCACCGAGCCCACCGGCGGCTCGGACCTCCTCGGCATGGCCACCACGGCCCGGCCCGAGCGCGGAGGGTACCTCCTCAACGGCAGCAAGTGCTTCATCACCAACGCCCACCTTTCGGGCGCGCCCATGATCGTGGCCAAGACCGGCGAGGGCTCGCGGGGCTTGAGCGCCTTCATCGTGGAGAAAGGCGCGCCCGGGTTCGTCCCTGGCCGCAACGAACACAAGATGGGCATGCGCGGAGCGGACACGGGCGAGCTCTTCTTCAAGAACTGCCGGGACCCGGCCTCCGGCCTCATGGGGGACGAGGGCGAAGGCATGAAGGCGGCCCTGAAGACCATCTCCGAGGTGGGGCGGCCGGGCATGGCCGCGGTGGCCCTCGGCATCCTCGAGGCCTCCTACGACGAGGCTCTGAAGTTCTCCAAGAGCAGGACGCTCTACGGCAAGCCCATCGCCAACCTCCAGGCCATCCAGTGGCACGTGGCCGACATCATGGTGGACCTCGAGGCGACCCGGCTCCTCTGCTACCGCGCGTCCTGGCTCAAGGACCGCGGAAGGCCTGACGCCGCCACGGCCATGACCATGGCCAAGGTCTACGCCACGGAGGCGGCGTGCCGGGCCAGCCGCAAGGCCCTGGAGGTCCACGGGGGCTGCGGCACCATGATGGAATACGCGGTCCAGCGCCTCTGGCGGGACGCCATGGTGTGCGTCTCGGCGGGCGGGACCACGGAGATCGGGAAGATCGTCTTGAGCAGGGCGGCCTTGAACTGATGGAAAGGAATCCGCCCGGATGGTCGCCCGGCGGAAGGGACGAGGATTCCTTTCCATCAGGGTCGTCGAAAGTCCTCCCAATACCATGAACAACAAACATAGCCGGACTTCCTGGCGGTGCATCGTCTGCATCAAGCCCGTTCCGGACCCCTCCCGCTTCGATCGTCTGAGGCTCGACCCTGAGACCATGCTGCTCAAGCGCGACGAGGTCCCCCCGGTCATCAATCCCCTGGACCGCAACGCCATCGAGGCGGCCCTTGAGGTCAAGCATCGCCTGGGCGGCAGGGTCGCGGTGGTGACCATGGCGCCGCCTTCCGGCCAGGAGCAGCTCGTGGAAGCCCTGGCCCTCGGGTGCGACCGGGCATTCCTCCTCACGGACAAGGCTTTCGCCGGGGCCGACACCCTGGCCACCGCCAGGACCCTGGCCGCGGCCTGCGCCAAGCTCGGGCGCTTCGACCTCATCCTCTGCGGGGCATGGTCCGCGGACGGCAGCACCGCGCAGGTCGGGCCCCAGCTCGCCGAGCTCCTCGGCATCCCGGACATGGTCCATGTCCGCCGCATGGAGCTCTCCGGCGGGAAGGTCCTGGCCCATTGCCATCGGGAGAACGGCACGGCCGTGCTCGAGGCGGCCCGGCCCGCCCTGGTCACGCTCGACCAGGACTCCAACAAGCCTGGGCTGGCTCCCATGACGGGCATCCGCAAGGCCCTGCAATCCAAGATCACGGTCTGGTCCTGCCGGGACCTGGGCTTGAAGCCCCGCCAGGTCGGCCTGGCCGGCTCTCCGACCCGAATGCTCAACGTGTTCGCCGCCTCCGCTTCCAGGAAGGGCGAGATCTTCCAGGGGACGGTGGACGAGATGACGACCCAGCTCTTGGAGAGGCTGAACCAGGAACAAGTGCTGACGACGGGGAAAGGAGGAAAGCGATGACCGCCTCCTCGCCTCTCAAGAAACGGAGAACGCAAACCCTCGACGGCGTCCGGCCGGCCGCCATCTGGGTCTATGCTTCGCACACGGCGGGCCGGCCGGACGCCGTCGCGCTAGAGCTATTGGGCAAAGCGCGCCAGCTCGCCGAGAACTCCGGCACGCGGCTCGAAGCCGTCGTGCTCGGACCAGGCGCCGGCGCCGCGGCCAAGACGCTGCTGGACCACGGCCCCTCCACCGTCTTCGTCATCGAGAACGCCGGCTTAGCTTTGGGCGGCGCCCCGGTTCAGGCCGCGGCCGTCTCCGAGCTGGCGAAGAAACACCGCCCGGACGCCTTGCTCCTGGGCGCGGACCGCGCCAACGCGGCTCTCGCCGCCCGCATCGCGGCCAGGCTCGACACGGGCCTGAGCGCCCATTGCGCGGACCTCAAGCTCGACGGCAGGAACCTCATCCAGACCGTGCCCGGCTTCGGCGGCAACATCATGGCCAACATCGTGACTCCCGAAGCCCGCCCGCAGATGGCCACCGTGGCGCCCGGCGTGTTCTCCCCCGCGCCGGGCCGGACCCACGGGGCTCGCATCGTGACGGAGAGCGTCCGCCTGCCCAAGGGCATCCGCGGCGTGAGGTCGGTCTCGTCGCGCTCCGAGAGGAACGGCGCCCGCGCCTCCGGCGCGGGCCCGGGCGGCCTCCAGAGCGCCCGAGTCGTGGTGGCGGGAGGCTACGGCGTGGGCTCGGCCAAGAACTGGGCCTTGGTCGAGGACCTGGCCAAGGCCCTGGGAGGCGCTGTCGGCGCCACCCGTCCGCCCGTGGACGCCGGCTGGGCGAAGCCCAGGCAGATGATCGGCGCCAGCGGCATCGCGGTCAAGCCCGAGCTCTACATCGGCGCGGGCATCTCCGGCATGATGCACCACACCGTGGGCATCCAGGGCGCCAAGACCATCGTGGCCATCAACAAGGACCCCCAGGCCCCCATCTTCAGGTCCGCCGACTTCGGAGTGGTGGGGAGCGTCGAGGAAGTTCTCCCTGCCCTCATCCACCGGCTCAAGACCGGCAAAGGCGTCGCGGGCTTGGCCAAGCCCGCGGGCTTCGCCAAGTCCTCCGAGGCCTACAAGGAAAGCCTGCGCCGGATGCGGCCCAACATCTACAAGTTCGGCCGGCTCATCACCGACGTGACCACCGACCCCCTCACCAAGCGCACCATCGAGGGACACGCGCAGCTCTTCGACGCGGCCCGCGATCCCAAGCACCAGGACCTCTTCACCACGACCTCGCACCTGACCGGCAAGCGCGTGTCGCGCTACCTCTCGGTGCTCCGGTCCGCCGAGGACGTCATCGCCTTGAGCCGCATGAAGCGCGCGGCCTTCAACTTCACCGGGACCTGCACCGGAGGCCGCTGCGTGGGCGGAGCCGCCTTGAACGCCATGTGGTCCACAACCTGGGACGTCGATCGCGAGCGGGGCACCGGCTACCACCAAAGGCTCAGGGCCTGGCTTCGCCAGGCCCAGGAGAAAGACATCACCGTGTGCGGCGCGCTCACCGACGCCAAGGGCCACCGGAGGCTCCCTCCCTCCCGCCAGGCCGACCCCGACGCGTACCTGCGGATCGTGGCCCGGCGCAAGGACGGGATCGTGGCGCGCGGGGCCAAGGTCATGATCTGCGGCGTGGCCGCGGCCAACGAGGTCTTCGTGATGCCCGGCACGCGCCTGTCGCGCTCGGACGCGGACTACGCGGTCAGCTTCGTCATCCCCCGGGACGCCAAGGGGCTCACCATCGTCGAGGCCCGCAGGCCCTCGGACAACCGGGAGGTTGAAGAGGGCTTCGACAACCCGGTGACCAAGGGCGGCATCACTCAGGCCTACCTCTTCTTCGAGGATGTCTTCGTGCCCATGGAGAGGGTTTTCCTGTGCGGGGAGCACAACTACGCGGAGACCGCGGTACTGCGCTTCACAACCCCCTACCGCGCGGCCATCGGCGGCTGCGTGGCGGGCCAGGGAGACGTCATGGTCGGCGCCGCCGTCCTCATCGCGCGCGCCAACGGGCTCCAGGAGAAGGTGTTCCGGGACAAGCTGGTGCGCATGCTGGTCAACAACGAGACCACCTTCGGCGTGGGCCTGGCCGCGGCCGTGCTCGGGACCAAGCATCCCTCCGGGTCCTGGATCCCCGACCCCTTGCTGGCCAACATCAACAAGATCCACGTGGCCACCCTGCCCTACGAGACCAAGAGGCTGACCCAGGAGATCGCGGGCGGCATCGCCGAGACCGGGTGCATGCCTTCCTCCAAGGACTTCAGCGACTCCCGCTACGGGCACCTCATCTGCAAGTATCTCAAAGCCCACTCCCCGGCCGAGACCCGCGCCCGCATCGCCCGGCTCATCGAATGGCTGACCATCGGCTCGGGCGTCCCGGGGTGCATGCACGGCGGAGGCTCCCCGGACGGGGCGCGCCTGGCCGTCTACGCCCAGGCCGACCTCAAGGACATGACGGCCATGGCCAAGAGGGTCGGCGGCATCTCGGACATCTCGCTCGAATAGGCTGGAACATGGAATTCTACGACACCATCCGCAGCCGTCAATCCGTCCGGAGCTACAAGCCCGATTCGATCCCCCAGGACACGCTCCAGCGCGTCCTGGAAGCCTTCCAGGCGGCTCCTTCCTGGGCGAATGTCCAACCCTGGGAGCTCATCCTGGTCTCCGACCCGGGCCTGAAGGCCGAGCTCCAGGCCACGCTTTCGGAGAAGAACCCGGGCCGCGCCGCCATCGTGGAGGCGCCGATCGTGGCGGCCGCGGTGGGCATCGAAGGCAAGTCCGGTTTCTACAAAGGCCAGGCCTCGACGCCGCGTGGAGACTGGATGTTCTTTGACCTTGGGATCGCGACCGAGCACCTAGCCCTGGCCGCCGCTAGCGAGGGCCTGGGCACCGTGCACGTCGGCCTATTCGACTTTGCCAAGGCCGGGGAGATCCTCGGCGTCCCCGCCGGCAGGAGCGTCGTCGAGCTCATCCCCTTGGGCTACCCGGCCAAGACTCCCAGCCGCGTCCCGCGCAAGGACTTGAAGGAGTTCGTGTTCAAGGATCGGCACGGCCAGGGGTATCTCTGATGGCGGACACCGAGCGCCAGCGCCTCCGGGCGGGCGGGGGCTTGCAGAATCCGTAGAACCACAGGCATGCACCGCTGGAAGCCGCCCGTGCCGCCCGTCCAGACCTACTTCCTGGGCTGCTTCTTGCTGGCGCTCCCCACCCTGCTCGCTTGGCCGTGGACCAACTTCGTTGCCGGCGGCAGGCTCAGGCTCGTCGCGGCATTCTTGCTCTGGGGCCTGGGCCCCGCGATCGGCTTAGGGATCAGCATGTCGGCGCTGGACGCGGGCCCGCGTCGGTCGTAGCGAACCGATGTCTTTTGGTCAGGCGCATTCGCGGTCGGCCTGGCCGCCGTGTGCTTTTTGATCTCCGGCACGACGAATCCTTCCGGAATCTTGGGGCTGCTGGCGGCCGGATTCCTCCTCCTGCCCCTTGCGTTCTACTTTTGCGCTCGAGCAGTGGCCCAGGCCGAACTTGCTCCGCCGCGGAGACAGCCGGAGCTCACGGCCGACGCGCTGACCGTGCGCGGTTCCCTCCCAGAGGCGCCCGCAGGTCCCGGCCCCTCGCCGGTTCCAGCGCAAGGGGAGGTCCTGGTCGAGAGCGGCTCCTTCCGCGTGGACCTGGGCCGGACCATGGACAAGCTTCGGGAATTCAATCTCTTCGACCCGGACGCCTTCCTCCTGCCCTGGATACGCTGCGCCGCGGCGTCCGGCGCCAGCGAGATATCCGTGACCAGGACGAAAAACGGCCTGAGGCTCTACTTTGACGGCGCCGCCCTGCCCGAGCGCTCGCTGGTTGAGCCTTATGCCTGCCTGTTCGATGACGCGACCCCTGACCGCGAGCGCGCCTTGTATCTGGCGCACGGCATGCTCGCGGCCATGCGTCATCGCCCCAGGCTCATCCGCGTCGTCTCGGGCGTGGGAAGCGTGAGGCGCTGCCTGCGGGTCGGCCGTCTCGCGGGCCAAGACCAGGGAGAGCCGCCTCCAGACCCCCGCACCTTCATCGAGGTCATTCTTGATGGCTGGTGGCCGCGCTGGAAGGCGCGGCGCTTCCTGAAGTGCCTCAAGCCCCTCCTCCCGGCCAAGCCCATCAAGTTCGCGGTGGATGAAAAAGTCGTTCCCGAGGCCGCCTTGGCGCCCTGGCCCTACGGTACCATAGAGAAAAAGCCGGGCTTCCGGGTCATGCGCGAAGAGCGTGATTACCGGGACGGGCCCGCCGCCGTTCGCGACGCACCGCTCCGGCTCTACAAGCACGCGGTCCTCGTCGGAGAATACGAGGTGAGCAGCGCGGACTGGGCCCAAGCCCTGCTCAACGATGACGGCTTCACCCTGGACCTCTCGGGCGGCGACGTGGTGCGAAACGACGCTTGGGAATCCGCCATCAGACGGATCGTCTTCCAAGGATCGACCGTCGGCCCCCGCCTCGGCTGAGGCATCCCGACAGAATCCGTCCCCCACCTCCCTCGATAGGATGGTCATCTGGGTCTTGACAAAGTGTCGTTGATACACTATACTGGTGTATATGAGACACTTACTCGCCGCGGGCTCCTGCGCCGGACGCGACCACGTCCTCCTGGAGCGCCCCAACCAGGACGCCTATTGCGCGCTCGAGGGCGACTGGGGAGCCGTGGCCGTGGTCTGCGACGGCTGCGGCTCGCAGCCCCATAGCGGCGTAGGCGCCCGCCTCGGGGCCTGCATGGCCGCGGCGCTGGCCGCCAGGCGGCTGGAGGCCGGGGGGTCCCTGGACCTCGAGCGCTTAAGGGCGGATATCCTCTCCAGATTGGCCTTGATCGCCCAGGCAGGATGCCTGGGCGTTCAGGAGCACCTCCTTTTCACCATCGTAGGAGCGGCCTTTGCAGGCCAGGCCGCGGTATCGACCGGCCGTGCAACGGTTTTCGCCTGCGGCGACGGCGTTTGGGCCGTGGACGGGGTTGTCCGGCGCCTTGGCCCATTTCCTGACAACTGCCCCCCCTACATGGCCTACGGCCTGGAGGACACCCGCGTCGGGTTCGAGCGCCTCTATGAAGGACCGGCCGGGAGCGTGCTGGTGGGCACCGACGGCGCCGCTGAAGCGGACCTTCCCCCCTTCTGGTCCGATGAGCGCTACCTGCGCAACCCCGACCTGGTCCGCCGGACGCTCCGACGAAACCGCTTGGCGGACGACGCCACCGTCGCCCTCATAATAAGGAAAGACGCGGCCGAAGGAGGGCTGACGCCATGAAGGAGGTCGTCCTAGGCGGCCGCCGCATCAAGCTCGACTCGTCTAGAGCCATCGGGACGGGCGGGGAAGCGGACGTCTACGACATCGGCTCCGGGGTCGCCTTGAAGGTCTATAAGGGGCCGGACCACCCGGACTACCGCGGCCTGCCGGATGAGGCAGCCTGCGCACGGGAAAGGCTCGAGAGCTGCGCCTCCAAGCTGCGGGAGTTCCCGCGGGCCCTCCCTCCCAGGGTGGTCTCCCCCCTGGAGACGGCGACCGACAAGGAAGGCCGCGTCGTGGGCTACTCCATGCGGCTCGTGCCGGATGCCGAACCCTTGAACCGCTGGGCCGACCCGGGCTTCCGCCGCGGCGTCCCCCCTGCCCTGGTGGGGCCCCTCTTCCTCGACCTCCACGCCACGGTGGCCCGCGTCCACGAGGCCGGGGTCGTGATCGGCGACTTCAACGACCTCAACGCGCTGGTCTCCTCCGGCCGGGCGCACCTCATCGACGCCGACAGCTTCCAATTCGGCCGCTACCTCTGCCGGACCTACGCGGATCGCTTCGTCGACCCCCTCTGCTGCGACTCCCGGGAACTCCGGCCGGTGCGGCCCCACGGCCCGGCAAGCGACTGGTACGCTTTCGAGGTCAACCTCTTCCAGTCGCTCCTGCTCGTGCACCCCTACGGCGGCGTGCTGCCCGGAGCCCAGGGCCGTCCCTCGGAGCGCGCGCTTTGCCGCGTCACCGTGCTCGACCCCCGCGTGCGCTACCCCAAGGCCGCCATCCCCTGGCGCGCGCTCCCCGACGAGATACTGCACCGCTTCCACGCCACCTTCGTCAAGGACAGCCGCAGCCCCTTCCCCCACGGGCTCCTCGAGGACCTGCGCTGGACGCGCTGCCCGGCGTGCGGCGCCTTCCACGCGCGGCTGGCCTGCCCTTCCTGCGTGGGAACACCGACGACGGCCGCCCAGGCGGTCCTGACCGTCCGCTGCCGGGTCAGGGCCGAGCGCCTACTGGTCACCTCCGGAGAAATCGTGGCCGTGAGCCCCTACGGCTGGCTCGTCTACGAGGCAGGGGAGTTCCGACGCGAGGACAAGAGCGTGGCCTTCCGGGGTCCTTTAAGGCCCAGGACGCGCTACTTCCTCAGCGGCCGCAAGACCGTGTCGGCGGGCGCGAAAGAAGCCTTCGGCTTCGCCAACGGCCGCGCCTGGTGGGAGCGCGACGGCGCGCTCTGGCGGGAGGGAGCCCTCGCAGATGAGCGGGTGGGCGAGGTGCTCTCCGGGCACACCAGCTTCTGGGTTGGGCCCGAGTTCGGGTTCGGCTTCTACCGCGCCGGCGGGATCACGGTGGCCTTCGTCTTCGACGAGGCCAGGCGGGGACTCGCCGACGGGGTGGCCCTCCCCCCCATCCGCGGCCGCGTCATCGACGCGGACTGCGTATTCGGCCAGGGAAGGGCGTGGCTGTTCCTGGAGCTCGAATCAGGGGGCCGGATCACGCGGCGCTGCGCGGTCATCCGCCGGGACGGCGGCGTGGCCGCGGCCGCGGACTCGCCTATCTGGCTCGAGTCCGTGCACGGCGCCTGCGCGGCCGGGCCGTTCCTTTTCGCGCCCACGGACCAGGGCGTCGTGCGCGTGGAGGAGTCGCTCCAAAGCTGGACCGAGTACCCGGAGACGGAGCCGTTCGTGGATTCAGGCTCGCTCCTCGCGGCCGGTTGCGATGGCCTCTTGGTCGCCAACCGCCGCGAGGTCGTCAAGCTCAGCATCAACAAGGAGGCCAAGCCATGACCATCAAGACCCAGCCGGCCCTGCCCGCGTTCTACGACCCCGCCCACGCGGGACAGTGGGACTTCGCGCCCGACCAGGCGGCGCTCTTCACCGAGGCCGCGCGGTGGAGGAAGGAGCACGACGTCCCTCCCTCGGCGTCGGACCGCTTCGCGGTGCATCTGCTGCTCATCGACCTGCAGAAGGACTTCTGCTTCCCGGGGGGCGCGCTCTACGTGGCGGGCCGCTCGGGGCAAGGGGCCATCGAGGACAGCCGCCGCATCGCGGAGTTCGCCTACCGCAACCTGCGCCGCATCACGAACATCACAACGACCATGGACACCCACTTCGCCTACCAGATATTCTTCCCGTCGTTCTGGGTCGACCGGGACGACCGGGCCCTTACGCCCTTCAGGGAGATCTCGGCGGACGAGGCGGCCCGGGGCGAGGTCAGGCCCTCCCCCATCACGGCCAAGTGGCTCTGCGGGGGCAACTACGCCTGGCTCGTCAAGCAGTCCATCCACTACTGCGCCGAGCTCGAGAAGGCCGGCAAGTACAAGCTCTACCTCTGGCCGCCCCCATCCACGAGGCGAGGCTGTTCCACTCCTTCGCGCGCGGGGCGCAGTCCTGGGTGGAGGTCAAGGGCGGCAACCCCCTCACGGAGAACTACTCGGTCTTGAGGCCCGAGGTCCTGACCCGGCACGACGGGGCGCCGCTCGCGCAGAGGAACGCCCTCTTCCTCAAGACCCTGCTCTCCAGCGACGCGGTCGTGATCGCCGGCCAGGCCGCGAGCCACTGCGTCAAGAGCTCCATCGACGACCTGCTGGGCGAGATCCTCGCCCAGGACCCGGCGCTCGCGGCCAAGGTCTACATCCTGACCGACTGCATGTCCGCGGTCACGGTGCCCGACGGCAAAGGCGGCTTCCTGGCGGACTTCACCCCGCAGGCCGAAGACGCCTTCCAGCGCTTCGCCGACGCCGGCATGCGCCTGGTCCGCTCGACCGACCCGGTCGAATCCTGGCCGGGCATCAAGCTATGACTATGAACAGACCCCCGCACGACAGAGGTCCAGGCTGTCGATCCTCTGGACCGAGCGGGGGTTCTAGGGGGGGAAGGTCATAATTAGGAGGTATCGTCATGAACGACCCGAAAGAGATACTCAAAGCGGCGCACCAGGAGGGCGAGCTCTCCGACGCGGCGATGGCCGCCCTCTCCATCCCCGACCTGGGGGCTCAGATCCAGGCCGGGCTCGGGGTCCACCCCGACGACGTGCCGGCGAGCGAGGTGGTGCTGGTCACCATGTTGATCGACGACTCGGGCTCCATCCGCTTCGCCTCCAACGCCCAGGCGGTGAGGGACGGGCACAACCTCGTCCTGGACGCGCTCGCGGCCTCCAAGTCCAACGCGGGAGTGCTCGTGCACACGCGCTACTTGAACGGCACGGTGCTCTACCCGTACTGCCCCTTGAGCGGCGCCGCGCGCATGGACTCGCGCAACTACGACCCCCAGCTCGGCACGCCCCTCTACGACCAGTCGGTCGTGCTCCTGGGCACGGTGCTCGCCAAGGCCAAGGAGTTCGCCCTGGCCGGCGTGCCGGCTCGGACCGTGACGCTCATCATCACGGACGGCGCGGACGAGGGCTCCCAGCGCTCCAGGGGGCTGGACGTGGCCGCCTTGGTCCGCGACATGCTGCGCGCCGAGCGCCACATCGTGGCCGCGCTGGGCGTGGACGACGGCAGCACGGACTTCCGGGCGGTCTTCCGCGACATGGGCATCGAGGACCGCTGGATCCTGACGCCTGGGAACAACGCGCCCGACATCCGCCGGGCGTTCGCGGTCTTCTCCCGGTCGGCCTCGGCCGCGAGCTCCGGAGCGGGCCGCTTCTCCAACATCTCGGTCGGGGGGTTCGCAGCGCCATGAACACCTCGCTGGCGCTGTTGACGGACCTCTACCAGCTCACCATGGCCCAGGGCTACTGGAAGTCGGGGCTCGGCCGCCACGAGGCGGTCTTCCACCTCTACTTCCGCGCGAACCCCTTCAAAGGGGGCTACGCCGTGGCCTGCGGCCTGGAGCCGGCGGCCGAGTTCCTGGAGGGATTGCGCTTCTCCGAGGACGACCTTGCCTTCCTGGCGGAGCTGCCGGGCCCTGGGGCCGGGCCTCCCGGCTCGGATGGACGCCGCCTGTTCGAGCCCGGCTTCCTGGAGCGCCTGGCCGGCCTGCGCCTGACCTGCGACCTGGACGCCGCGCCGGAGGGGACCGCGGTCTTCGCCCCTGAGCCCATGCTGAGGGTCCAAGGCCCGCTGCTCGAGTGCCAGCTCCTGGAGACCGCCCTCCTCAACATCGTCAACTTCCAGACCCTCATCGCGACCAAGGCCAGCCGCGTGGCGCTGGCCGCGGCCGGAGCGCCGGTGCTCGAGTTCGGCCTGCGGCGTGCCCAAGGGCCGGACGGAGGCTTGAGCGCCAGCCGCGCCGCCTTCGTCGGCGGCTGCGCCGCCACCTCGAACGTCCTGGCCGGCAGACTCTACGGCATCCCCGTGGCCGGTACCCACGCCCACAGCTGGGTCATGGCCTTCGAGAGCGAGCTCGAGGCCTTCGAGGCATACGCCGACGCCAACCCCGGCGACTGCGTCTTCCTGGTGGACACCTACGACACCCTGGAGGGCGTGCGGCAGGCCATCGAGGCGGGTCGGCGGCTGCGCAGCCGCGGCAGGAGGCTCGCAGGAGTGCGGCTCGACTCCGGCGACCTGGCGGCCCTGAGCAAGGCGGCTCGCCGGCTCCTGGACGAGGCCGGCTTCACCGACGCCTTCATCGCGGCCTCCAACGACCTCGACGAGACGAGGATCGCCGCCCTCCTGGAGCGGGGCGCCTCCATCGGGGTCTGGGGGGTGGGCACCAGGCTCGTGACGGGCGACGGCCAATCGGCCCTGGGCGGAGTCTACAAGCTGGCTGCGCTCCGGCCGCCGGGCGGGGAGTGGCGCGACGTGCTCAAGGCTTCCGAAGACCCGGGCAAGGCCTCCTATCCCGGGATGCTGCAGGTCCGCCGCTTCCATGAAGGCCGACGGCCCGTGCGCGACTTGATCTTCGACCTCCGGCGCCCTCCCCCAATCCCAAGCACTGGGTGGGAGGACCTCCTCGTCCCCGTCTTCCGCGCAGGACGCCGGGTCCGCCCCCCGGAGGGTTTGGAGGCCGTCCGAGCCCGCTGCCGCAGCCAGCTCGCATCCCTGCCCGCCGGGACCCTGCGGCTTTCCAGCCCGCAGCGCTTTCCCGTGGAGCTTGAGCCAGGCCTGGCCGCAAGGCGCGCCGCGCTCATGGAAGGCGCTCGCCTGACACCAGCAGACAGGAGGTGAATTATGTTCGGGTTCAGCTACCGCAAATCGTCGCCGACCGAGTACGTGCTGCACTATCGGGGAGGGAAGCTCGTGGCCGAGGGCCCCGGGCTCTCCTTCCTCTATTGGGCCCCGCTCTCGACCCTGGTCCGGGTCCCCTTGGAGAGCGCGGACCTGCCCTTCGTGTTCAAGGAGCTGACCTCCGACTTCCAGGAGGTCACCATCCAGGGCCAGCTCTCCTACCGGGTGAGCGACCCAGGGCGCCTGGCCCGCATTCTGGACTACAGCATCCAGCCCGACGGCTCCTATGCCTCGGACGACCCGGAGCAGCTCGACCAGCGATTGGTCCAGGCCGCGCAGACGCGCACGCGCTCGCTCATCGAGCGCAGCCCCCTGCGGGAGGCGCTGCTGAGCGCGGACCGGATCGTGAGCCTGCTCAAGCAGGGCCTGCCCGCCGACGAGGTCGTGGCCATGCTGGGGCTCGAGGTCCTGGGCGTCGCCGTGGCCGCGGTGCGCCCGACCCCGGAGATGGCCAAGGCCCTCGAAGCCGAGGCTAGAGAGCGTCTCAAGGCCGAGGCCGACGACGCGGTCTACGACCGCCGGAACGCCGCCGTGGAGCAGGAACGGCGCATCAAGGAGAGCGAGCTGAACACCGAGATCGCGGTGGAAGGTAAGCGCCGCGCCATCCGCGAGCGCAAGATGGCCGCGGACATCGCGGTCGAAGAGGCCCGCGCCGCCCTGGTGGAGCGCCAGGCGGCCAACGACCGCAAGGCGGCCGACGCCAAGGCCTACGCCCTGGACGCCACGCTCAAACCCCTGCGGGGCCTCGACTGGCGCATCCTGCTGGCGGCGGGCACCGGCAAGCTCGACGCCGGCCTCCTGATCGCCTCGGCCTTCCAGGACCTGGCCCGCAACGCGGGCAGGATCGGGGAGCTCAACATCTCGCCGGACCTGCTGCGCAGCCTCATGCATCCATGACCTGCGAGAAGGTCGTCCTGGTGACGCGGCGCACCGGGCTCTCCGAGCTCCTGGAGCGCTTCCCCACCAAGGGGCAGGCCCGCTTCTACCTCGAGCACGAGGGGTTTGACTTCGCCGCAACCCAAGCCGAGCACGACGACTACACGGCGGCCATAGAGACTCTAAGGCGCTCCCTGGACTTCGGCCTGCCCATCCAGGAGATCGACCGGTCCTTCCTGCCCACCTACCTGTTCGCTCCGACGGACCTGGTCGTGACCGCGGGGCAAGACGGCCTCGTGGCCAACACGGCCAAGTACGTCGGGGGCTCCCCCATCGTGGCGGTGAATCCCGATCCCTCCCGGATGGACGGCATCCTGCTCCCCTTCCAGGTCGCGGGCGCGAGGACCGGCGCCGCGGCCGTCCTGGAAGGCCGCTCGAGGCTCCGCGAGGTCACCATGGCCGAGGCCAGGCTCTCCGACGGGTCGCGCCTCTTGGCCTTCAACGACCTCTTCATCGGCCCGCGCAGCCACGTCTCCGCCAAGTACGTGCTCGGACATGGGACGCGGCGCGAACGCCAATCTTCGAGCGGCCTCATCGTCTCGACGGGCGCGGGCTCGACGGGCTGGCTCTCATCGGTCTTCAACATGTCGGCGGGATTGGCGGCGGCGTTCGGGGGCGCCGCCGCGCCGCCCGTGCGCCTCGCCTGGGAGGACCCCAGGCTGGTCTTCGTGGTGCGCGAGCCCTTCGCGAGCCGCGAGTCCGAGGTCTCGCTCGCGGCCGGTTTCGTGGAGCCGGGCTCGGAGATCACCCTGGAGTCGCTCATGCCCTCCGGCGGGGCCGTGTTCTCGGACGGCATCGAGAGCGACTTCCTGGCGTTCGATTCGGGCGCGGTGCTGACCGTGGCCGCGGCGCGAGAGCGCGCGCGTCTCGCGGCGCCATGACGGGCTCAAGAATGCGCTATACTTGGCGCATGGACTCCGGCACGGCCTGTCCGAAAGCTACGGGTCCGCGGGTGGCGGTAGACATCGTCATCTTCATGGTCCGGGAGGGCCGGCTCAAGGCCCTGCTCATCAAACGCGGGGCGCCGCCCTTCCAGGGCCGCTGGGCCTTGCCCGGCGGGTTCCTCAAGGAGGACGAGGGCTTGGACGAGGCGGCCCGGCGCGAACTGCGGGAAGAGACCGGGGTCGCCGACGTCTATCTCGAACAGCTCTACACCTTCGGAAACCCCCGCCGCGACCCGCGCGGCCGGGTGCTCTCGGTGAGCTACTTCGCGCTGCTCCCCGCCGGGTCCGCCGCGGCCCCGCCCGCCGTCCCGCTTCGGCGAGCGGAGAACAGCCGCGCCTTCGGGGACGGCGGGCCCTTGCTCGCCGCGGGAGGAGACGCCGAGGAGGCCGCCTGGTCCGACGCCTACGACCCTCCCCAGCTGGCGTTCGACCACGCCGCCATCCTCGACTACGCCCGCCAGCGGCTGCGCTGGAAGCTGGATTGGACGACCGTGGGGTTCGGGCTCGTGCCCAGCCGCTTCACCCTGACCGAACTCCAGCGCGTCTTCGAGGCCGTCCTGGGCAAGCGCCTCGACAAGCGCAACTTCCGGCGCAAGGTCCTGGCGCTGGGGGTGCTGCGCCCCACGAAGGGAAGCCGCACCGAGGGCCTCACCCGGCCGGCCAGGCTCTTCGAGTTCTCGGCCGCGAAGTTCGAGAGGCTCCGCGAGCGGGGAGTGCTGTTCCCCTTCTGACCGGCACTGCCTTGCGGCCTAGATCGAGAACTCCCAGGCGCACCAGTACTCCTGGGTGATCTCCGGGAAGCAGGACAGGCGCCTGGTCTTGATGCGCGGGTCGATGGCGCAGGCGAAGCGGGAGTACTCGATGATGCCGACTTCCCCGCAGGAGAAGTCCTTCAAGCCCTTGTCGCGCCGAGCCTTCTGCACGCGGCACTCCAACATGCAGAGCACCAGCCGGTCGGGAGAGGGCCGTTCGATCTTCTGGCGGTTGACGGCTGCGTAGAGGCGCAGCCACAAGGCCTTCTCCAAGGCGTCCAAGCCGCCGTTCTTGGGGATGCCGAAGGCCGACATGATCCTCTTGGCCTCGGCCGGGGAGAAGCGCTCCCAGGAAAGCTTGTCGAGTTCGACCGCCCCCGGCATCCCGAGCTTCTCCTCCGCCGCCAGGAACCAGCACCCGTCGTGGGCGAGCCAGCTCTTGGCATGGACGTCGATGAGGACGAGGAGCTGCTCGCGGGTGAAGTCCTTCAAGTGGTCCATGTCACTCCCAAGCGCAGGGCTTCTTCTCCAGGAAGGCCCGCATGCCTTTCTGAGCCTCGGGGCTCGCCCGGAGCTTGGCCAGGACCTCCACGGAATGCTCCAGCGCCTCTCGAAGGGTCATCTCCGGCATCTTGTCGAGGAGATCCTTGACCACGGCCTGGGCCCCAGGAGCGCCTTGCGCCATGCCCTGCGCGATGTCGCGAGCGCGGGGCAGGACCTCCGCGGCAGGGACGACGAGGTCCACCAGCCCGAGCGACCTGGCGGTCTCGACGTCGAAGCGCTCGCCGCTGAGCATCCAGCGCCTGAGTCTGCCGGCCGGGGTCCGCCTCAGCAGGAACGGGGTGATGCACGCCGACACCACGCCGAGGCGCACCTCGCTCAATCCGAACACCGCGTCCTTGGACGCCACCACCACGTCGCAGGCGGCCGCAAACCCCAGGCCCCCGCCGATGGCAGGGCCGTTGACGGCCGCGACCGTGGGCTTGGGCACGCGGTAGAGCGCGCCGAAGGCATCGACCACGGCACGGGTGTCGGCGCGGTTCCGCTCCAAGGTAAAGTCCACGACCTTGCGCATCCAGGAGAGGTCCGCGCCCGCGCAGAAGGCCTGGCCGCTCCCGGTCACGACCACGACCCGGACCGCCGGATCCTTCCCCGCCTCGCTGAAGGCCTCGGCCGACTCCTTGAGAAGCGTGTCGTCGAAGGCATTGCGCACGGCCGGCCGCGAGAGCCGGACCCAGAGCAGCCGGCCCTCCCGCTCGAGCTCTATGGTGGAGTAGCGCTTGCCCATGGGGCTAGATGGAATGGTCGGCCCGGGAGGGTCCCGCCGCCGTCCGCGTCGACGCCTCTTCGGGCTCCGGGCAGTAGCGCGCTTTGACGAGCTCCACCACCACCGGGATGGCCGAGATGACGACGATGGCCAGGATGACGAAGTGGAAGTGCTTCTTGACCGCCGGAAGGTTGGCGAACTTGTACCCGGCGCCGAGGAAGATGACGGTCCAGGCGACGCCGCCCGTCACGTTGTAGAGAGCGAAGCGCGGGTAGGACATCTTGCCGATGCCCGCCACGAAGGGCGCGAAGGTGCGGATGATGGGGATGAACCGGGCGAGGATGATGGTCTTGCCGCCGTGCCTCTCGTAGAACCGGCGGGCGCGCAGAAGATGCCTGCGGTCGAAGAGCCAGGAGTCCTCCTTGTTGAAGACCTTCGGGCCGATCCAGAACCCCGCGGCGTAGTTGACCGCGTCCCCGAGGATGGCGGCCACGGCCAAGAGGACCATGACCTGCGGCAGGCGGATGGGCGAGCCTTCGGTCGCGGAGAGCGCCCCCACCGCGAAGAGCAGGGAATCCCCGGGCAGGTAGGGCGTGATCACGAGCCCCGTCTCGCAGAACACGATCAGGAAGAGCACGACGTAGAGCCCTGGCCCCAGCGCCGCCGCCCACTGGTTGAGGTGCAAGTCGAGGTGGAGGAAGATGTCCAGGCCCTGTTGGAGGAGTTCCATCTTATGGAGGGAGATTATACAGTAATCGGTTCAAGACCGCTGGCGGGTCCGATTCTGGCTGGGGCCTGCGCCGAGGCGGCCGTAGCGGAGCAAGCCGGAGCCTGTCAGGCCGCCTCCGAGCAGGCCGAGCATCGCTCCAACCAGGACGTCGAAGGGATAATGCACCCCGACATAGACGCGGCTGTAGGCCACGAGGCCTGCCATGGCCATGGCCGGCCATCTGGCGTGCGGCACGGCCATGCCGAGCACGGCGGCTCCGGCGAAGGTGTTGGCCGCGTGGTTGGAGGGGAAGCCGAGGCCGCCGTGATGTCGGGTCCGCAGGGCCACCGAGATGCCGGAGGGCCGGCTGCGGCCCACCAGGGGCTTGATGAACCGGTAGGCCACGGCGTCGCACACGCCGACGGCCAGGACCATGGCGAGGAGGATCTTGACCGCCCTGCCGCGGTGCTTGTAGATCCACCAGGCGAGGATCACGGGCAGGGCTCCGAAGACGAAGACCCGGCTGCGGTCGAGGTCGGTCAGCCAGGGGAAGAAGGCGTCGAGCCAGGGGTGGGTCCAGGACAGGTTGATCTTCTCGAAGAGGGCCTGGTCCATGCCGGCCAGGAAGGCGCCTAAGCTGGCCATCGGCGCTCCGGCTGCGCGCTAGCGCCCCTTGGCTCCTTCTGAGTAGCGGCGCGCGGCCTGGTGGAGCTTGGCCAGATCCTCGGGCGAAAGGGGCGTCTGTCGTCCCGCGAGCAGGGTGCCCTGCACGATCTCGGCGAAGTGCTCGATCATCTCCATGCGGCCGACGGCCTCGAGCAGGTCCTTGCCGTAGGCCACCACCCCGTGGTTGCCCATGAGCACCCCGTTGTGCCCCGGGATGAGATCCTCGAGCGAGGCCGAGAGGTCCGGCGTGCCGGGCGTGCCGTAGCGGGCGAGGGGCACCGGCCCCACCATCATGGTGAACTCGGTGGCGAGGTTCTGGTCCAGGGCCAGGCCCGCGCACGCGAAGGCCGTGGCCTTGGCCGGATGGGCGTGGACCACGGCGCCCACCTCGGGCCTCAGACGGTAGGCCAGGAGGTGCATCTCAGCCTCGGAGGAGGCCTGCTTGCGGCCGAAGCGGTGCTCGCCCTTGGGGGAGAGCACGACCATGTCCTCGGGCTTCATGTCTCCCTTGGACGCCCCGGTCGGGGTGATCATGATGCGCCAGGCGTCGAGCCGGACCGAGATGTTCCCCGAGGTGGACGGACAGAAGCCGAGCTCGTAGAGCCTGCGGCCGGCCTTCACCAATTCGGCCCGATGTTGGTCGTCGGTCTTGCGCATGGGACTCATGGACCCATCCTAGCATTTTCGCCGGCGCAGACGCCGAATTCCATGAAAACCCCCGCCCCGAATTGGTAAAATACCGCTTTCCCGCAAGAGGATGCCTTTGGCTGAAACCATGATCGGCTCCAGGAAGCTCGACCATCTCAAGCTCTGCCAAGAGATGGATGTCGAGTACAGGGACAAGACCACGCTATTGGAAAACGTGCATCTGGTCCACCAGGCCCTCGCGGGCCTCTCTTTCGACGGGATCCGCACCGAGACGCGCTTCATGGGCCGCAGGCTCAAGGCCCCGCTTCTCATCGGCGCCCTCTCCGGCGGGGTCGAGGAGGCGCGAGACCTCAACCGTGACCTGGCCAAGGCCGCCCAGCGCCTGGGCATCGGCCTGTGCCTGGGGAGCCAGAGGCCCATGCTGGAGGACCCCAAGGCCGCGGGGTCCTGCCAGGTCAGGAGATGGGCGCCCGACGTCCCCATCGTCGGCAACGTCGGCATCCAGCAGGCCGCCAAGGCCGGGGTGGGTAGGCTCGCGGGCTTGGTCCGGTCCATCGGGGCGGACGGCCTGGCGATCCACCTCAACGCGGCCCAGGAACTGAGCCAGTCGGAGGGCGATCGGAGCTTTCCGGACGGCTCCGCCGTGCTCAAGGCATTGTCCAGGCGCCTGCCGGGCAGGGTCATGGTCAAGGAGACGGGATGCGGCATCTCCCGGGAGGCCGCGTCCAGGATAAAGGCGGCCGGCGTGCGCATCGTGGACGTGGCCGGGGCAGGGGGCACCTCGTGGCCGTGGGTGGAGCGTCTGCGCAGTCCCCGAAGGGGGACGAAGCGCCGGTGGCTGGATGAATGGGGAATTCCCACTGCCGTTTCCCTCTTCGAGGTCCAAGGGCTGGGTCTTCAAATCGTCGCCTCCGGCGGCGTCAGGAACGGTCTCGACGCCGCCAAGTGCCTGGCCTTGGGCGCGGACCTGGTGGCCATGGCCCTGCCGGTCCTGCGCAGCCACGGCCGCGGCGGCTTGGACGGCGTCGTGGGATTCCTGTCGGGCGTGATCGAGGAGCTGAAGACCGTCATGCTCCTGTCCGGGGCCGGGGACCTCCAGGCCCTCGCCCGGACAGGGCCGGTCATCACGGGGAACCTAAAGGAATGGATAACCAGCCGACGGACAAGGCAGAGAAGCAGGCGCTGATCCGGCAGGAGGCCAAGGCTGAACTCTTGAGCCGCGAGACGGCCAGGACCTCGAGGCTTCCCGGCTTCTACAAACTCGATGTCTGGGAGCGCCTCGACAAGCTCGACGAATGGATGGACCTGCCGACCAAGGAGAAGTGGGCCCTCAGGAACGAGACCTTGACCGCCGAGCAGGCGGACATGCTTATCGAGAACGTCATCGGGGTCTTCGGCCTTCCACTGGGCCTGGCGGTCAATTTCCGCATCAACGACAAAGACTATCTCATCCCCATGGCGGTCGAGGAGACCTCCATCGTGGCGGCCTGCAGCCACCTGGCCAAGCTCATCCGGGAGAACGGCAAGCTCACCGCGACGGCCGAGCCCGCCATCATGGAGGGGCAGATCCAGCTGGTAGGCGTCCCCGACCTCGACCAGGCCGAGAAGGACATCCTGGAGGCCAAGGACCGGCTCCTCAAGCTCGCCAACAAGCAGGACCAGATGCTGGTCTCCCTGGGCGGGGGCGCCAAGGACTACTACGTCAGGCGCGTCGAGACCGCGAGCGGCGCCATGCTGATCTTGCACCTGCAGGTCAATGTCATCGACGCCATGGGCGCCAACGCGGTGAACACCATGGTGGAGACCCTCGGGCCAATCATGGCCGAGATGACGAAGGGCGAGGTCGTCTGCCAGATCATCACGAACCTCGCCGACAAGTCCCTGGTGCGCGCGCGCTTCGACATACGCTGCGACTGCCTGGCCAAGGGCGGCTTCGACGGCCGGCAGGTGGCCGAACGCATCGTCAAGGCTTTCCATTGGGCTGACGCCGACCCCTACCGGGCCACCACGCACAACAAGGGCATCATGAACGGCATCGACGCGGTCCTGCTCGCCACCGGCAACGATTGGCGAGCGGTGGAGGCCGGCTGCCACGCCTACGCCGCGCGCAGCGGCCGCTACCGGTCGCTGACGAAGTACCGCATCGAGGGCGACCGTCTCATCGGCGAGATCGAGGCCCCCATCGCGGTCGGGGTCGTGGGCGGGGTGACCAAGCTCCACCCCGGGGTCGCCATCCTGCTCAAGGTCCTCGGCATGCCCTCCCGCCGGGAGTTGGCCGAGGTCATCGCCTCCGTCGGCCTGGTCCAGAACCTCGCCGCGGTGCGGGCCCTGGTGACCGAGGGCATCCAGGAGGGCCACATGACCCTCCACGCCAGGAACGTGGCCTACTCGGCCGGCGCCTGGGGCGATACGGCCATCCGCATCGCCGACCAGATGGTCCGCGAGGGCCGCATCCGGTTCGACCGCGCCAGGGAGCTCCTCAAGAGGATGGTGGCCCAGCGCGGCGACCACAAGGGGATGGAGGAGGATTGACTAGGGCCCCCGCCTTCACGGCGCGAGCTCCCTCCAAGCTCATCCTGCTCGGCGAGCACGCGGTCGTCTACGGGCATCCCGCCGTCGCGGTGCCCTTAGGCGAGCCATTCGCCCAGGCCACGGCCCGGCTCGTCGGGCCTGGCGGGCCGGTCGGCGTCGAGCTCCAGGATTTCGGCCTTGCCTGGCTCCGCGGCTCGGAGCCGAGCGCCGAGGAAGCCCGTCCCTTCTCAAGGATCGTGGAGATCTGCGTCGCCTCGGGCATGGCGCCCGACAACGGCTGGACCCTGACCGTGCGCTCGGCCGTCCCCATCGGGTGCGGCCTGGGCTCGGGCGCCGCGGTCGCGGCGGCGTCTTTCAAGGCCGTGTATGGGCTCTTCGGAGCGAGGCGCTGCGACCGCGAGCTCTGCTCCAGCGTCTATGAGGTCGAGAAGCTGCTTCACGGAACGCCCAGCGGCGTGGACAACACCGTGATCGCCTACGGACGGCCGGTGCTCTTCAGGAAAGGCGAGGCGCCGACCTTCCTCTCGGGCCCGGGAGCCCCGCTCTTCCTGGCCGTGGCCGACACCGGCCTGCGGCACAAGACGGCTGAGGTGGTGGCCGAGGTGGCGCGGTTGCGCAGCCAGGCGGCCGCGCTCTTGGACGAGGCCTTCCGCGGAATCGGGGCGCTCGCGCGCGAGGGCGCCGCCGCGTTCGAGAAGGGGGACCTTTCGGCGCTGGGGCGCCTGATGAACGAGGACCACCGGCTCCTCAGGGGGATCGGCGTCTCAGCCCCCGATCTCGAGCGCCTGGTGGCCGCGGCGCGCAAGGCGGGAGCCTTGGGGGCCAAGCTCTGCGGAGCGGGGAGGGGCGGGTGCATGGCGGCCCTGGCCGATTCTCCCGAGGCGAGCCTTCGGCTCGCCGAGGCCCTGCTCGCCGCTGGGGCCAAGCATGCCTTCGCTTCTCAGGTCTCCTCGCCGGCCTTCCAGAAGGTCAGGCCATGAGCCGCATCGTGGTGGGCGTCAGCGGCGCTTCCGGGGTCGTCATCGCCTTGAGGCTCGTGGCCGAGCTATGCGCGCGCAAGCACGAGGTGCATCTGGTGGTGACGGACGCCGCGAAGGAGGTCATCAAGCACGAGGTCGGGAAGGCCTGGCGGCCTCCCAAGGGGGTGGTCCGGCACGGCCTGCGCGACTTCCGGTCTCCCCTGAATTCGAGCTCGTTCGTGACGGACGCCATGGTGGTCGTCCCGTGCTCCATGAAGACCCTCTCCGCCATCGCCAACGGCTACGCCGAGAACCTCCTCATCCGCGCCGCGGACACGGTCCTGCGCGCGGGGAGGAAGCTCGTGGTCGTGCCGCGGGAGACGCCCCTGTCCCTGTCGGCCATCGAGAACATGACGGCCTTGAAGCGCGCGGGCGCCGTTATCCTGCCTCCCTGCGTCTCCTATTACCACCGGCCGCGCGGAGTGGACGACATGACGGATTTCTTCGTGGGCAAGATCCTGGACGCCCTGGGCATGGAGAACGATCTCTACAGGAGATGGGGAGAGAAAGTCCGATGAGAACGGGGAACACGACAGAAGAACGAGGCCGCAATAAGCATGCCGGGCGTGAACAGCTCAGGCTTTTTCATGTTGAGCCTCCGAGCGAAGGAAAGCGCAAGTCTCCTGATGGCATCTCAACAAGCGATCTTATTCTTAGCGCGTATGTGGATATTAACGAGAACATCTTCCCGCAGATACTCAAGCTGCATGTTCCTCCAAGCGTTACTATTGCCGATGTAACCTATGGTCAAGGCGTGTTCTGGAAGAATGTGTCAAAAGACCTATACAAATTGCTTCCTTCAGACTTGAAGACAGGGGTCGATTGTCGCAAGCTCCCCTATCCGGATGCGAGCATTGATTGCATCGTGTTTGACCCGCCCTACATGGAGGGTCTCTTTCGACGCACGGAAGGCCATCTGGCAGGATCCGGCACCTACGCTGCCTTTCGTTCCGCCTATTCCAATGGCGAAACCACTATCGCTGGCCCAAAATATCATGATGCGGTTTTGGACCTTTACTTCAAGGCGGGAGGTGAAGCCTACAGAGTCTTGAGAGATTGCGGCGTCATGATCGTCAAATGCCAGGATGAGGTGAGCGCGAACATGCAACGCCTCACTCATGTTGAGATAATTAATGAGTACCAAAGGATGGGATTTTACGCAAAGGACCTTTTTGTCGTCGTGCGGTCCAATAGGCCTGCCGTGAGCCGCATGTTGAGACAGGAACACGCCCGGAAGAACCACTCATACTTTCTCGTGTTCGTGAAGACGGGGGGGAAGAACCCCAGGGGAAAAGGACTGCGCCATGGGCATTCTTGAGCGCTGGAAGCTTACGCCGGACGAACTCAATGAGATTCTCGAATCACGACCAAGTCTTCGGGGCATCACGTTCGGCTATGTCAGCGAATACAAACTTCGCAAGCTCTGGTTCTCAGACAAGCGCTTCTCCCAGCTGTCCACTCCCGACGATCACGATCGGACGAGAAAAGGCGATTTCACCTTCATTTACAAGGACGCCCATATCAGCGTGGAGGCAAAATCACTCCAAACCAGAAGCATCAAGCGCGGTGACGGCGCTGTCGTTGGCAAATTCCAATGTGACGCAAGTGACCGCAGGGCGATCCGCCTGCCAAATGGGAAGACCATCGAGACAACATGCCTCCTCGTAGGGGAGTTCGACCTACTTGCGGTCAACCTTTTCGAGTTCAGCCAGGAATGGCGTTTTGCGTTCGCAAAGAATACGGAACTTCCTCGAACACGGTATCCAAAATACACTCCTCAGCAAAGGAAATACCTGTTGGCGACATTGATGGATATCTCTTGGCCACCAAAACCACCGTTCTTTGATGAGCCGTTTCGGCTGTTGGATGAGATTGTCAAACGCAAACTTGGGAGGAATTGAGGACTCAGGTGGGTGATCCGGTGAACATCTTCGGACTATCGGCTATGGTCAGGCGCCTGCGCAAGACCGGGGTGCTTAAGACAATCGGCCGCAGGGTGAGGCGGCGCTTTGAGGCCGGCAGGCTGATCGGTCAAGCCGAGCCTCGCCCGATCCTGCTCAGGAACGCCGAAGGCGCGATGGTCCTGGGCAACCTCTTGCCGTCACGCCGGGTCCTGGCCGAGGGCTTGGGCGTCTCTCCAGAGAGGTTTCTGGGTGATCTCGATGCCATCCTCAAGGGTCGCATCCGGCGGCCCGGGGCCGGCCTGACCATCAGGGACACGGTTTTCGGCGATTTCGAGATCCCGCTCTCCCGCATCCGCGAGGTGCCGTTCCTCACCTACTACCCTTCGGACGGCGGGCCCTACCTCACCGCCGGCGTGTGGGTCGTGCGCGACCCTGTCCACGGCGTCAACCTGTCCTACCACCGTCTGATGATGGTGTCCCCGACGAAGGGCACGGTCCGGGTCGTGGAGAACCGCGGCATGGACACGGCCATCAAGCACTCTGGCGGCAAGGCCGAGGTCGCGGTGTGCATCGGCGCTCCCATGCACGTGCTCTTCGCAGCCGCCCTTTCCCCTGCCATGGGGGTCAACGAACTGGGCTTGGCTGCGCGGTTCGGCCGCGTGAACTTGGTCCGGTGCAAGACCGTGGACCTGGTGGTCCCGGCGGAGTGCGAATGCGTGTTCGAGGGCCGCTTCACGGGCCGGAGGGGGAGGGAGGGTCCCTTCGTGGACATCACCGGCACTATCGACGGGGCGCGGCGCCAGCCCGTGTTCGAGCTCACGCGGGTCGCGGGGAAGAAGGACCCCATCCACTACACCATCGTGCCCGGCCTTTCGGACCACCGGACCCTGATGGGCGTGCCCAAGGAGCTCGACATCTTCCGCGAGGTCTCCAAGGTCTGCCGGTGCATCGACGTCAGGATAACTCCAGGCGGGGCATCGTGGCTGCACGCTGTGGTCAAAATAGAGAAGAAAAACGCCGATGACGGAGGCCGCGCTATTCGCGCGGCCTTTCAAGGCCACCGCTCGCTCAAGGGCTGCGTGGTGGTGGACGCTGACATCGACATCGACGATCCGGGCCAAGTGGAGTGGTCCTTGGCCACCCGGTTCCAGGCGTCGAAGGGGCTGGTGGTGCTGCGCCGGCAGCCGGGCTCGTCGCTGGACCCCTCGGCCCTGCACTCGCTGGGCAGGAAGAGCCTGGGCTCCAAGATGGGGCTCGACGCGACCATTCCAGCCGGCGCGGAGCGCCGGCTCTTCCGGAGGATCGCGGGTTGAAGCTCAGGAGGGAAGAAAAAGCCATCCTGGACGGCCGCCAAGGCAGAGGCGCGGCCCGGGCCATGGAGATCCTTGCGGCTTTGGGAAATATTCACGGCGCCTCGGACATGGTCGCGGTTAAGTCCGTGCAGGTCTCGGGCGTGAGCTACCGCAACATCGGCGAGCACGGGCTCGCCTTCCTGGAGGAGTGGGCGGGCCAAGGGTCCAAGGCCGTGGTCCCGGCCTTCATGAACCCGGGCGGCGCGGACCGCAAGCTCTGGAAGGCCTTAGGTCTGCCCGCGGAGTTCGTCTCCATGCAGCGTCGCGTCATCAAGGCCCTCATGAGGCTCGGCGTCAAGCCGGCCTTGACCTGCACGCCCTATCACGCCGCGCCCCCACCGGCCTTCGGCGACCACTTGGCCTGGGCCGAGTCCTCCGCCGTGTGCTACGCCAACTCCGTCATCGGCAGCCGCACCAACCGCGAAGGGGGGCCTTCGGCCATCGCCGCGGCCCTGACCGGCCGCACCCCGCGCCATTCCCTGCACACCGACGAAGGGAGGCTCCCCACCACCGTCGTCGATGTCGGCTGCCCGGTGGCGACGACCGCGGACGCAGGCGCCTTGGGGTACATGGTCGGCCAGCTTCTGTCCCACGACCCTCGGGGCGGCATCCCGTACCTGCGCGGGATCTCGCCTCCGCGGGACGGCGCCCGGGAAGCGTGGCTCAAAGCGCTCGGCGCCGCCATGGCCGCCTCGGGCTCGGTGGGGCTCTATCACCTGGAGGGGGTGACTCCCGAAGCGGTCTCATCGGGACCGGAGCTTAAGTCTGCGGCCGGACGGCGGGTGACGGTGGACAGCCTCGAAGAAGGCAGGAGGAAGCTCTTCTCGGCCAAGGGCCGGCCCAACGTGGTGGCGTTTGGTTGCCCGCACGCCTCCCTGGAGGAACTGCGCCGGCTCGACGCTCTGCTGAGCGGGAGGAAGGCGGCCATACCGATCTGGGTCTTCACGGCCGAGGCGGTGCGCGCCAAGGCTCGGCGGTCCGGCCTGGCGGAGCGCCTTGAGGCCTGCGGCGCGGTGCTCATCGCCGACACCTGCATCGTCGTCGCCCCCCTGGCCGAGCTCGGCATCGCCAACGTGGCGACGGATTCCGCCAAAGCGGCCTTCTACCTGCCTCCCCACCAGGGAGTGGGCGTCTATTTCGAGTCCCAGGAGGACGCGGTCGAAGCCGCCGTGACCGGCATGCTCCAGGCTTCCCATGGCCAGGCCGGGTCGAGGACGGCGCCCCCTCCGGGAAAGGATGACGGCGGCCCTTCGGGGACCTGGCCTCCCAGGGCCAAGGCATGAACCTCAAGGGCAGGATGATCGCGAAGGGCTCGGCGTCCGGTCCGGTGCTCCGATGCGACGTCCCGGTGGGGTTCTTCGGGCACCTCGATCCCGAGACCGGCGTGTACAGGGAGGCGGGCCATCCCTTGGACGGCCTATGCGTCCGCGGCGCCGTCCTCGTCTTCCCGCGCGCCAAGGGGAGTACGGTCGGCTCGTACGTCCTCTACGCCCTCGGAAAGACCGGCCGGGCCCCTGCCGCCATGGTGCTTCGCGAATGTGATACTATCACAGCCGTGGGCGCGATCATAGGAGAGATCCCCGCGGCCGACCAGATCGACATCGGCCAGTTGGTTGATGGGGCCTTCGTCAAGGTCGAGGGCGGTTCGGTGAGGTCGGTCTGATGGAAGCCGGCGGCCGCAGCGTCAAGCTCTTCGTCAAGCTCGGCGGCTCCTTCATCACGGACAAGGCCGCCGCCGAGACCTTGACGGCCAGGAACGTCGTGCTCGCCGCCAAGGCCATCCGGGCCGCCTTGGAGGAGGCGAGGGCCGCCGGCAAGAGGATGTCGCTCGTCCTCAGCCACGGCGCCGGCTCCTTCGGCCACATCCACGCCAAGCGCTACGACGCGGTCAAGGGCATCCACCCGCAGTACGGCTGGGAGGCCTTCTACAGGATCAGGGACTCCATGGCCCGCATGAGCCTGCTCTTCATCAGGCACTGCAACGAGGCTGGGCTCTTCCCCGTCGCGGTCCAGCCTTCCTCCATCGCGGAGGCCGTCGACGGGTCGGTCTCGAGGCTGGACGTGCGGCCCCTCAAGGCCCTCCTGGGGTTCGGCCAGATCCCGGTCATCCACGGAGACATCATCCCCGACGAGAAGCGCGGCTTCACCATCGCCTCCACCGAGTCCCTGCTCAAAGCCATGGCGCAAGAGCTCCGGTTCGACCGCATCATCATGGTCTCGGACACGGACGGCGTCCTCGACCAGGACGGCGCGACCGTACCCTGGATCGACCCGCGCGCCATCAGCCAGGTCCTCTCGTCCCTCAGAGGCTCCAAGTCCCCGGACGTGACTGGCGGGATGCGCAAGAAGGTCGAATGCCTCTACGACCTGGTGTCCTCCGGCAAGGCGGGCTCCGCGCGCATCATCGGCGGGGCGGGGAACCTCGAGAACCTCAAAGCGGCGCTGCTGGGCACCGGGGGCGGCGGCACCATCGTCGGCGGCTAGCGAGATGGTCGTTGCGCTGGCGTTCGTCGTCCTCGTCGGCCTCGTCTTCTACTTGGAGGTCAGCTGGCTCGTCCGCCGGTTCATCCTCAAGGGTCGTGGCGGCCGGTTCTGGCCGGTCCGGAGCCCTGCCGTGGACCGGTCCTTGACGGTCGCGCTCCACGCTGTGGCGGCGTTAGGAGGACTCTGCGTCCTGTGGGGCTGGGTCGTGGAGCCGCGCTGGATCGAGATCAGGACCGTCACCCTGGAATCCTCCAAGATCAAGCCCGAGACCGGGCGCCTGCGGGTGGCGCATCTGTCGGATTTCCATTCGGAGGGCAGGCCATTGAACGAGCTCCGGGCGGTCGAGATCGTCAACTCCCTAGAGCCGGACCTTGTGGTCTTCACCGGGGATTTCATCAACTCGCCCGAGGGCCTCAAGGTGGCGAGGGAAGCCTTCAAGGGGTTGAAGGCCGCGCACGGGGTCTTCCTGGTGAACGGGAACTACGACGTCGGGCTCGTGCCGGAGGGCGCGTTCCGGGGCCTGCCGGTCGTCCTCCTGGAGAGCGGCTCGCGTGAGCTGGACATCAGGGGGACGCGGGTGCGGGTGAGCGGCATGTCTCTGCAGAACGGGCCGGACTTCCGGACCATCATGGGCATGCTGCGGAAGGACCCGGCGTACGACATCTTCCTGTTCCATTACTCCGACCTGATCGGCCAGGCGGCCGATCTCGGCGTCGACCTTTACCTGGCCGGGCACACGCACGGCGGGCAAGTGAGGCTTCCGTTCTACGGCGCCCTGATCACCCTGGCGAGCACCGGAAAGAAGTACGAGGCGGGCCTCTACCGCGTGGGCCCGACCATCCTGTACGTCAACCGCGGCTTGGGGCTGGAGGGCGGCTGGGCGCCGCGCGTCCGCTTCCTCTGCCGGCCCGAGATCGCGGTCATCGACATCCAGCCGGCCCGGCCTTGATATCCAGGGGAACCCCTGTTATCCTTGTGGGGACATGGTCCCCGCCCGGTTCTTGCTGCGTGCTTTCGTCATGGCCGGCCTGCTGGCTCCCGGAGTCCTGGCCTCGGCGCCTGCCGCGCTGGGCCAGACCGACTTGGACCGGGTCCAGAGGCTGGCCGTCAACTGGGTCCCTGCCAAGCCGTACCATTACTGGGCGTTCTCGCGCCCCACGCTCTTCATCACCTATCCCGCGGTCGAGAAGAGTCTTCCGGTGGATGAGGTCGTGGCGGAGATCGCGGACCGCGGCGTCCTTGCCGGAAGACTGATCTCCTCCCTGCGCGGAGACCCTCAAGAGGGGAAGAAGCTGCCGGCCGTCATCCTGGACTGTCAAGGCCCCTGGAGCGTGGGCTTGGCCGTCGAGCTCTTCAAGAACAAGGATACGCGCTTCCAGATGGTCCCGATGTTCAACAGCACGACGGGCTTGGACGGGGCGCTGGACCCTGGCGCGGCCCGGACCCTGGCCGCCCTGGTCGGCCTGCGTTCCGAAGCAGGCAAGACCGGGGACAAGGAGTCTCCGCCCGTCTTCATCCTGGACCGCTCCCGGCTCGATCCCAAGGCCCGGCTGAAGAACGACCTGATCCTTCCTGCGGCCGCCTATTTCCGCGGGAAAGGGATCTCTTCGGTCGTCTATGTCCACGACTCCGCGGCGGAGGGCGAGGCCGCCTGGGCCTCGGACATCGCGGACCGTCTGAAGCGTCTGCGGCCGACGATCCAGGTCAAGACCGTCCGGCTCAATCCGCCGAAGTAGGGGCTCGGCCGCCAGACCGACGGGACCGAGCGCCAGGACTGCCGTCGAGACCAGACCTGCCATGCGGACCTTTTTGTTCATATGACCTCCATTTTGATTGCGATGTGCTGCGGGTGGACTGCTCGGGCGAGATCGGTGCGGGGAAAACGCTTCTCTTCGCTGCTGCTTCCGTCTTGGGTTTCTTCTTGGAGGGTCCGGCCGGGGAGGGAGGGGGAGGAAAAGAGATGGAAAGGCGGCGCCCTAGCGGGCGGCGAGAGGCCTGAATGCGAATCCTTATATCCTACATTCCGCTTATCGGGGACGGGGTTTTCCGAGTTATTCCAGCCGGCCTCGATGCCCGATCTTACGAGTATAGCATCTGCGGCACCTCCAGCAACCTGAGCAGCAGTCTCTGTAGCGCGTTGAGCTTGAGCGGGAAG
>JACQWX010000007.1 GCA_016209035.1 Elusimicrobiota bacterium | reverse complement strand
GTAAGGGGGTCGCAGAGACACGGGCAGGTAAGGCTTCACGTCCTCGCCTGCCTCCTCCCAATCCTGGAGGCGCCGAGCATGGGGGACTATTGTCCCTCGTGATCAAGGCCGCCGGCTATCTTGCGGCGGGGAAGTTCTGGGCCCTTGGTCCCAGGGAGCGTCTCAGAAGACGTTGACCAACTCGACCCGGAACGACCGCTTCTTGTCCTCGCGGATGACCTTGACGGTCACGGCGTCGCCGACCTTGTAGCGGTCCAGGGCGTTGTAGAGGTCGTCGTAGTCGGCGATGCGGTCGTCGTTGATGCCCACGATCATGTCGCCGAGCACCAAGCGGCCGGTGAAGTCGCGCCGCATCCCCTTCAAGCCCGCGCGGTCGGCGGGGCTGCCCGGGGTGATCTCCCGGATGACCACGCCCTTGATCGCGCCGAGCAGGTAGTATTTCTGGCTTTCGCTCAGGATGGAGATGCCCATCCCGGGCTGGATGACCTTGCCGTACTTGATGAGCTGGGGCACGATCTTCTTGACGAAACTGACCGGTACCGCGAACCCGATGCCGGCATTGGCGCCCGAGCGGCTGACCATCATCGTGTTGATCCCGATGAGCCTGCCGTCCGAATCGAGCAGCGGACCGCCGGAGTTGCCCGGGTTGATGGCCGCGTCCGTCTGGATGAGGTCGCGGATGGTCACCCCCCCGACGCCCTCGATCTGCCTGCCCAGGGCGCTGATGATGCCGGTGGTCAGGGTGTTGTCCAGGCCGAAGGGGTTGCCGATGGCCACGGTCTTCTGTCCCACCCGCAGGGTGGAGGAATCTCCCAGAGGCAGGACACGCAGCTTCTCCTGCGGAGCGTCCACCTTGAGGACAGCGATGTCCTTGCGCTTCTCATCGCCCACGAGCCTGGCCCGCAGCTCGGTGTGGTCCTTGAGCTTGACGAGGAAAATGTCCCCGCCCGCCACCACGTGGTAGTTGGTCACGATGTGGCCGGCCTTGTCCCAGATGAAGCCGGAGCCGCTGCCTTGAGGGATGGCGAACTCGTCGAGGTAGAAGGACCTCTCGATGGCGATGTTGGTCACGAACACGACCGCGGGCGAGGCCTCGTTGAACACCGCGATCGTGTTCTCCTCGTCCGGGAGGAGCCCCCAGGCGAGGCCGGCGAAGCAAGCGGGAGCCGCGGCGGCGACGATCCACCGCGCCCGGGTCATGACCGGATTATCGCTGTTTTGACCGGCCCGCATCAAGGCGCGGCCCCCGGCGCGGGCCGGGGAGCCGGGGCGTACTTCGCGTTGAAGGCGTCCACGAACCGCTGGACCACCGCGCTTCCCACGAGGATGCCCACGGAGAACAGCACCGAGAACAGGAGCATGTACCAGGCCGGCATGGGGATGGCGTTGTAGCCGAACATCGTGGAATAGGCGAACGCCACCATGCCGAGCACCGGCATCACGAAGTACTTCCAGGTCTTGAAGCTCATGGGCTTGGCCCTCTCTTTGGCGACCCGCGCGGCCTTGAGGAAGTCCAGGCCCATCCAGAGGAGCGGCATTCCCAGGAAGAGGTAGAAGTCCGCGATGTTGGCCCGGCCTCGGCCGACCGGGATGAAGTCGATGACCCGGCCGTTGACGATGCCCTCGACGCCGTTGCCGAAGCCCGCGGCGATGACCACCGCGCTCAGGATGCCGACTAGGCCCAGCATCTTGCCGACCACCGGGTCCTTCCCGGCCAGGTCCCCGCCGTAGCGCTTGTCGTTGACGCCCATGGGGAAGGTGATGACCCAGAGCGCGGCCTTGACCAAGCCGCCCAGGACGGGATGCTTCTTGCTCCAGTTGTCGAGCTTCTCGAGCAGAGGCTTGGAGGAATGGGCCAACGAGAGGAAGTAAGTCCCAGCCGCGATGTTGAGCGGGATGGAAAGCTTCATCAGGAGGAGCCGGGTGGGCACGATGTCGTGGTAGACGATGGGCAGGCCCATGGTCAGGAACATGTATTTCACGCCCCAATCCAGCAGGGTGAAGAGCGCCACGAGCAGCGCCACGCGGGGCGCCCACGCGGCCGGCTTGATGGGGAGGTCTTGCGGCGGAGCCCGGTCATGGCCTTTGAACCCCTGGGCGGCGCGGCGGTAGTGCGCGGCCGCGGTGACCGCGATGTTGACGACGAGGCCCGCGACCGCGGGCACGATCCAGGCGCCGGTGAGCGCGGCCAGGGCCGACATCCCGACCGCCTGGCCGACCCAGAGGAGGGCGGACTTGTGCTTGAGGGCATTGCGCAGCGCCGCGGGCGCCGGGACCTGGAACCCGCGCCGCTCGAGGCGCGTGGACTTCAGGAGGCCGGAGCCTGCGCCGGTCTTCTCCGCGGCCGCCGAGGCCGCGATCTCGCCGTCGTCCTGGGGCTCGGCTCGGAGCGCGTCGAAGGCCTTGGCGGCCTCGGCCCGGGCCTCGGCCTCGGGCGTGTCCGGGCTGAGCAAGGCCGGCACGCTCTCAGCCGCTTGGGTCAGGGTCTGGCCGGCGGTCAGCCGGTCCGGCGCCGCTGACTCGAGCTCCGCGGCGGGAGCCGCGGTCCCGAGCCCGGAGGCGGGGACAGCGTCGACGACCTCGGAAGCGGGGGCCGCACGGAGCCGGACGGCGCCCGGAACCGCGGAAACGACGCCGCCGGGCGCCGCTGAGAAAGCGCCTGGATTGAAGAGATATCCGGAAACCGCGGCGTTGCCCCCCGACCAACCCTTGACGGGGCCGTAGGAAACGGGCGCTCCCGACGCCTGGATGGGGACGCGCTGGATGGTCTGGGCCGCCGCCTCGTAGCAGGACACCCCGGGGGAGAGGATGACCACCGCGGCCGCGACCGCGGTCGCTGTCAGCCGATCGAAGATCGTCTTCTTCATGTGTCTATCATACCCCCGCGCGCCCGGATTCGTATTGGGTCCGACAGGGCAATCCCAGCCCGGCAAAGGCCCTAACCGCCCGAGCCCCCAAGACCCAGGCTCGGGGGCCCTTGGGTCCCACCAGGCGCGATCGTGAATTTGCCATAATCAGCGCATGGCGAGGACCGCCTTGCCGCCGGGGGTGGGCCGCGTGCGCCGCGAAGGAGGCATCGTCAAGTTCGCCCTCCGCCTGTCCGACGGGGCCGAGGTCGAGTCCGTGGTGGTGCCCATGCGGCAGCGCGCGCTCGGCAGGGAGCGCGCCTCCCTGTGCGTCTCCACCCAGGTCGGCTGCCGCATGGGCTGCGTCTTCTGCGCCACGGCCAGGATGGGCTTCGCGCGGGACCTCGAGCCCGAAGAGATCGTCGCCCAGGTCGAGGCCGCCCGCCTTTTGGGGCACCGTCCCACCAACGTCACCTTCATGGGCATGGGAGAGCCTCTCGACAACTTCGAGAACTGGGCCGCGTCCGTGCGCCTGCTGATCAACGCCCCCGCCGGAAGCGCGGTCGCCATGAACCGCATGACGGTCTCCACCTGCGGCTTCCTGCCCGGTCTCAACAGCCTGGCCGCGCTCTCTTGGAAAAGAGTCACCCTGGCCGTCTCCCTCAACGCGCCCAACGACGCGATCCGCTCCAGCCTCATGCCGGTCAACCGGAAGCACCCCATGGCGGCCCTGCGGCAGGCCCTGCTGGAATATCCCCTGCGCCGCGGGGTCTTCATGGCCGAGTACGTGCTCCTGCGCGGCATCAACGACCGGCCCGAGCACGCCGACGAGCTGGCCGCCTTCCTCGCGCCCTTCCGCGCCGCGGTGAACCTCATCCCGTACAACGGCATCCGAGGCGCGGAGGATCTCGAACCCCCGACCAGGGCCGAGACGGAGCGCTTCCAGGAGACGCTGCGCGCCGCGGGCCGGAAGGCGGCAGTACGGGAGACGAAGGGCCGCCGCATCGCGGCCGCCTGCGGCCAACTGGCGACGCGAATGGTATAATTCCGGACTCCCGTGGCAAAGGACGCGTCGAGACTGAAATCCCCCCGCTGCCCGGCGTGCGGCTCGGACGCCGGCCGCAAGGCCTTCGACTGCATCGAGCCCGGGTTCGAGATCCTGGTCTGCTGCGGCTGCGGGATGGGCCGCACCATCCCGCCGGTCCCGCCGGAGGAGATCGGCCGGTACTATCCGGAGACCTATTACGGCAAGGAGAACGTCCGCTTCAACGTCGTCTTCGAGCGCCTGACCCGGCTCTTCCGCCTGCGGAGGGCGAGGGTCATCGCCTCGCGTGCCAAGCCCGGCCCGGTGCTCGACGTGGGCTGCGGACGGGGCTTCATCCTCGCGTGCCTCCGGGACCTGGGCTTTCAGCCGCACGGCATCGAGCTCTCCGACACCGCGGCCTGGCACGCCCGCCAAGTCCTGAAGCTCGCCGTCGAGACCTGCGATTTCAACCGCTCCCCCCACCGGAAAGGCGTCTACGACGCGGTCATCCTCTGGCACAGCCTCGAGCACCTGCCCAGGCCGGTCGAGGCCTTGGCCCGCGCCCACGCGCTGCTCAAGGACGGCGGGCTCCTGGCCGTCGCGGTCCCGAACGTCGAAAGCCTCCAGGCCGGTCTCTTCGGGCGCCACTGGTTCCATCTCGACGTGCCGAGGCACTACTTCCATTTCGGCGCCGAGTCCCTGGCCTCGGTCCTGGTCCGCCAGGGCTTCGCCATCGTCCAGGAGGACCATTTCTGCCTGGAGCAGAACCCCTACGGCTGGATCCAGAGCCTGTACAACTCCCTCGGGTTCGACGAGAACTTCCTCTACTCCCTGCTCAAGAACCGCAGCGCCCGCGCCATGCGGATGCGGCGGCATCCCATCCAGCTGGCCCTGACCGCCCTCACCCTGCCCGTCGTGGCGGCGTTGGGCGTCCTCATGACCCTGGTGGAGGCGGTCCTGCGCAGGGGAGGGACCATCGAGGTCTACGCCGTGAAGCGCCGGACATGACCCGGCTCTTGAAAAACAGGACGCTCCTGCTGGCCTTGCTGGCGGGGGCCTCGGTGCTGGTCCACCTCAAGGGCATCACGGCGCCGCCCCTCGACTACCATTACCACCGGCAGTGCAACACCGCCGCCATCGCGCGCAACTATTCCGAGAACGGCCTCGAGTTCCTCTGCCCTCAGATCGACTGGGAAGGAGGCTACGCGGGCTGCTCCGCGACCGAGTTCCCCTTGTACATGTGGCTCACCGGGCTCCTGTGGCGCATCGGAGGCCTGGCCCATCTCTGGGGCAGGATCCTCTCCGCGCTCCTCTCCGCGCTCACGGCGGTCTACCTCTTCATGCTCCTCGAGGGCTGGATGGAGACGGAGGCAGCCTTCTACGCGGGCCTGCTGTTCTCGTTCATCCCGCTCGAGGTCTATTTCGGCCGCGCCATCCAGCCCGAAGCCATGGCCCTTTTCTGCGCCGTGGCGGGCCTCCACCATTGGCGCAAATCTCTCCAAGCCGGCCGCCCCTGGGGGCATTGGACCGCGGCGGTCGGCTTCGCTTTCTTGTCCATCGGGCACAAGCTGACCTACGTGCATCTGCTCATCCCGCTGGCGGCCCTGAGCTGGCTCAGCCTGCGGCGCGAGGCCTTCAAGGACTTGCCCACCCTGGCCGCGCCGGTCCTCATCCTCGGAGGCGTCTACGCCTGGTACAAGCACGCCAGCGCCGGCGCCTACGTGGTCCCCACCAGCCCGTCCGAGTTCCTGGGGCTCCTCCACTACGAGCGCCTGGCCTACTTCGCGCAGTTCCAGTTCCTGTCCCGCTTCCCCGAGCTGGCCGCGACCTACGGCGGCGTCATCCTCGGCTTCTTCGGGGCCCGAGAACTCGTCTGGCGGCGGCGGCAGGCCTTCTTCGCGGTCTGGTTCCTGGCGGTCGCGGCTCACCTGGTCGCGGGCGGGGACTACTCCTTCCGGCACGAGTACACCTCGCTCCCCTTCGCGCCGGTAAACGCCGCCTTCATGGGCATGGGCCTGTTCCTGCTCAAGGCCGCGGCGCTGTCCCCGTCCCTGGGCCCGCGGCCCCTGGACCCGCGGTCCAGGTACTGGGCCGTTGCCGGCCTCCTCATCCTCGCGCACTCGATCCCCTTGCATATGTTCTTGCGGATCAAGCACTGGTACGACCTGACCCATCCCCAACTCGTCTCCGCCCGGGAGGCGGCCGAGCGGGTCAGCCGCCCGGACGACCTCTTCCTGTGCAACGAACGCGGGTCCTCGGTATTCCTGTTCTTCCTTGGCAGGAAAGGCTGGTCGTGGGACCTGGCCGAGGCGGGCGAGTCGAGGATCGGCCAGGTCGAGGAGAAGACGAGGCTGGGCGCCAGGTTCTACGCGACCGCGAAAAGCCCGCTGTTCCAGGACCCGGAGGGCTTCTACGCGAAGTGGTTCTTCTCCCGGTTCCCGGTCGTCTACGACGACCGGGGGCTGCTCATCTTCAGGCTGGATCCGACCGCTAGGAGTTCCGGCGCGCGTCCGCGAGCCGGCGGCGTTGGGCGATCTTCCTGATCTCGACCGCGAAGGCCGGAGAAGAACTCGACCTTGCGGAGCTCGCGGCCGAGGACCGTCAAGTCGTCTTGGGAGGGGGTCAGCTTCACCATGGCTACCTCGGGCGAGGGGAATCGAGAGATCGGGCCTTGAGCCGGGACAAGGCCGACCAGACCAGGAAGCAGCCGACGGCGACGGCGAACCCCCCGGCCGAACGCGAGAACAGCAGGAACCGGACGAGCAGCGCGAAGCCGGCCACGAGGAAGAGCCAGCGCAGGCCCAGGAGCCGAATCAATCGCCCCCGCCCTCCGGCCGAGATTCGCCGGCCTGGCCGACGCACTTGCCGACGGTCATGGAGCCGGGGTCATCTTTCGACGCGTCCGGCTGCCACTGGCAGCCCGCTAGCTCCTCACAATCGAGCCGCGAACCGCAGCATTCGCAGCCGTCCTCCAAGGCGCAGATGCCGGCGCCGCATTTCTTGGCTCCCGCAGGCTCGGCCTTGCCCTTCTTCTTGCCCTTCTTCTTGGAGGCCGCGCCGGAGCTCTTCTTCTCGGAGCTGAACTTGTAGCTCTTGGTGTCGCTCGGCATGATGGAGTAGTACTTCGACCTCTTGTACCGCTCCTCGGCCGTCTCCTTCTTCGTCTTCGTCCTCTTCTTCCCGGCCTTCGCCTTGGGCTTCGGCTGGGGCTCGGGCTTGGCGGCGGTCTCTCCCTGTTCCCCGACCGAGGCTTCGGGCCGGGCCGAAGCCTCGGGATCCGCCGCGCCTTCCTGAGCGGCCCCAATTCCCGAGCCCGCAAGGGCGAGGATGAGGATAAACATGGTCAACGGATGCAGACCCCGCATGAAGCTATTATATCCCCCCGCGCCCCGGCTTTCAAGCATGGCGGCCTCCTCCAACCTCCGAGGCGGACCCGCCGCCCTTGAGATGCACGGTCCTCGTCGGGAACGGGAACTCGATGCCCTCCCTCCCGTAGCGCTCGTAGAGCCTCCGGATGAACTCGTGCTTGACGAGGTACTGGTCCGTGAACTCGGCCGCCCGCAGGATCACGGTCATGTCGAGGCCGCTCTCGCCCAGCGCCCCGAACCGGACGACCGGCTCGAAGGACGGGACGCCTCCCGGAGTCCCCCGCATGACCTCCCGGCCGGCCTCGACCGCGACGCGTTCGGCCAGGCCCAAGTCGGTCCCGTACGCGAGCCGGACGGGCACCGGCACCGCCATCTCCTTGTCCGGCTGGTGGTAGTTGGTCACGATGACGCCGGCGAGCTTGGCGTTGGGCACGATGACCATGTTGTTGGAGAGCGTGCGGATGGAGGTGAAGCGCCAGCTGACGTCGAGCACATGGCCCTCGTCCCCGGAATCGAGCTTGACGTAGTCGCCGGGCCGCACCTGGTCGGACACGATGATGTGGAACCCGGAGAAGAGGTTGGAGAGGGTGTCCTGCAGCGCCAGGGCCACCGCGAGGCCGCCGACGCCCAGGGCCGTCAGGATGGGCGTGATCGAGATCCCGAGCGTCTGCATGACGATCAGCGCGCCCAGGATGAAGACGATGAGCCGGACCGCGTTGGTCAGGATGGAGGTGTGCCGCAGGCCGTGCTCGACGCGGCTCGAATAGAGCTTCCCGAAGCCGCCCGCCAGGCTCGCCACGGCCACGGTCGCGGCCAGGATGACTACCACTTGCAGGGACTTGACGAGGATGCCGGCCAGGGCGGGCTTGATCGGCAGATGCGCCACGGCGAAGCAGGCTCCCGCGGCGGTGAGCAGGACCGTGGTCACGCCCTCGAAAGCCTTGATGATGACGTCGTCGCCCTCCCAGGGAGTCTTGCCCGACAGGGTCTCGAGCTTCCGGAGCACGACCCGGTCCAGGAACCTGCCCGCGATGTAACCCGCTCCCAACGCGAGGAGCGGGACGCCCCACTTCGTGACGGATCCGGTCATGACTCCAATTGTACGGTGTCAGGCATCAAGTTATCAAGTTAATGGTAAGATATCCTCTGTCCAGAAATCGAAAGAGGAGACATCGCGTGTTCTTCCGGTTCATCAGGATCACGGCCGCGACGGGACTGATCTACCTTCTTCTCCGGGTCGGCTATCCCGTGGAAGGCCACCAGATCTTCCACATGCTGGCCGTGCTGGCCATCCTGACCGCCGCGACGGTGGTCACGGTCGCCTTGCAGCTCATGGAGTTCGCCTCCGTGAAGCTCCCCCTGATCCTCGAGGCGGCCTTCGCCGCGGCCGTCTTCGTGGTCCTGGGGTTCACCATGCCCTCCAAGAGGGGCCCGATCCTTCCCCAGATTCTCGAGGGCCGGCTCCCGACCCAATCCTCGGTGAGGGAAGGGCTGGCAAGGCTGGGCCTCGACCCCAAGTCCGACGCCTCGAAACGGATCATCGCGGTCTTCCCCAAGTAGCGGCCTGCTACCGGAAATTCTCCCGCCCGAAGCGGACGGCGAAGTCCTCGGCAGCGCCCTCCCAATCCTCTCCGGCGCTGCTGGACGCGACGACCTTCTTGCCGGCGAGGCGCTCCCAGGCCCAGGAGGCGCCGAGATCGATGCGCGGCTCCCCGTCGGCGCGGTGGCAGAGGGGCACGAAGACGACCGGTCTTCCCGTCCCGAGGACGCGCCGGGCCACCAGCCTGAAGAGCCGGGTGCGGTAGGGGGTCTCCCGGCGCAGTTCGTCCGCGAGCGCGGCCAAGCCGGCCGACACGTCGCTCTCAGGCAGCCCGAGCGCCTCCAGGCACAGGCGGGCCGCGCTCCTGGCGGGCTCGTCCAGGACGCCGGTCTCCGCGACGGACGGTTCCCTGCGGCCCGCCAGGACCGGACATTCGAGCGCGGCCATGAGCCAGGCTTCCATGCGCCGCCAGGCGCTGGCTGGATGCATCCAGCCGGGATGCTCCTCCTCAAGCCGCCGGAAAGCCGGCGTCGCTTCCAGCCGCTTGAGGACCGCGAGGGGACATCCTGCCATCGCACTCACCGCCCGCTGGCGGGCGAGCCATTCCCTCGCCGCGTAGCGCACGCGCCCCGTGGCCGGGACGCCGCCTGCGAGAGCCATGCCGACCGCCTCGCCCGCGGCCAGGCAGCGCAGCAGACGCAACGGCATCCGGTGCCAGGCCGTGGCCTTGAGGACCGCGGCGCTCAACCTGCCGCGTCCCACGGCCGCGCGGTCGATGCCCAGGTGATAGTGGCCCATGAACCCGGCATAGAGGGCCTCCTGCGTCACGGGAACGGTGTCCAGGGCGAAGGGATCCACGGCCACGACCAGCCTCGGCCGGCAGGCCGGGCCCTTGAGGCGCCGCAGGGTCTGAGCGGCGCGCCTCACCAGCTCGAAATTAAGGTACGCAAGCTCCCCGTGGACCGGGCCGTGCGAGATGAAGGCCAGGAGCGCCGGCTCCCTGCCGGCCCCGGCCGCGGTCCTGCGGACCAGCTCGACGACCTGCGGGAACCTCTCGGAAGGGTCGAACGGGGCGATGCGGCCGCCTGCGAGCGCGCCGAACCCGATCTCGTGCACCCGGTCCATCCATGAGGCGGGCGCGGCGCGAGCCCCGAGGCTCCAGGCCCGCGCGAGCAGGTTGAGCGGCGCCTCGATCAAGGAGCGGCCGGTCTCGCTCTTGGCCGGCGCCGGCCACCGGTCGCGGGCCACGCGGGACGCGTCGGCCTGGACGAGGATGGAGAAGAGGTCCTCGGAGGTGCCGGTCCCCACCATTGGCGAATTCTAACAAAAATGATAATCTCACCCTATGCACTGCCTAGCCATCTCCCTCGCGTTGTCCTGCTGGACCTTTGCCCAGACCGCCCCCCCTCCGGGGTACGTGGTGCGCTCCGAGACGGGCAAGGTGTACATCGACTACGGGGAGGCCAGCGGGATCAAGGCAGGCGACGTGATCACCGTCTACAAGGAAGGAGAAGAGCTCCGGCACCCCGTGACCAAGGCCCTGCTGGGCCGGCTCGAGACCGTGCTGGGCGAAGGCATCATCCGCGAGGTGCGCCCCAAGTACTCCATCGTCGAATGGACCCGGAAATCCACCGACCCGGTGCCCCCGGGAGCGCGCGCGCGCGTCAAGCCGGTGGTCTTCGAGCCCTCCGCGGCCGCGCAGCCGGCCGCGGCAGCGCCCACGGCGCCGGTGCCTCCCGCGCCCTCCGACCACGTGGAGACCGCGCACCCTGCCGCCCACACCTTTCCTGATGGCGCAGGGGACGCTCGGCCTCCGGCCTCGACCGCGCCCACGGTGGACGAGGCTGCCCGGGCCGAGGCCGCCGGGGTGGACGTCGAGGAAGCGGTGAAGACGGTCAGGGTCAGGCGTCCGCGCTGGCAGAGCCCGGAAGTCTTCGATTTCAAGGCCGTCGGCATGGCGATCGGGGATTTCGACGGGGACGGCGCCCTCGACCTCGCTTTGGCCGACGACAAGGAAGTCCACCTCTACCCCTACCCCCCCAAGACCGCCAAGAGCAGGAAGGACTACAGGTATCCGGGCATCACGCCCCACATCATGTCCCTGGAAGCGGCGGACTTGAACGGCAACGGCAAGGCTGAGCTCTTCATCACGGTCTTCAACGAGGGATTCCCCAGGATGGAGACTTCCGTCATCGAGATCCAAGCCGGGGGTCATTGGGTCAAGCTCGCGGACATGCCCTGGATCGTGCGGTCCTACCAAGGGGCGAAGGGTAGTAGGCTCCTCGCCGTCCAGCAGCTCCTCGACAACAAGGCCTTCCCGTTCTCCAGCATCTTCCCGCTGGAATACCGCGACGGGAAATACGGGCCCGGCAGGCAGGCCGTTCGCTTCAAGCGCGTGGACTGGATCTACGACTTCACCACCGTGGCCGTGGACGACAGCGGGCCGGGCCCGCTCTACCACATGAGCACGGACCGCATCCGCTTGGACCTCAAGAAAGGCTCGTGGAAATCCCCTGAGCCCTACTCGCAGACGCCCAACCGCCTGCGCTGGGCCGACCGGGTCCTGCAGTGCCGCCCGCCTCTCCTGGTGCGCTACGACGACAAGAGCGCGCCAAGCCTCTATGCGGTCCGGAACATCGCCAAGTTCGGAGGCTTGGCCCACACCTTCGGCCTCTACGCCCGGGCGGAGCTGCACCGCAAGGCCTGGAACGGCCTCGCCTTCGAAACGACCTGGAAGTCGGACATGAGCGGGTTCTCCCCGGCCCAGGCCTGGGCGCCCGGCGCCACGCCCGGCTCCCAGGAGCTGGCCGTGACCGTGGTCGGAACGACCGGCAAATCAGCCGTCTGGGTCTACGACCCCTGAGGCGCCATGCAGCACAAGAAGATCCTTGTAGTCGATGACGACCCGGCCATCCGCGAGATCCTCGCCACGCAGCTCTCGCGCCTCCACTACCGCACCATCGTCGCCTCGGACGGCGAGGAAGCCGTCGACGCCTTCAAGAAGGAGAAGCCCGACCTCATCCTGATGGACCTGCTGATGCCGCGCCTGGACGGGCTGTTGGCGACGCAGAAGATCCGCGAATCCGAGAAGAAGGGCTCCAGGGTCCCGATCCTCTTCCTGACCGCCCGGGAGAGCAGCCAGAACAAGCTCAGCTCCGTCATCTCCGGCGGAGACGACTTCGTGGCCAAGCCCGTCACGCTCCAGGAGCTCACCGAGCGAGTGGAGACGGCCCTGCGCCGCGCAAAGAGCTGGAAGAAGACGAAGAAAGCTTGATGCGCGGGATCGGTTCGGCCGCGGCACTGGCAGCGCTCCTGCCGGCGTCCGCCTTCGGGGCGGCGGCGGGGATGTCGGAGCAGGTCCGCCTCGGCGCGAAGGCGCAGACCGAGGCCGGCGCCCTGGTGATGCTCCCCGGCATCAGCCAGGATTGGGCGATGGCGATGGCCGTCATCCGCAGATCCCTCTCACCCAAGTTCGTCATGGATTTCGCCGAGGCGTCCAACGTGAAGGCCCTCCAGGCCGCCGTGGACCGCCTGCAGGCCCGGAAGGTCAAGAAGATCGTGGTCGTGCCCATGCTCCTCTCCTCCCATTCCGCCGAGATGGATGAGAACCGCTACCTCTTCGGGGTGCGCGAGTTCCCTTCGGCGGCGTACCTCGGCGGCGCGCACGCCCACTCGGGCTATTCCCTCGTCCGGCGGGTGAAGGCCAAGGTGCCCGTCGTGCTCACCCAGGCCCTCGACGACCACGCGGTCTTCGCCGAGCTCGTGGCCGAGCGGGCCCAGGCCCAGAGCAAGGACCCCTCCAGGGAGGCGGTCCTCCTCGTCGTCCCCTCGTCCCGGGCCGACCTCGCCAACTCCCAATGGACCGGCACCATCCAGTCCCTCGCGGACAAGGTGCGCAAGGCGACCCGCTTCAAGTCGGTGCAGACCGCCTTCGTGCCCGAGGACGTCGGGCAGGACGAGCGGGCCAAGGCCGAGAAGACCCTGCGCGCGACGGCGAGGTCCCTCGGGGACGAAGGCCGGGTCATCGTGGTGCCTCTCTCCCTCTCGAGGGGGCCGGAGCGGCGGCTGCGCAAGGTCTTCGAAGGCCTCTTCTTGCGGTTCGACGGCAAGCCCGCGCTGCCGGACAAGAAGGTCGCCCGCTGGGTCGAGGACTCCCTCGAAAAAGGCAAGAAGCTCCCGAACATGCGGACCTACACCAAAGACCTGGCCCCGCCGGCGCCCCCGCGCTCGAGCCTTAAACGCCCTTCCCTGGGGACACCGGTGCGCTCGGGCTCCGCCCTTGACCCGCGCGCCGGACTTCAGAAACCTCCGGCCGAACCGCCGGCGGACGCCGGCACAGCCGATGAAGAGGCCCAAGAACCCGCGAACGCCGCCCCTGCCGCAGAGCCGTCCGGCAGCCCGGAAGCGCCATGAAGCCATCAGCATACGCAGCGATCATTCTCATCTTCACATTGCTCGGCGGCGGCGCGGCGTCCGCCCAACAGGTCGCCGTAGTAAGGCAGACGAATCTTGATTCAAAGGTGCGGGCGTGGGGCACGGTGGCGCCGGTCGACGTCTTCCGCCTTAAGTCCGTCATCGAGGGCCGCATCGAGGCGGTCATGGTCTCCAGCGGCTCCTGGGGAGACGAGAAGACCCCTCTAGGCCTCATGTCGAGCAAGGAGCTCGCCGCCATCATCGACGCGCGCGGCACCACCCCCGAGGAGATCGTGCAGACGCGCTGGCAGAAGGTGTACAAGCCCACGCGCATCCTCTGCCCGTCCGACTGCTTCGTGCTCAAGTCCTTCGTCAAGGCGCGCCAGCGGGTCCAGCCCAACGCCCTTCTCTTCGAGGCCGCCAAGTCCCTCAGGCTCTCCGGCCAGGTCGACCCCTCGGCGGCCAAGTTCGTGCGCTACGGTCAGAGGCTGGAGTTCTGGCCCGCGGCCGACCCGGCGAGCAAGATGGAAGGCGCGATCGTCAACTACGCGGCCCCGGAGCCCGGCGCCGCGGGCGGCGGCACCTTCAGCCTGGAGCTCTCCGCCCAGAGGAACCTCCTCCCCGGCACCAAGTGGGAAGGCTGGGTATCGGTGGCCACCAAGCGCAAGGTGCTGACCGTCCCCACCGCGGCCGTGCTCTCGCACCGGGGCCGCACTTACGTGCCGGTCGAAGTCGTCGTCGGCGCCACTAACGGCGACCTCACGGAAGTCGTCTCCGGCGCGGCCCATGGGGCTTCGGTCCTGGTCATCACGCCCTCCAAGGGCGCCTGCGCGGACCGCTACAAGCCGGGCCCGGAGGCCGCCAAGCGGTTCGCCGAGGCGCTCGACGGGGTCGAACCCCACTTGCCCCTGCCGGTTGAGGAGGCTCTCAAACCGGCCCGCGGCAAGCGCGTCAAGTCCCCGGAGCCCGAAACCCCTCCGCCAGAGGAGAGCGGACCCGCGCAGGAAGAGGACCCATATGCGGACTGATCGGCTGACGGGAATCCCATCGATCTCCGGCCTGCCTCCTGTCGAAGAGTTTACTCCTGCGGAGGAGGCGGCTCTACGGCCTTATGTCACCAATCTAGACGGCCCCGTGTTTGCGCTGGTGAACCTGCCGGAAGTGGTCAAGGGGGCCCTATTTGCGCGCTACTCGCGATCGTCAAAATCGCTTCGGCGCCTGATTCTCGACGAATTCATGGACGATCTGCCGAGCACGGCTTGCCCTCAACAAGCCGGCCACCGCCATGCTGAGGCGCTATACGACAAGGTATTCGCTCACTATGGCGATGATTCGGTCGCTCAGCTCGGTGGCGTTCACATGGCGTGTGAGGGCGTTTCGAACATTCTGACCAAGGTTCTGGAACGTGGGCGCTTGATGTCCTATCTTGAACAATCAACCCGCTATGTCCCCTACAGCGACAAGGTCGATGGCCATTGGAAGTATCACACTCCCGCCGAACTCAATGAGGACATCCGCCGACGCTACCGAGAAGTCCTCGACAACGCATTCGCCACTTACGAACGCTGGCTGAATCCGATGCAGGCGTATTACCAGAAGCGACATCCCAGACCGAAGGAAACCTCACTGTCATCCTATCGTCGGGCGATCAGGGCCAAGGCCCTAGACGCACTTCGCGGCCTGCTCCCCGCTGCGACTAGATCCAATTTGGGCATATTCGGCACAGGCCAGGCCTATGAGATGCTATTACTGCGCATGCGCGCCTCTACAGCCAGCGAGACCCGTTCCTTCGCGGACATGATGTTGCGGGAGCTGCGCAAGGTCATACCATCATTCATGACGCGTGTCGACCAATCCGACCGGGGACTGGTTTGGAGCGATTATCTGACGAAATGCAAGAAAGACACGGAAACCCTGGCTTGCGAGCTACTCCACGGAGAGGCCGCTGAAGCCAGTCCAGAAGTCACCTTAACCGATTTTGACCCGGACGGCGAGTTGCGCGTGCTGGCCGCCGCACTGTACTCTTCCTCTTCTCTGTCCGATGCTCAACTACTATCTTGCGCGAAGCAGATGAGCGCCGCGAAACGCGCTTGCGCCCTGGCAGCCTATGTCGGGAATCGCAAGAACCGCCGACACCGCCCGGGGAGGGCGTTCGAGCGAACACGTTATCGTTTTGATGTCCTGAGCGACTACGGCGCCTTTCGAGATCTTCAGCGCCATAGGATGCTGACCATAGAGTGGCAGCCATTGTCTCCTTCCCATGGGTTCATAGTCACCGACGCCATCAACGAAGCTGGCGCCATCGATGACTGGCGGCGGGTCATGCACGAATCCGCCGACCTGTACAATGCATTATTGTCGCAGGGATATCGAGAAGCAGCCCCTTACGTCGTCTCCATGGCCTACCGTATCCGATTCTACATGGATATGAACGCCCGCGAGGCAATGCACGTGATCGAGTTGAGAACCTCGCCGCAGGGACACCCGTCCTACCGGCGCGTTTGCCAGCAGATGCACCGCCTGATTGCGGAGCAGGCCGGTCACCGGGCCATCGCGGCAGCCATGGTTTTCGCGAACCACGAGCCGGTCGATCTGGAGAGGCTCGAAGCGGAGAAGGCGGCGGAGGCGCGGGCTACGCTGTCAGGCCTTTCTCGGGATGACTGTCGCCGGACGCAAGGCCTCTAGCATTTTTCCAAAACGCCAGCCTCTGCAACACTGACGTCAATTCCTGTAGACCGCTGTGAGCCTTCCAATCCCATTTGTATTCCGCTCCGACCTCAATCGCCAAGAGCCGCCTAAGGTATTGCGAAGGGAGTCGGCAAGCATCGAAGACGAAGCGGTCCCCACCCCGCGTCTCGTAGAACAAGTAGGGGATGCCCCTCTCGACTTGTACCTTCAATTCGGACAATCCACCCAGGCTTCTGCGCGGCATGCGGTGGTCGATCCTTGGCAAAAGGTCGACATCGGCCGGTACCACATGAAGGTGGGCGTGAGTTACACAGGCGCCCCCTTTCCGCGTTGCCGAAACGGCCCCATGTTCAAACAAGATCGGACGACAATAAACCCTGCTCAGCACGGCGACTGTCTCATCCTTAAGCATCTCTAATTCGCGGTAGTTTTCCTTGGGAATGTGGCCGAGACTCAGGCAGTGCGCCTTTGGGAGGACGAGAAGATATCCCTCGACGATTTGTCCAATAGTCGGGAGAACCACGAAGTTATCCGTCTCCCGCACAATCCTTTCACGGGGATGACCCTGGAACATCGCAGCAAAGAGGTTCCCTTCTTCATGCATCAGTTCGCGGCAAAGACTACAATCCTCCACGTATCCACCCGCATGGCACGGCACTATTCTGCCCCGAATCCACGGACGCATGTCGCTTTAGGCATGGGTCAAATCCTTGGCTTCTGCCCGACTTAATGTGTCCGAATCTCGCCGAGCCTCAACAAGTCGAAGGCGTAGGTGAGCTCAGATCAGGATCGCACAGCCTCACCATGGAATGCAGATATATCTGCGGCGAGCATTTCTCCAGCATCTCTCTCGCCTTCCACTCCGTCCTCTCAATCAAGACAAAGACATGAGATATCTGCGCTCCCCTCTCCCTAATCGTCTGTGCCGTCCGCACAAGTCTGTCACCTGTGACAGCCACATCATTGACAATGATGAGGATGTCCGTCTTGTCAAGTTTCCCATCCCAGTACCGATCTTTTGTCACCTTCGGCTCGGATCGAATGGTCACCAACGGCCGCTTCAACCGCCTTGCAAGCTCTGCGCCCAGGCGCACATTGCCGCCATACGGTATGGCAATCTTGAGGCATTGGATAGCCCTGCCAGGGTCTTCTGGCAGTTGGGCAAGTTTCTGTGCGATGAACGCCTGCAGTATCTCGGCCAATCGATCGGCAAATACGGGATTGGTTGTAGCCTCATCAATGTCCACATAGTACCGCACATCTTGGTACAGACGCTGTTGCCCTTGGCTTGAAACCTCTTGCAGGTCGCGAGTGTATTCCCTGCATATCTCGCGAAGTTGCCGTTCATAATCATTCGGAAACTTGGACGAGATGCAATTAATAAAATCCACGGCCTGACGAATGTCGGCAAGGTAGCTCCTGTTGATGATGCCGATGGATTCAAGAAGATGATCCAGGCGTTGCTGCTCCCGCTGCAACAGCATCTGCTCTTGGCTGGCCAGCATCTGCTCGATTTGGCGACTAACCTCCCTCTCTCTGCGACGACGACACCATGGTGGTTCTGGTATCATGAACCAACCGGCAAGAAAGTCGTAGATAGTCTTGATTGCGAGAAGCATCCATACAGCTACAAAAGTCAACCAGGCAATTGAATCCATAATGGATGCTATGTTGTCAGGCACGCAGGATGACCTCCTTCAAAACCCATCACACAAGACGACGTCCTCACGAATGGCGGCCTCACGGCTATTTCGCCCTTCACGCCTCCTGCAAGACATTCGGAAGTCCAGTGTGTCGAACACCGATATTGTATCATGAATGGGGGGAAGACCCCATCAATGGCCGGCACCAGCTGTCCCGAAAACCCTAGAAGAATACCGCCCTTATGCTTATCCACTTGACGCCACCTGAGTCAAAATCCTCCGTCGATAAATTGGGTTTCTCGACGGGGGCGAGGCTCGAATCTCAGATTGTGTCGTCTGGTAAAGCGATTTCTGCGAATTTGGTGGCGTCAAGTGGATAAGCATATACCGCCCTAACGGGAAATCATTCATCGTGACAAGCCCCTCCTCGGACAGTCTCTCAAGGAAATACGCCTGTTTCCACGGCCATTTCTACCAGCCTCCCCGCGAGAACCCCTGGCTGGAGGAAGGAGAGCCCGAGGAGTCTGCGTCCCCCTACCGCGATTGGAACGAGCGCATCCTGCACGAGTGCTACGGCCCCAACGCGGCCTGCCCGGTCCCGGACGGCTTCGGCCGCATCCGGGAGCTGCGCGACAACTACCGCAGGATCAGCTTCAACTTCGGGGCCACCCTGTTCTCCTGGCTGGAACGCCACCACCCCGCGCTCTACGGCCTCATCCTCGAGGCCGACCGCAAGAGCCTCTCCGAGCGCGGCCACGGCAACGCCATCGCCCAGCCGTTCGTGCACGCCATCCTGCCGCTCCAGAGCCTGCGCGACAAGACCACCATGGTGCGCTGGGGCATCGCGGACTTCGTCTACCGCTTCGCCAGGTTGCCCGAGGGCATGTGGCTCCCTGAGACCGGCGTGGACAACGAGACCCTGGAGGTCCTCGCCGCCGAAGGCATCCGCTTCACCATCCTGGCCCCTCACCAGGCCGGCCGCGTGCGAGACATCGGCGCCTCCGATTCCGCCTGGACCGCGCCCGGCGAACGCAACCTCAACACCTCCCGCCCCTACCGCTGGAACTCCCCTTCCAAGCGGGATTTAAGCCTCTCCATCTTCTTCTACTACGCGGAACTGCACGAGGACATCTGCCACCGCGCCGGCATCCCGGACGGCGAGACGCTGGCCCGCAAGGTCCGCGCCCGGTTCAACCCCGACTCCTCGGTCCAGCTCGTGCACACCGCCACGGACGGCGAATACTTCGGCCACCACAGGCCGCGCGGCCACGAGACCCTGGCCGACGCCCTGCGGTGGCTCGAGTCCGAGGGCGTCGCCATCGTCAACTACGCCCAATTCCTCGACCTCTACCCGCCTCCGCAGGAAGTCGAGATCGCCGAGCGCACGGCCTGGAGCTGTCCCCACGGCATCGGGCGCTGGAGCGAGGACTGCGGCTGCAAGATCCAAGCCGACCGGCCCTCCCACCAGAAGTGGCGCCGGCCCATGCTCGACGCCATGGACCGGCTCAAAGCCCGCATCGACGAGGTCTATGAGAAGCAGGGGGCGGCCCTGTTCAGGGACCCCTGGGCGGCCCGTGACGCCTATGTGACGAAGCTCCTGGAGGACTCGACCTCCGCCGCGCAGGAGTTCCTCTCCCATCACAGCCAGCGCAACCTCTCCCCGCGCGACGCCCAGGCCGCCGTCAAGCTCTGCGAGATGGAGCGCCACCGCCTCTTGATGCTCACCAGCTGCGGCTGGTTCTTCGACGACATCTCCGGCATCGAGGCGAGCCAGAACCTCAAGTCCGCGTCCCGCGCCATCGAGCTGGCCCTTGGCTTCGGCGCGGACCTCATGCCGGATTTCAAGAACCGCCTAGCCTTCGCCCTGTCCAACGACGCCCGCTTCCTGAACGGCGCCGGCGTGCTGGAGAGGCTCGCCCTGCCAGTTCGGGCCGACCTGGCGCGCGCCGCCGCGCATGGCGCCATCCTGAGGCACCTCGACGGCGGCCGCCCCCCCCGGATGCCCAGGCGCTTCGCATTCTCCGGAGGCAAGCCGCTGCGCTGGGACAAGCCCCTGCTGGCGGGCCAGGACAGGAGCCTGACCTTAGGTCCCGTCGAGGTCCGCGACCATGTCACGCTCGAGCGCCTGGAGGCCTGGACCGTGGTCCACCAGGCTGACCGGCTCGACGTCGCCTGCTGGGTGAGCCCGAAGGCGCCGCCCGACGACATCGAGACCGGGTTCCAGGAGTCGGGCGACGCCGAGCTGCGTCACTACCTGGCCCGGACCCTCGGGGAGGCCCACCACGGCATCGAGGCCGTCTTCTCCAGCGAACGCGCTTCGGTCCTGCGCGTGGTCATGGCCGCGCCGGCGCGCACCACGCTGCGGACATACCTCGAGCGCTGGCGCGCCGCCGCTCGCGGTCTTGGGAAGCCCGTCGGAGAGGACGAGGTCCTCGAGCTCATGTCGGCGGCGCAGGGCCATGGCCTCCACGTCGAACAGCTCCCCGACCTCGACCTCGTACGGCGGCGCCTGAGCGAGGTCATCGAAGCCGTGGAGGTCCGCCCCGACCAGGCCTCCGTGTCCAGACTCGTGCGCTGGGTCGAGGTCTGCGAGGCGACGGGCTTCCACCTGAGCATGTGGGAGCTCAACTCGTTCTGTTGGGAATGGCTGCGGGCTTTAAGCGGCCGGCGCGACGCCCCCCCCTTCGAACGCGACGCGGCCTCGTCACTGGCGAGGAAGCTCAATTTCTCGGAGAATCTGCAAGAGGTCCTATGGCAATCAAAAGGTTGAGCATCGACGGTTCCGAGGAGGCCATGGCCCTGCTCGGGGAGCAGGACATCCTCCTGCGGCAGATGGAGGCCGACTTCGGGGTGGAGATCTCGCTGCGGCAGGATACCCGCGCCAACGAGATGATCCTCACCATCAGGGGCTCGTCGGGCCGCGTGGACAAGGCCGTCAAGGGCATCCGCGAGAGGCTGGGCGACCTGCGCCGCGCAGGCCTGCGCAACGCCGTCCCTCCCAGCGCTCAAGCGCGCCGGCCGGACCCCCAGCGCGCTTCCGGCGACCTGGGGCTCTCCGGCCTGCCTCCCGACGCCCTCATCCGCACCGCCTACGGCAAGGTCATCCGCTCCCGCTCGCCGAACCAGGAGAGATACGTCCAAGCCATCCTCGCCAAGGACCTCGTGTTCGGCATCGGCCCCGCAGGCACCGGCAAGACCTTCCTGGCCGTCGCCTGCGCCCTGCGGGCGCTCCAGCAGGGCAAGGTCAACCGCATCATCCTCTCCAGGCCCGTGGTCGAGGCGGGCGAGAAGCTGGGGTTTTTGCCCGGCGACCTCCTGGAGAAGGTCCATCCCTATCTCAAGCCCCTCTACGACGCCTTCTACTCCATGCTCGGCCCCCAGCGCTTCCGCTCCTGGCGCGGCGACGAGGTCATCGAGGTCGTGCCGCTGGCCTACATGAGAGGCCGCACCTTCGAGGACGCCTTCATCCTGCTAGACGAGGCCCAGAACACCACGCCCGAGCAGATGAAGATGTTCCTCACCCGCATGGGCAACGGCTCGCGCATCGTCGTGACCGGCGACATCACCCAGATGGACCTGACCGCGGACGTCACCTCCGGCCTCATCCGCATCATGGGCGTGCTCAAGGACGTCGAGGGCGTCGCCTTCTGCCGGCTGACCGAGGAGGACGTGGTGCGCCATCCCCTGGTGCGCAAGATCATCAACGCCTACGAGCGCTGGGACAAGCCCAAATGAGGAAGCCCGCCACGCCAGGGGGCCCCGTCGTCCGCGTCGCGGGCCTAAGCCTCCTTCCCAAGGAGGCCCGCAGGCCCCGCCTGATCGCGGCTGTCTGCCGCCAGGCCTTGAAGCAGAAGCCCCAAGGCAAGGGGCCGCGCGTCGAGGGCGAGATCAACATCGTCTTCCTCGCTGGCCGCGCCATGCGCGGCTTGAACAGGCGCTTCCTCAAGCTTGAGCGCGACACCGACGTCCTGGCCTTCAACCATGGCGCGGCCGTGCCGGGGACCCCTCCGGGCGAGACCCCCTTCGGCGACATCTACATCTCCGCTGCCAAGGTCCGCTCACAAGCCGCAGACCTCGGCCACTCCCCCCTCAAGGAGACCCTGACCCTGGTCAGCCACGGCAGCCTGCACCTGCTCGGCTACGACGACGCGACCCCCCGCCAGAAGGCCGTGATGACCCGGCTTGAGGACCGGATTCTGTCCAGCCTCGAGTAGAATGACGATCGCGGCGACTGCGGGAGGAGTCCGGGTCCACGTCCTCTCAGCCGGAGAAGGCGAGCCGGTCATCCTGCTCCACGGCCTGGGAGCCTCCTCTTATTCGTGGCGCCATATCCTGCCGACCCTCGGCCCCGACCGGCGCGTCCTCGCCCCTGACTTCCCGGGATTCGGCCGCTCGGAACAGCCCTGGGACTTCGATTACACGGTGGATGGCTTCACCCTCTGGCTCTTCGCCTTCATGGACAGCCTCTCGATCGAACGAGCGGCGCTGGTCGGCAACTCCATGGGCGGCATGGTGGCGCTTTCAGCCGCCATGGCCCGCCCGGACCGGGTCTCCCGGCTGGCGCTCATCAATGTTCCGGTCTACGTCGAGAACAGGCCCCGCTACCTCTGGCCCCTGCGCTGGCCCGTCATCGGCTCCATCTTCGAGTCCTGCATGGGCCCCGCCGCGGTCAGGCTCATCGCAGCCACCGCCTTCGCGGATCGCTCCGTCATCACGGAGGAGCTCGTCCGGGAATACTCCCTGGCTCTGTCCACCAAGGCCGGCCGCCGCGCCGTGGCCCAGTTCATCCGCAACGCCATCCCGCCGGACGTGGATGAGCGCATCCGCCGCTACCCCGAGGTCCGCACCCCCACCCTCGTCATCCTCGGCGACCGTGACATCATGGTGCCGGTGGCGAGTGCCGAGCGATTCGTTCGGAGCCTCCCTCACTCGAAGCTCATCGTCATCCCCTTTTGCGGGCACGCCCCTCAGGAGGAGAAGCCCGAAGCCGTGCTTCCCGCTCTGCTCGATTTTCTGTCCGTGTAGCAATCGATCTCCCCGGCAGAGTAACTAGTTTCTGCTCGGGAAGTTTGACCTTCCTCCGTCGGTGACGCTTCCGGCGCTCCCTCTCATCCTCACCTGAACTGCAAGGAATCCTCTGGAAAGCCGCAAATCCCTTGCAGTTTGCGCTTGACTCGGCTTGGCCATATG
>JACQWX010000006.1 GCA_016209035.1 Elusimicrobiota bacterium | reverse complement strand
TTCCCGTCTCGATCAAGTGGGATGAGGTGCCCTGACTGAATGAGGCGAGCATTATCTAATATTGCCGGGAGATCAATGGGGATGAGTTGGATGGGATCAAGATAGAGATTCGGCTCAACTCGATGTTCCACCAGCCATGAAAAGGTGTCTTGAATTGTGTTGGGGGGCAGATGGGGCGCACCATTCATGGAGAATGCCTGAAGATAATATTTCACTTCAACCAAGGTGGCAGTAACTTCGTCCGCATGAAATTTGTGGCCGGTTGGCAATTTCCATCTAGATATTCGATTCCCATCGGCGCCATCTTGAGGCCGTCCTGGTACCCTCTGGGAAAATGGTTTCCAGGGGGGGGAGCGTCTGCCTGCATCACGGAATTTGGTGGTGATTCGGGTGATCTTCCTGGCATCATGGCCAGCGGCAAGCAAGGTGTCGCGAAAAAGTCCTGTAATGAGGCTAATCAATTCGCGAGTTTCCGGGGCAGTAATTCGATTTTGTTTCTGGCTCAACGCAACGATTGCTGCCAGTGATTTCTGAATGTCGGGCATGATCAGAATGAGTTCAGTACGAATCATACTAGCAACCGAATCGTGCTTTGTCAAAAAAACGGGGTGGCCATCGGTGCGCGGGTGGCCCTAGCTCTGGGGGCAACCGCTTCCGAAGTGGTTCCGCCGTAGCTCAGCGGTAGAGCAACCGCCTTGTAACGCTGCCCCGGCAGCCCATCATTCAGCGATCCCGGCCAGCCGCATACCCTTCAAGATGTCTTCCCTCAACTCATTCCAAGGCTTGCCGACCGCCTTGAAGACGACCTTGTCGCCCGCGAGAAAATAGAAGGTCGGAATCCGCGACCAATCGTCGATCAGCGGCCAATCCTCCTCTCGATGGACCATCGCCATCGCCCAGGTCCGATGATCCTCGTTCCAAGCGACCACATCATCGATCCCTAGCGACCCTTGTGGCAATACCAAGCGCGAGTGTGCCTCGAAGACCCTGCGGAGTTGCGGATCGGCCTCGATGGCCGCCAAGGCGTCCTTGGCGAAGTGACACCCGATGATGGCGATGATGGTCGGCCGGCCGGCCAAGTCCACCGGCGCGAGCCGCATCGTCCCCCCGTCCCCGGAGACCTCGTAGACCTTGGGACCGGGCTGTTTCACGGCGTCCCGGATGATGATCTCGGGCAGCCTTTCCGCCTCCGGATGGGGGTGGCGCAGGATCAGCGAGCGCGCCTTGTCGAATTCCCTGGCTGCGACCTCCCGTTCATAGAGATCCAGGACTTGGTCCGCGGATTGCGCCTTACGCCGCTCCAGCTCGCCGAACACCTCCTCCAGGGCCGCGACGTGCCGCGCGTTCTTCGTGTAGAATGCGACTTCGTTGAACGCGGCGAACAGGTCGCTGAGCCCCGCCGCATCGCTCCTGGCAAGGACATCGGGCGCGACAGCCTCTTTGAGTAATCCCTCGAAAGAGTTCTCAAGGCGGCCCCTGTGCTCCGGTGTCCCCCAGTATCGGGCGCTCAGCGCGAGGACGAACTGCGCCTTCGCGGCCAGAGAGCGATCATGGCCCAGCAAGGCCTGGGCGTCCCTGAAGCATTCCCGTGCCAACCGGTCGCGTTCTGTATTGGTCCGCGCCTGCCGCTGCCGTTCGAGGCAGGCCTTGACCCCGTCGACGGACGGCGTCGCCGGCCGAACCGCGCCTCGACCGGCGCCAAAGCAGCCCGCCGCGGCCATGCAGGACGCAAGCACGATGCCCGCGGCGCGCCGGGGCGTCATCGCCTAGATCAATTCCCGCAGGAGCTCGGGCCGGGGCTTGGGGATGACGACCTTCCGGCCCAGCAGCCCTTTGGCGCCGGCGTTCTCGGCTCCTGCGGCGGCCGCTGTCTCGACCGCGGCGACGCTCCCGGTGAAAGTCACGAGCCCCTTGCCGCCCATGGCCATGGCGAGCTTGATCTCGATGAGCCGAACGCCGGCGGCTTTGACCGCGGCGTCTGCGGCCTCGATGAGAGAGGAGACCGAGAAGGTCTCGATGATGCCGAGCGACTCGAGGTGGTCGACCTGGGCCGTGCCCTCGATGGCCGGGAAGATGTCCGGGTCGATGTTGGGGATGACGAACTGATCGACCAGGGATTCGGCAGCGGCTGAGGCGCCGGCTGAGACGGCGGCGGTCACGTCGGCGACAAGGCCTGCGACCAGGACCACGAACTTGCCGGGGCAGATGGTGCGGCTGACGAGCAGCTGGACCTGGGCGGCTTTCAGCATGGCGTCGGTCACGGCGAAGCCCATGGCCATGGAGCTGGTCTCGACGCCTCCGACGGACTTCTTCATGCTTCTATCATGACGTGAGAATCCACCGACTTCACCACGCCGTCGATGCTGGCGTGGACCGCGGCCGCGAGCTTGCCTTCAGGGATCTGGCCGACGAGGTCGCCGCGCCGCACCTTCTGGCCGGCTGAGACGACGGGCAGGGCCGGAACGCCGAGGTGCTGATTCAATGGGATGCGGACCTTGCGGATGGCGGCCCGGGTCTCCTGCAAGGGGGCGTCGGCCAGATAATCGTGCAGACCGAGCTTCCGGACGAGCCTGGGGAGCGGGACCTTGCGGAAGGGGAGCATGGGGTGCGCCGCGGGCGCGGGGCTCTTGTTCAAGGTGGAGCTCTTCCAATCGACCTTCTTCTCGCGCAGGGCGGCCTTGGCGGCGACGCAGACGCTCTTAGGGTCGAGTTCCTCCGGGCAGGCGTAGAGGGAGCACAGCGAGCACTCGCAGCAGAGGAGCGCCCATTCGTTCAAGACCTTGCGGTCCGCGCCCGCAAAACCCAGGCTTCGCATGACTTTGTGCGGCTGGATGCTGTAGCCCAGCAGGTAGCGCGGGCAGAACTCGGTGCAGAATGAGCACTGGTCGCACGCTGATCGGCCGATGCGGGCGATCCGTTCGGCCGAGGCTGATTTCTTGCGCAGCAAGGGGTGGCCCTTGGGCAAGACGATGAGGCCGCCCGTCGTCTTGGCTACGGGCTCCGAGGGGTCCATGACGCGGCCCATCATGGCGCTATCTATAACGCCAAAATCCTTGATTTTGGCGTTCCCTGCCTGCGTTAATGCCTCGTTGACGGATGTCCCAATCGGCAGCTTCACCGTGACGGGAGCGTTGACAGCTCCCGTCACCGTGAGAAATGTATCCGTCACCGGCTGCTTCTTCGCCAAGGCGACGTTGAGGAGCGTCTCGACGTTGTCCACCACCGCGCCGATCTGGATGGGGATGCCGCCGGGAGGGATGAGCTTGCCGGTCACCTCGTAGACTAGGCTGAACTCGTCGCCCGCCGGGTAGTAGTTGCCCAGGGTCTGCGCTCTGAGGCCCCGCCGCCCTTTGATGGCCTTCTCCAGGGCCGACACGACGTCCTTGTGCTTGGCCTTGACCGCGAGCACGCCTTGGCTCGCGCCGGTCGCGGCCATCATGAGCTCGAGGCCTTCCACGATGAGCGCGGCATAATGCTTTTGGAGTTCCTTGTCCTTGTGCAGGAGGGGCTCGCACTCGGCGCCGTTGGAGATGACGACCTCGGCCTTGGCCTGGGCTTTCACATGGGTGGGGAATCCCGCTCCGCCCGCGCCGACCACGCCGGCCTTGCGGATGGCTTCGACGATGCCGGGGTCGGCCATGGTCAGGCTGGGGGCCGGCGCTCGAGCCTGGGCAGGGACTCGGCCCAGGCGGCCGGAGTGATGCGGATGAACTCGGCCTTGCTCCAGAGCTCGGGCAAGGTCCTGGCCCCGCAGTAGCTCATGCCGGAGCGAAGCCCGCCCGCGAGCTGGTGGACGACCTCGCTGGCCCGGCCCCGGTAGGGGACCATGGACTCGACGCCCTCCGGCACCACCTCCAGGGCCTCCTCGTCGTCGATGGGCCTTGCTCCGCGCTCCGTGATGCGGCGCGAGAGAGTCGCGGTCAAAGACGCCATGCCGCGGTAGAGCTTGTATTTTACCCCGCCGCGCACCAGCATGAGTCCGGGGCTCTCCTCGGTGCCGGCCAGGAGGCTGCCGATCATGACCGCCGACGCCCCGCCTGCCATGGCCTTGGTGATGTCGCCCGGGTCGCGGACTCCTCCGTCCGCCGTGACCGGCACGCCGCTCTTGGCGAAGACCTTGGCGCACTCCATGATGGCGGTGAGCTGGGGAACGCCCGCGCCCGAGACGATGCGGGTCGAGCAGATGGAGCCCGGTCCCACGCCCACCTTGACGCCGTCGGCGCCGGCTTCGACGAGGTCGCGGGCGCCCTCGTAGGTTGCGACGTTGCCGGCCACGAGCTCGGCCTTGGGCCAGCGCTTCTTGATCTTGGAGACGGCCTCGATGACGTGGTCCGCGTGGCCGTGCGCCACGTCCACCACCAGGCAATCGGCCCCGGCCTCGAGGAGGGCGGCGGAGCGCTCGACGGTATCGCCGACCACGCCCACGGCCGCGCCGACCAGGAGCCTGCCCTTCGCGTCCTGCGACGCGTCGGGGTGGAGCTTCTTCTTCTTGATGTCCTTGGCGGTGATGAGTCCCCTGAGGATGCCTTTGGCGTCCACGACCGGGAGCTTTTCGATCTTGTGCTCGGCCAGGACCTTCTGCGCTCTTTCCAGGGTGATGCCCGGAGAGGCGGTGACCAGCTTGGTGGACATCACGCTCTTGATGGGGGTGGAGCCGTCCTCGTGGAAATGGATGTCGCGCTCCGTGACCACGCCGAGGAGCTTGCCCGAGCCGTCCACCACCAGGAGCCCGCCGACCTCCTTGCGCCGCATCAGGTCCCGGGCGTCGGCCACGGTGTCGCGGGGCGACACCGTGTAGGGCTCGTCGATGATGACGCTCTCGGTGCGTTTGACCTTGGCGACCTGGGCCGCTTCCTCGGCGATGGTGAGGAACCGGTGGATGACGCCCAAGCCCCCTGCTTGGGCCATGGCGATGGCCATGTCCGCCTCGGTCACGGTGTCCATGTTGGCCGAGACGATGGGGCACTTGAGCTTGATGTTCCGCGAAAAACGGCCGGAGATGTCGACGGATTTCCGCGACGCCACCGTGGAGCGCTTGGGCACGAGCAGGACGTCGCTGAAGGTGATGCCTTCTTTCATGGCGTCTGGCATTGTATTTTGTATTTTGCAGAATGCAAAACACAATGCCAGGCACCCATTATAGTAAAATCGTGCCATGAGCTTTCCTTCGGAGAGATTGAGGCGTCTGCGCCGCACGCCCATCCTGCGGGCCCTGGTGTGCGAGACCACCCTGGAGCCGTCCGACCTGGTGCTTCCGCTGTTCGTCCGCCCTGGAAAGGGCGTGAAGCGGCCCATCAAGTCCATGCCGGGGCATTTCCAATGCTCCATCGACCAAGCCCTCAAGGCCGCGGCCTCGGCCGCGGCGGTGGGAGTGCGCGCGGTCATCCTTTTCGGGATCCCCGACAAGAAAGACTCCCGGGCGAGCGGCGCCTACGCCCGAGACGGCATCGTCCAGAGGGCCGCGGGCGCGCTCAAGAGCCGGTTCCCCGACCTTGCCGTCATCGCGGACCTGTGCTTCTGCGAGTACATGGACCACGGCCACTGCGGGGTGGTCAAGGGCGGGGAGATCCTCAACGACGCCACCCTGGAGCTCACAGCCAAGACCGCGGTGAGCCAGGCCGAGGCCGGATGCGACATGATCGCTCCCAGCGGCATGATGGACGGCCAGGTGGCGGCCATCAGGAAGGCCTTGGACGGCTCGGGCCTGGGAATGACCGCGATCCTCGCTTACGCCGCCAAGTACGCCAGCGCCTTCTACGGCCCCTTCCGCGAGGCGGCCGAGTCGCCGCCGCGATTCGGCGACCGAGCCTCCTATCAGATGGACCCGTCCAACCTGCGGGAAGCCTTGCGCGAGGTGGGCTTGGACATCCAGGAGGGGGCCGACATCGTGATGGTGAAGCCCGCCCTCGCCTACCTGGACGTGCTCAGGAGGGTCAAGGACGCCTTCCGGGTGCCTTGCGCGGCTTATTCCGTGTCCGGCGAGTACTCCATGATCAAGGCCGGCGCGGACAAGGGCTGGATCGACGAGCGCAAGGTCGCGATGGAGGCGCTCCTCTGCATCAAGCGCGCCGGCGCGGACCTCATCATCACCTACCACGCCGTTGACGCCGCACGGTGGCTGCATGAGAAAAAGTAGGGCCTGGTTCAAGCGGGCCTCCGGGGTGCTGGTAGGAGGCGTGAACTCGCCGGTCCGGGCGTTCAAGGCGGTGGGCGGAAGCCCCGTGTTCATCCACTCCGGCCGTGGCTCCAAGTTCAAGGATGTGGATGGAAAGACCTACATAGATTTCTGTCTTTCCTGGGGGCCGCTGATCCTGGGGCACAGCCACCCTGCCGTTCTTTCCGCCGCCCGGAGGGCGGCGGAGAAAGGGACGACCTTCGGGGCGTCCACGCCCAACGAGACGCTCCTTGCCGAGCGCATCAGGGCGGCTCTCCCGTCCATGGAGTTGTTGCGCCTGACCTCCTCGGGCACCGAGGCGGTGATGAGCGCCTTGCGCCTCGCGCGCGCGGCCACGGGCCGGGATCTCGCGGTCAAGTTCGCGGGCTGCTACCACGGCCACGTGGACAGCCTGCTCGTGGCCGCCGGCTCGGGCGCCCTGACGCTGGGCGCCCCGGACTCGGCGGGCGTGCCGAAGACCTGGGCAGGCACGACCCTGAGCCTTCCATACAACGACCTGGACGCCGTGGCCAAGGCCTTCGCCAAGCACGGCAAGCGCATCGCGGCCGTGATCGTCGAGCCGGTGGCGGCCAACATGGGCGTGGTCCTGCCTCAGGCCGGGTTCCTGACCGGACTTCGGGAGATCACCCGGCGGTACGGGTCCCTGCTCATCTTCGACGAGGTGGTGACGGGCTTCAGGCTCTGCCATGGCGGAGCCCAGACTCTCTGGAACATCCGGCCCGACCTCACGACCCTGGGCAAGGTCGTGGGCGGGGGTTTCCCCATGGGCGCCTATGGAGGCAGCCGCAAGCTCATGAGCATGGTCGCGCCCCTGGGGCCGGTCTATCAGGCGGGAACGCTCTCCGGCAATCCCGTCGCGGTCGCGGCGGGGCTGGAGACGCTGAGGATCTTGGAGAAGGAAAGTCCCTATGATGGGATGGCGGCTCTGACCCGGAGGCTTACAGATGCCGTCAAACTTGAGGCCGGCAAGCGGAGCTTGCCGGCCTGCATCAACCACATCGCCTCCATGTTCACGGTGTTCTTCACCAAGGGGCCTGTCCGAGACCACGCGTCCGCCAAGAAGGCGGATACGAGACTCTACGGGAAATTCTTCCACGCCCTGCTGAAGCAGGGCGTGTACTTGCCGCCGGCCCAGTTCGAGGCCTGCTTCGTGTCGGCCGCGCATTCCGAAGCCGACATCGAACGCGCCGCGGCGGCCACCGCCGAGGCTCTCTCGGCCCTCATGCCGTGAAGGGGGAAGACCCATGAATCGCCGCTCCAGGACGGGGTGGATACTCATCGGCGCCTGTGTCCTGCTGGCGCCGCGGGCGTTCTGCGCGACTCCCGCCGAGACCGTCCGCGCGAAGTGGGAAGAGGCCGAGGCGCTGGGCAAGAAGTTCAATCCGGACGTCAACGTCTCCGTCGTCAAGCTCCTGGAGGCCGCGGCCCAGGCGGCCCGGCGATCCGGCGACCCGAAGCTCGTCGGGGAGGCTTGCGAGAAGCTCGGGAGCGGCTACTTCTTGAAGTTGACCCAGCCCAGGAAGGCGGTCGGGGCCTACGAGGAGGCGCTCGCCGCCTACCGGAGCCTCAAGGACGCCGAGGGCGTCTACCGCGTCCTCCGCACGCTCGCGTTCAGGTACCAGGCCATGGAGGATTACGGCAAGGCGATCAAAGCGTTCGAGGAGTTGCTGACGCTCCGGCCGGATGGGGGAGGGAAGAAGGAGCTCGCCGAAGCGCAGCGCGAGGCCCTGAGTCCCGCGGAGAAGCAGAACTTCTTCTCCGCCAAAGTGCTCGGGTTCGATCGGACCGAGCCTTACGAGGGCCTGGTCCGCTGCCTGGCCGGCCAAGGAGACGCGGACGGCGCCTTCCACTGGTCCGAGAACCTCAAGGCGCGGCTCCTCGCCGAGGCCATCGGCCGCGGCAAGTCCGGCGCGGGCTTCACCCTGCCGCCGGACCTCGCGGCCAGGCAGGAATCGCTGGAGACGAGGATCCGCGGGCTTCGCGCCGAGATGGACGGGCTCTTCCGGAGCGGCGACGACGCGGGCTACGCCGCGAAGGAAGAGCATCTCCGGGCCGCGCGTTCCGAGATGGAGCTGCTCGTCTCGGACCTGCGGCGCAGCCATCCGGAGTACGCGGCCACGCGGTTCCCCACGCCGCTGAAGGCCTCGGACGTGGCGCTCGAGCCGGGGGAGACGCTCCTGGCCTTCGAGGTGACCGGCGAGAAGTCCTTCCTGTTCCTCCTGGACGGAGCGACCAAGAAGGCTTCGGCGCGCGAGATACCGCTTTCACGGGACGCTTTGGAGCGCCTGGCTCTCCAATACCGGGACTACTTCGAAGGAGTGGGCTCCGCCGCCGACCTCGGAGGGTTCAAGGCCGCGGTCGGCAAGAAGCTCCACGACGCCTTGTTCGGGGCGGCGCCGGCGTCCTTGCCGGAGACGGCCTCGGTCATCATCGTCCCGGACGAGACGCTCGGCCTGGTGCCGTTCGAGTCCCTGCCGGTCGCGCTCCCGAAAGCGGAGAAGATGGGCGAAGGCGACCACGGCCCGTTCCCCATGGGAGTGACGTACCTCGGGGACCGCTTCCCGGTTAGCTACGCCCAGTCCGCCACCTCTCTCTCGCTGCTGCGCTCGCTGGCCAAGGCCGGCTCCGCGGGCGAAGGCGCGCTCGCCGTGGTGGACCCCGTGTTCTCGGTCGGCGACTCGCGGATCGCGGGTTCCTCCCAGCCCAAGCAGGACGAGGCTTCCATGCAGCTCATGGGCGCCATCAAGGCCTGGGAGCGCATGGGCGCGGCCGGGACGAGGCGCCGGGCGCCGTCAGGGAAAGCCGGCGCGGCGCAAACGCCCGGCCAGGCTCCCGCGGCGCCGGAGGAAGACGTCTTCCCGCGCCTCTCCAAGACCCACGAGATCGGCGAGTCCTTCAAGACCCTTTTCGGGCCGGCCGCGACGGTCCTCGAGGGGTCCGAGGCGCGCAAGGAGCGCGTCATCGCGCTCCCGTTCGGGCGGTACCGGTTCGTGGCGTTCGGCACGCACGGCATCCTGGACGGCGACATCCCCTACATCCGGGAGCCGGCCCTGGTCCTCTCCCAAGTCGGCGTGTCGGAGGGCAAGGACGGCTTTCTCACCATGTCCGAGGTGATGGGGCTCAAGGTGCCGGCCGACGTGGTGGCGTTGACCGCGTGCCGGACCGGAGTGGGCAGGAGGCTGAGCGGCGAAGGCGTGCTCGGGATGGGGCGGGCCTTCCAATACGCGGGCGCGAGCTCCGTGCTCATGAGCATGTGGTCCGTGGAGGAAGGGGCGACCGTGGCCATGACGAACTCGTTCTTCGGGCATCTGAAGTCGGGCAAGCCGGCGGGCGAGGCCCTGCGCCTGGCCCGCGCCGACGTCCGGAGGAAGGGCTACGAGCACCCCTTCTACTGGTCCGCGTTCGTGCTCGTGAGCAGGTGAGGAGGGACCCATGACCCTGCGACGCGGCTTGCCTTTCTTGATGCTGACGCTGTCATTGCTGGCGGGATGCGAGAGGGAGAAGCCCCAGCCCAGCGCTCCGGCGGCCCAGGCCCGGCGGGAGCCCGCGCCGATCGAGAGCGCGATCAGGCCGGCGCGGAAGCCGGCGGGCCCGCAAGGAGGCGTGGAGGCCGGCCGCAAGGCCGGGAGATCCGCGCCCGAAGAGGCCATGAAGGAGGTCGTGGACCTCAACGCTCCGGAAGTGGTGAACTCGAAGCTTCCCGTGGTGCTCTACTACTACGCGGACTGGTCCACCCACGACAAGATGCTCATGGGCGTGGTCGAGGAGGTCGCAAGGGCCTACAAGGGGAAAGCGAGGTTCTTCCGGATCAACGTGGACAAGGCGCGGGAAGCCAAGGCCCTCCCGCCGGAGGTCACAGCCTTCCCTTACATGATTTTCATGCGGCAGGGCAAGGAGCGGCAGAGCAAGCTCGCCCGCCCGGGCGAGGCCCGCAAGGAGATCGAGTTCTTCATCGAGGAGTGGCTCTCGGACTGAAGACATGATCGCGTCCGCCCTCGCCGTGGCCTTCCTCGTCCCAGCGGTCCAAGCGGGGCTCTGTCCCAAGTGGGGAGAGCCCGTGCAGACGGGCTCCCTGGACCCGGCGCTCCTGCCCGAGGCCAGCGGCCTGGCCGTTTCCGGGAAGTGGCCGAGGCTCTATCATGTCAACGACTCGGGCGGGGGGCCGGTGTTCTATGTCTCGGACCTCTCCGGCAACGGCCTCAAGAGGGTCCAGGTCGAAGGGTTCCTCGCCGTGGACACCGAGGACCTCTCGCTGGGCCCGTGCGGGGGGAAGACCTGCCTGTTCATCGGCGACACCGGGGACAACTTTTCGCACCGGGAGGATGTCTCGGTCGCGCTGGTCGTCGAGGAGAAGGATTTCGGAGGCAGGGTCCAGCCTCTCAAGGTCCTGACCCTGCGCTATCCGGACAAGGCGCACAACGCCGAGGGTCTCGCGGTCCATCCGAACGGCGACCTCTTCATCGTGACCAAGGAAACCGCCAAGAAGAAGACGAGGCCGGCCAAGCTCTTCCGCCTGGCCAAGGACAAGGTCATGGGGGATGAGGAAGGGACGTTGACGCTCGAGCCCTGGGGCGAGGTCGACGTCCAGGCGCTCAACGAGGGGACGGACAAGTGGGGCAAGACCGTCTCCTCCTTCGACATCGCGCCGGACGGCAAGAGATTCGTCCTGCTCACCTACCGCAACGCTCTCGAGTTCAGCCTGGACCTGTCGGCCGGGCCGGCGCCATCCCGCCCGGAGGAAGGCCGCGACTTCGCGCGGGTGCCGCTCAAGGTCCTGGTCCAGCAGGAATCCGTGGCCTACCTCCCCGACGGCCGCGGCCTCCTGTACGACACGGAGTTCTCTCCTGGCAAGGCGGAGGACCAGGCGGCCGCGGAGCTCATCCGCGTCCCGTGCGCGGAAGACGCCTTCTAGGCCCCAGCTGCGACGGCCGTCTTGGGGTTGGCCGCCCAATTCTCCAGCATCTCGGTCGTGACTGACTTGGGCCGCTCGAGGGCGTAGCCGAGAGCCCTGTCCCACACGATGTTGGCCGACACGCCGAGCGCCCGGCCCACGCCGAAGAGCACGGTGTAGTAGTCGTACTCCCGGACGCCGTAGTACCACTGGATGACGCCGGACTGCGCGTCCACGTTCGGCCAGGGGTTCTTGGCCTTGCCCCGCGCGAGCAGGATCGGCGGCACCACCTTGAAGAGCATGTCCACGTACTTGAAGATGATGTCGTTGGGCAGGTGCTTCTCGCAGAACTCCCGCTGGGCGGCGTACCTGGGGTCGGTCTTGCGCAGGACCGCGTGGCCGAAGCCCGGGATGACCTGGCCGCCGTCCAAGGTGTCGTTGACGAATTTCTTCATCTCGTCCTCGGTCGGGACCTTGCCGCCCATCTTGGTCATGACGCCCTGGATCCAGCGCAGGACCTCCTGGTTGGCCAGGCCGTGGAGCGGCCCCGCGAGCCCGTTGAGCATGGCCGAGAGGGCGTAGAACATGTCGGAGAGCGCGCTCGAGACCAGGTGCCCGGTGTGGGCGGAGACGTTGCCGCTCTCATGGTCGCTGTGCAGGATGAAGTAGAGGCGGGAGACGTCGTCGTAGGGCTTGGGCACGCCCATCATGTGCGCGAAGTTGCCGCCGAAGTCGAGCTTCGGGTCCGGCGCGATGATGGTGTCCCCGCGGTACTTCATCCGGTAGATGTACGCCGCGATCTCGGGGAGCTTGGCCACGCAGTTGAGGGCGTCCTCGTAGGTGGTGTCCCAGTAGTCCATCTTGTTGATGCCGCGGTCGTAGGCCTTGGCGAACACGGACTCGCGCTGCATGGCGAGCACCGCGGCCGAGAACATGGTCATCGGGTGCGTGTCGCGCGGCATGGCGCGCAGGACGTCCCACACGTACTGCGGGACCGCGGCGCGCTTGCGGAACTCCTCGGCCACCTCATCGCACTCGGCCTTGGTGGGCACGTCGCCGGTCAGGAGCAGGTAGAAGAGCCCCTCGACGTAGGGCATGTCGCCGCCCGGGACCTTGGGGAGCCTCTGCAGGAGCTCCGGGATGAGGAAGCCGCGAAAGCGGATGCCTTCCTGAGGGTCGAGATACGAGATGTCGGTCACGAGGGACTTGATGTCCCGCATGCCGCCGACGCACTGCTCGATGGTCACTTCGTCGATCTTGACCTTCCCGTGCTCCTTGACGAGCTTGGTCGTCCGGGGACGCCACTCCTTGATCTTCTGGAACAGCTTCTCTTTAAGGTTCGGCATGGTTCACTCCCAAGCCCGCGGTCTTTCAGGGCGGACGGCGACCCTCCTTGCGATCGCGGGCGACGGCTCTACTGTACTTCAGTCGCGGCCACATGTCAATTGACCCGGGTCAATGCGGGGCTACTTGTGCCAGAACCAGGTCTCGTAGACGAAGGCGCCCTCGGCCTGGAGCTTGCGCTTGACCGCCACGACGTCGTGGTCGCGCTTCGGCGGAGCGACTCGGGCCGCCGCCTGCTTGGGCTTGAGGCCGGCCATCCCCATCTTCTTGAGGCGCACCACGTTGTCGAGGTCCTTGATGGTCAAGGCCCCAGGGTCCTCCCCTTCGAACTCGGCGATCGTGTCGAGCGAGCCGAAGACGAAGAAGCGTTCCCTGCCGGTCGTCTCGTCGAGGGTGTAGAGCGACCGGTCGTTGGGGATCCAGAGGTCGGAGGCGGTTGCGACCGGGTTGGCGGCGGTCTTGAACTCGGGGTTGGGGAAGAGCCTGAAGGTCTTGCCCAGGGCGTCCACTTGGAAGACGTAGAGGTGGCAGTCGTCGCTCGGCCGCAGGTAGACGGCGTAGCCGTCGCCGGACCTGAGGACGCTCCCCTCGGAGAGGGCCTTCATCTTGCCGTCCTCGCCCTCGTAGTAGAACAGGACGTCGAGAGAAAGCTTGACGTTCCTCTCCCGGGAGATCCGGTCGAACTCCTCCTTGGGGACCTTGAGCAGGACCGAGGCCTCGAACTCCTTCTTGCGCTTGACGACATGCCACTCCTCGGGGACCGCGCGGGAGACGAAGGCCTTGGTCTTGAGCCGGGTGAGGGACGCGACGTCGTGCCGGGTCTCCTCGGCGGCGTTCTCCTTGGAGTACGCCTCGTAACTCCTGAGAAACCCCTCGACCGAGACCCCGCAATACTTGACGAACTGCTGGGTGGCGTCGGTCACGGCCTCGTCCTTGGCTTCCTTCTCGGTCTTCTGCGGCTGGGAACGGCCCACCGCGTAGATGAAGTCCTCCTTCGGAATGACGGTCTTGGACAGCCATGCCGGGCCTTCCCCGGCGTCGGGGCCGGAGGCGGCCCACGCGAGCGGCGGCGCCAAGGCGAGGAGGAGCGGTATGATGAAATCGAGACGGGCCTTGTCGTTCATTGCGAGATGATACAAAAACTCGCCCGCGCCGAATTGATACAATCAATCCGTGGGCTCAACCGTAGACACCAAGCAGATCATCTACTCCATGGTCGAGGTGGGCCGGGTCTACCCGCCCAAGCGCGCGGCCTTGAAGGACATCTCGCTCGGGTTCTACTACGGGGCGAAGATCGGCGTCATCGGCGAGAACGGGAGCGGCAAGAGCACGCTCCTTCGCATCATGGCCGGCCAGGACACGGGGCACACGGGCCGGATACACCGCTCCAAAGGCTACACCGTCGGGCTCCTGGAGCAGGAGCCCCGGCTCGACAAGACGAAGACCGTTAAAGAGATTGTCGAGGAAGGCGTGGCCCAGATCAAGGGCCTCTTGAAGGAATTCGAAGAAGTCACCGAAGCCCTCGCCGGCGACGAGTCGCCGGCGGTCATGGAGAAGCTCCTGAACCGCCAGGGCTCGCTGCAGGATGATATCGAGGCGGCCGGGGGCTGGGAGCTCGACAGCCGCCTGGAACTGGCCATGGACGCCCTGCGCTGCCCGCCGGGCGAGACCCCGGTGTCGGTCCTTTCCGGCGGCGAGAAGCGCCGGGTCGCGCTCTGCCGGCTCCTCCTCCAAGAACCCCACATCCTTCTGCTGGACGAGCCCACCAACCACCTGGACGCCGAGTCCGTGGAGTGGCTGGAGCAGCATCTGCGTCAGTACAGGGGCACGGTCATTGCGGTGACCCACGACCGCTACTTTCTCGACAACGTGGCGGGCTGGATACTGGAGCTCGACCGGGGCGAGGGCATCCCCTACAAGGGGAACTACGCCGCCTGGCTCGAGGCCAAGGCCGCCAGGCTCGCCATGGAGGCCAAGTCCGAGTCCAAGTACCAGAAGACCCTGGCTCGCGAGCTCGAGTGGGTGCGCATGGGGGCCAAGGGCAGGCAGGCCAAGTCCAAGGCCCGCCTGCGCGCCTACGAGGAGATGCTCGACGCCGCGCCCGATGACAGGGAGGCCGACCTCGAGATATACATCCCGCCGGGGCCGAGGCTGGGCGACTTGGTCATCGAGCTCAAGGGCGTCTCCAAGGCCTACGGAGAGAAGCTCCTTTTCGAGGGCCTGACCTTCAGGCTGCCGCCGAACGGGATCGTGGGGGTCATCGGCCCCAACGGCGCGGGCAAGACCACCCTCTTCAAGATCCTGACCGGCAAGGAGGATGCCGACGCCGGGGAGGTCCGCATCGGCGAGAGCGTCCGGCTCGCCTACGTGGACCAGGAGCGCGACAGCCTCGAGCCGGGCCGGCTGGTCTGGGAAGCGGTCTCGGGCGGCAAGGAAGCCGTGATGCTGGGAAAGCGCGAGGTCAGCGCCCGGCAGTACGCGGCGCGCTTCAACTTCACGGGCTCGGACCAGCAGAAGACGGTCACGGAGCTCTCGGGGGGCGAGCGCAACCGCGTGCACCTGGCCAGGATGCTCAAGGACGGCGGCAACGTCCTGCTCCTCGACGAGCCGACCAACGACCTCGACGTGCACACCCTGAGGGCGCTGGAGGAGGCCATCTTGAGCTTCGCGGGCTGCTGCGTCATCATCAGCCACGACCGGTGGTTCCTGGACCGGGTCGCGACCCACATCCTGGCGTTCGAGGGCGAGAGCTCGGCCCGGTTCTTCGAGGGCAACTACCAGGCCTACGAGGAAGACCGCAAGGCGAGGCTGGGCGACGCGGCCCGGCCCAGCCGCATCCGCTACAAGAAGCTGACGAGAGGGTGAACATGGCAGAATTCGTGCCGACCGATCCGCGAGGGAGGAAGGTGCTCATCGTCGATGACGACGAGGGCATCCTGAGCCTCGTCGAGCTCCTGGTGCGCACCGCGGGCTTCCAGGTGGCGACCTCCATGAGTGGCGAGGACGCCATCAAGAAGCTCGCCGACAAGCCCGACGTCGTCATCCTGGACCTCATCATGCCGGGCTGCGGGGGGCTGGGAGTGCTCCAGCACCTCAAGACCGTGGAGGGCCCCCGGCCGCCGGTCATCATCATCACCGCCTACGCCAACAAGGACCCGGCTGTTGCCGAGGCGGTGAAGGACCCCAACGTGTTCCAGTGCCAGGCGAAGCCCTTGAACCACGAGATGCTGCTGGGCGCCGTGCACCTGTGCGCCAAGACCCAGTCCCTCAAGGGGGGGCAGGGCAGGCGCCCGTTCGGCGCCTAGGTGTCCGGCGGGTGCCAGGCTTGAACCACGGCCCTGGACCTCGGCCCAAGCCCGGCGCCTGCCTCGCCGTCCTCCTTCTGGGGCTGGTCATCATCGAGTCGGCCCTGAGGGCCTACTACGACACCCGGCGGGCCCTGGAACGGCCCCCGGCGTTCGCGGCCCGCATCCACGAGTCCTTCTACACCGACCTGAGGGGCTGCATGCGCATCAAGCCCCACGCCCGGGGCTGGCACAAGGCCTATGACGCCCCCGGGGACGTGATGGTGGAGGTCAACTCCCAGGGCATCCGTGGCCCGGAGCTGATGAGCTCCCCGGCCAAGCGGTTCGTCTTCATCGGGGACTCGATCACCTTCGACGGAGGCGTGGTCTGGGAGGATTCCTTCCCGGCCATCGTCCAGAGGAAGTTCCGCGACGAGGGGCTCGAAGGCTGGGAGACGGTCAACCTGGGCATGACGGACACCGGCGTCGTCCAATACCTCGCCAAGGTCGAGCACCACGGCCTGGCCTTGAAGCCGGACATGGTCGTCTTGTGCCTGTACCTCAACGACTCCCGGCCTCCCCAGGGTTTCATCGGCCAGGACGGCCAGAAGGGATGGGAGTGGAGGCTGAAGGGGAGCCTTCTGCATCGCCTCTATGTCGTCAAGGCGGTCCACTACTGGATGAGGTACTTCATGGTGACCCATGAGCCGGGCCTGAAGGCCCGGCTTGATTGGGTGCCGCGGTACGTCAAGAAGGCGTACCACGAGGACTCCTCCGACTGGAAGAAGCTGGTGGAGGAGGCCCGCTACGACTGGGGCGCGGCCTGGACGGAGGAGTCCTGGCGGGTCATCGCGGAGCACGCGGGGAAGATCAAGAAGCTCTGCGACAGCCGCGGCGTCCTGCTCGGGATCGTCTTGTTCCCCGTGAGCGCCCAGGTCTACATGGAGCGCCTCTTCGACGGCGCGGACTTCCCTCAACGGCGGGCGGCGAGCATGGCCCGCGACCTGGGCGTCCCGTTCCTGGACCTTCTCCCGGCGCTCCGGCCCCACGCGGCCAGGCGCCTCTACTGCGACCACTGCCATCTGACCAAGGAAGGCAACGCGGTCGTGGCGGAGATACTGCATCGACACCTGCGCTCGCTGTTCCCCGAGGGACGGCGCCCCCTACATCCTGCATCCCCTTTGCCTCATGATTAAGGGTCAGGCGCCCCGCAGGCCCTGGAGGTACTCCGAAAGCCTCGCGCGTTTGGCCGCGGGGAGGTCTTTAGGGCGAGGGCCTCGGACGGGCGCCCTTCGCTGGAAGCCAGCGCGCCGAGGCTCATGAGGGAATTGTGGTCGTTCGGGTCGAGCCGGAGCGCTCCCGCGAAGCAGCGCGCAGCCTTGGCCCGCTCCCCTGCCGCGAAGAGCTGGGATCAGGGCCGACGTGGCGCTCCTTCCCGTGGGAGGGACCTACACCATGACGGCGGCCGAGGCGGCGAAGGCCGCCGGGGTGATCAAGCCGAAGCTCGCCGTGCCCATGCACTACGGGAGCGTGGTCGGCTTGACCGCGGCCGCCGAGGAGTTCCTGCGGCTCTGCCCGTGCGAGGCGCGGGTCCTGAAGAAGGAGTAGCGTCGCGCCCGCCTGAATGAACGCGGCACCCAACCGCCTCGACTACGTTTTATCGGCTACAAGCCCAGGGTCCCGCTCGAGGAAGGCCTGCGCCGGTTCTACGGCTGGGCCGAGCAGTCCTACACCGGGGCGCAGAGCGCCTGGGCCGTTGGGGCAAGCCTAGGCAGGCTGGACGTTTTCAAGCTCCACCTTGGGCTGCTTCTTCTTGAGGAAGCCCAAATGCTCGGAGGCGCTGAGGATTTCGATGCCGCTGATTTCTTCCTTGGGGCCGAGGTCCACGGAAACGTCATCGGTGAGCCTGATCGTGGTGACCTGGGTCGGGCCCTTCTTGAAGGAGATGTAAAGGGCATCTACTGAAAGATCATACTTGAGCTTCATGGCTGCCTCCGAAATAGAAGACGTACACGGTCACTACGACCAACTCGCCAGCCTCCTCCACAACGATGGGCATGACCTGCTTCGTCCCATAACGTTTGCCTTTCCATGCGGCGTTAAAGGGGAAGTTCTTGCGGAAAGCCAGCCTTCCCTTTTTGGCCGGCAACGACTCCCCGCTGCGGATAGCTTCCTGGACCTCTGTCCTGGTCGCTCCCCGATCACCCATCTGGTCCAAGGCGTGCCCCGAAAATCGGATATGCTTCATGGCTGGAACGTCACGCCTTTCCGGGCTTCTCTTACCACAGTATACCCCGTGTTCCCAGCTGCCGCAAGCATGTGACTATGGTGACACAATTTAGGCACAAAGTCACTGCCTGAGGAGCTCGTCCACGGAGCCGGCTCGGGGCGCACCCGGCCCGCCTCATCGCCCCGAACGGCGCGAAGGACGCCTTCATGCGCGTAACTCTTGGCGGTATTCGGGTGGATGCCGAGCCGGTCCGCGATCTCTTTTGCGGTGAGCCAGCCGGCGCCAACCACTGCCATCTGACCAAGGAAGGCAA